>JAXDQK010000138.1:0-7295 GCA_034667905.1 Gammaproteobacteria bacterium | reverse complement strand
GAGTCTTTCGCCAACCGTGCCCCTCGTCGGAAAACATCACCAATTTCACGGGTACCCCCCGCTTTTTCAAATTGTCGACCACTTGCTCTGCTTCCACCACTGGAACATTCGTATCGTTGGCTCCATGCAACACAATGGTGGCGGCTCTGACGCGCTCGATTTTATTGATGGGGGATAATTTTCGAAGCAAATCTGCCTGGGTCTTCGGATCGCCGTATTTGATGGTCGATATCGCCGCCATCCAAGGTTCGGTATGTGCGAAGAAGGTCTCGAAATTAACGACACCGTATAAATCAGCGCCCGCGCGAAATAAATCCGGATACTCGGTTAATCCGGCCATTGTCATATAGCCGCCGTAAGAACCGCCCATGATGCCGAGCCGTTGCCGGTCCGCAATCTTGTTTTTCATCAAATAATCCACCGAGGCCTTGATATCCTTGATTCCATTGAATCGCAGTTGCTGGTTGTCGAGGTTGACGAACCGTTTGCCAAAGCCGCCCGAGCCCCGTACGTTGGGTGCGAGCACGGCAATGCCCTGTCCGAGCAGGGCTTGGTAATCGCTTCGAAAGTCGGGTAGCTCCTGGCCTTCGGGTCCGCCATGAAAACTCAACACGCAGGGTCCGGGTGCGGTCCAGCGTTTCGGTAGCCATAACCAAGCGGTCAACGGCTCACCATCCTCGCCTTTGTAGCGTACGAGTGTGGGGTGGACTAGATCATCGAGATTGACTCCCGCATGTGGGCTGACGGTGATCTGGCGGAAATGGCCACTGAGACGATCTAAGACCCACACATCTGCGGGAGCGGCCGCACCTGTTAGTACCAGCGCAAGTCGTCGTCCATCGGGCGAGTACCTTGGGTGATAAGCCAGCTCGGTGGGCAATGCAGGTCCGTGTTTGACCTGGCCATTGCGCAAATCCACGAAGTCGAGTTCCGAGCGACCGGCGATATTCCAGATCAGTGCTGCCTCTGTGCCGTCCGGATTGATCTCGAACTCGGCGACTTCCGCGTCCGCGCGTTGCGCCAGCAGCTCGATGGCTCCGGCTTCACCGCGTGGGCCCAGGCGTTCCTTCCCGAAGGCCGTAAGGTCGCGATCTTTATTGGAAATGAGATACGCGGTATGCGCGTCTGGGGCGAATCGGCCGTCGAATGTGCCGGGGCCCTCATGGGTCGTGAGGTTGACCTCGGAGTGCGCGACGGTGTCGACCCAATACACATTGTTGTTGCCGCGGCTCTGCATGCGGGACACGAGGGCCGCGCCATCGTCGCGGCTCGCGTCCACGATTTGATCCATGCCGGGGCTGCTCGACACCAGCCGCATCTGACCGTCATTCGCACCTAACAAGTAGGTGTCCATAGAGGCACCGTTGCGTACATTGGAAGAGATCATGAGGGCCGACCCCCCATGCGTCCAACGGGAGAGCCAATTATTGTCCTTACCGCCCTGGCTGTAGCGCTTTAGCTCACTTCCATCGGGGCGTACCAAATAGATTTGCGTGTTCATACCGCCGCCTGGTGCAACTGATATCGCCAACCAGTTGCCAGCTGGCGACCAATCGACCCGCGTGACCGGATCCTCGAGTGCCGTTACCTGAGTTGGCCAACCACCGTCGGTTGCCGTGATCCATACCTGCGGCGTGCCGCCCAGGTCACAGATGACCGCTAGGCGTTGCCCATCCGGGGAGAAGCTGGGCGACATGCAAGAGCCGACGCGGGCCATACGGGTTACCGTTGCCGTCAGCTCGTCTGTCTCCTGCGGCGTTCCGGCCCCGATTGCCGGAATATTCGCCATCAACGCAAGCGCGATCGCAAGGCACCGCATATCAGTCACCCCCGTTTTGACCCATTTCAACTAGGACGGACGAGCACCGAATTTCCACCCCTTGATTCTCACGTTAAAATAAATATAGAGCACACCGAAAAATAGCAAAGCAGCGACCAAGACATTACATGTAGTGTAGTCGTCATGCCGGATTCCCTGGATGCGTGGTTTTCCCGAGAGATTCTCGTATACGAGGATTCACTTGTGCGGTATCTGACTCGCAGCTGGCATCACCGGGATGACATTCATGATCTGCGCCAAGAAAGTTATGTTCGCGTATATGAAGCGGCGGCCCGCGAGCGACCGCGCGCACCTAAATCGTTTCTATTCACCACTGCACGCAACCTCATGGCGGATCGGCTGCGCAGAAGCCGAGTGGTTTCCATCGAGGCAAGGGCGGATTTGGAGTCTTTAAACGTCCATATAGACGAAATATCACCGGAGCATCATGCAATGGCGCACGAAGATCTCCACACACTGTTGCGCGCCTTCGATCAATTGCCACCGCGGTGCCGCCAAGTGGTGTGGATGAGAAGAATCGAGGACCTCTCTCAAAGAGAGGTTGCAACGCGGCTTGGCATTGGCGAGACCGTGGTCGAGAAACAGATTGCAAAGGCGATGCGCCGGTTTGCAGACGCATTATTTGGGGAGCGGGGATTGGAGATGACTAAAGAACGGGCAACACCCAAGAGGCAGTTCAAAAGGTGAATGAGGCTTGGTGTAGGGCTCGATAGCGGTAAAACATGGGATCCCATAGACAAATGGAACTTGCTGCGGCAGCTTGGCTGGTTCGCCGCGATCGTGAAGAATGGAATGACGCCGACCAGGCCGAGTTCCATGCGTGGCTGTCCGCGTCTACAGCGCATCGCGTCGCATTCATCCGGCTCCAGGCAGCCTGGCAGCAAGCGGGTCGTCTCAAGGCGCTCGCTGCCGCAATGACGAAAAACGGTGCGCTGCTTCCCGGCGATCGGCCGGGAACACTGCTGCCGGCAAAATCGGAGGCACCCCTCTCGCGGCACGAGAATTTGGACGCACACGTTGCAGCGCGAGACACCCAGCGGCTTAGGATACCTGTCTGGCGCATGATGGGCGCTTCTGTTGCCGCGGTTTGTCTTGCCGCAGTTGTGGTTGGGTGGATCGCTTGGTTGCATCAGGGAACGTCATACCGCACGGCGATAGGCGGCATCGCTGCCATTGCGATGAAAGACGGGTCGACGGTAACGCTCAATACAAACAGCGATATCCGAGTTGCCTTGAGCGAAACCGAGCGGCGCGTGGATTTGGAGAGGGGCGAGGCATTTTTCGAGGTGGCCAAAGACCACAATCGCCCTTTCATCGTGCGCGTCGGCGATCAACGCGTGATTGCGGTCGGCACGAAATTCTCCGTCAGGCGCGAACCTAACCACGTTCGTGTGATTGTGACGGAAGGGCGGGTGCGCGTTGAGCATTCCGAGCCGCATCATCCGGCCGAGGTCGCCTTGATCTCTGCGGGCGGCGTTGCTGTGGCGGGGGTGGCTGGCGTACTGGTACAGGATAAATCGCTGTCGGACGCCGAGGAACGGCTAAGTTGGCGCCAAGGCATCGTGGTCTTTCGTGAAACCTTGCTAAGCGACGCGGTGGCTGAATTCAATCGTTACAATACTCGCCAAATTTACATTGAAGATCCCGTTCTAGGATCCATGCGCATCGGCGGCCACTTTCGCACACACAATGCCGAGGGCTTTGTCCGTCTGCTCGCCGACGCCTTCCCTATCCGAGTCGAAGACAACGAAAGTCGAATCGTCCTGCGCCACCAATGAGGATGGAGCGCTAGGCGCAATGCCTGGCGTCGCGTACCGAGCAGGATAATTTTGAAGACCGAGGGGTGGATCTGCTCTGGTTCTACGTCCCGGTTAAAGCCGAAGAATTCAAAAAGCTCACACGAAGGGATGAAGCATGCAGAACGGAATAATGTGGCGCGCCGCCAGCGTCATCGCTTGTTCGATGGCTATTGGGTCGTTGGCGTTTGCCGACGATCTAAGGCCGATACACATTCCGCCGGGTGACCTCGTCACGGCGCTTGAGGCACTGGCGCGCCAGTCCGGCACGGAAATCGTGTATATCTCGGCACAAGTGGGAGCGCAGCACACGCGAGGCGTGAGCGGCACGCTGTCGGCCCGCGGGGCCTTGCAGAAGTTGCTTAAGGGCACCTCGTTCAAGGTCACTGTCGACTCGAGTGGGGCGATGCTCATTACTCTTCCGTCGCAAGGTTCGGGAACCGACGGCCAAAGCGAAGGCTCATACGAAAAATCATCGGCGACTGTCCCAGGGGGGCTGCCGGAGGGCTTCCATTTGGCCAGCCTGCAGGCATCCTCGGTTGGTCCTGCCCACGACACCGCCAGCGTTAAGGATCCGTCGGCCGACTTCGCACCCGAGAAAAAAGAAACCCCGCTCGATGAGCTGGTTGTCACAGGCTCACGAATTGCCAGGGGCGCTCTGGAACAACCGACGCCGATCACCGTAATCAATTCCGATGCGATTGTGCAAAGCGGTTTCCTCAATGCTGGTGATATTCTCAATCAGTACTCTCAATTCGGAGTAGGGACCGGGCTCTCGACCAACCAAGCCGGTTATAACACCGACGCCGGCGCAACTTTTCTTAACTTGCGAGGGTTGGGAACCAACCGCACTCTGGTGCTGGTGGATGGACTTCGCCGTGTGTCGGGGGGCAGCTCTTCGTCGGCGGTAGACCTCAGCACGATCCCCGCCAATATGATCGAGAGAATCGAGATCATTACGGGTGGCGCCTCCTCGGTCTATGGTGCCGATGCGGTGAGCGGCGTGGTCAATATCATTTTGAAGCACCATGCTGAGGGTCTTGAGCTGAGCGCCCGATCGGGAATTTCAAGTCGCGGCGACAATGCGACAGAAAGTGTAAGCGCCACCTATGGACAACCACTGCAGGATCGTGGCGAGTTTACGTTTGGAATTTCCTGGAATCGCGAAACATCTCTACCGGCGGAACGTCGGCCCTGGGACCGCAGTTACAATTGCGATTTTCCGAATGCCAACGTTACTCCTTCAAATCCCTACACGAACATCGAATACTTTGGTTGCCGCTTTCCGAACACGACTTACGGTTCTGCATTCTACATAGGCAACACTCAGTACACCGTCAATCAAGACGGCAGCGTAAGGCCTGTCCAGAACGGTGCGAGACCCTTGCCGTACCTTGGAACAGGAGGCGGCGACGGTTTCAATAATCAGGATTTCCTGTTATTGCGGCCACAATTCTCGGTGCTCGCCTCGCAAATGCACTTCGGCTATGACATTGGCGCCGGTATCAAGCTCTCAGAGGATTTGCAATTTTCGTATACCAATACCTCGTTCCCGGTGCAGCCGGCATTTGACTACGGCCTTACCATAAACGGCAACAACCCTTATATCCCGGCTCAGGCCCTCGCGTTGATGCAGCAGAATGGCCAGACCTCGCTCTCGGTGGGCAGGACAGATATCGATCAAGGACAATTTACGCGCGTCAATGACCGATACAGCTTCGATACCGTAACTCGGCTGGACGGCAACATCGGCGCTGATTTCAAGTGGATGGCCTTCTATGACTACGGTCAATACAACAACGACAGTCAATTTCAGAACGAGCGCATCAAGAGCCGTTACCTGCAAGCGCTTGACGTGATCGAAGGTCCGAAGGGTCCGATATGCGCGGATCCGGTCGCTGTGGCGGCCGGATGCCAACCACTGAGTCTGTTCGGACCTGTTACTGCCACCAAGGCGGCGCTCAACTATTTCCTGTACACCTCGCAGACTCGCATCATCAATACTCTGGAAGTCGCGGGCTCACAGCTAACGGGCACCGTGTTTCGCCTGCCCGCCGGCAACCTCGCGGTATCGGCGGGCATTGAATATCGCAAAGAAAGTCAAACTGTGATCGCCGATGGCCTGGGAAGCGAAGGCTTGCTGTTCAACACGTATTCGCCGTCAAGCTACGCCAACTTCAATGTGAAGGAGGGATTCTTCGAAACCGTGATTCCCGTCCTAAAAGATCTGCCGTTCGCAAAAGCTCTAGAGGGCGAGGCTGCGGTTCGGGTCTCCGACTACAATACGATTGGCCATACCACCGCTTGGAAGTTGGCTGCCCAGTGGGCGCCCACGGAAGACGTTCGGTTCCGCGTAACGCGCTCAACGAGCGTCAGGGCGCCCAATCTTACCGAGCTATTCAGCCCGGGAGGTACCGGCGTGTTCACCAACTACTATGATCCATGCAGCGCTGTCTACATCAACGCAGGCTCTTCGACGCGTGCCGCAAATTGCGCCAAGCTCGGAGTTCCGGCGAATTATGTGGATCCGCTCGCCGCAGAGGGCCGCTCGGAGCTGGTCGCCGGTAACTCGAGCCTGACCGCGGAGACGGCGAAGAGCTGGACTGTGGGCACGGTTCTTACTCCCAGAATACTGCCGCACTTCACCTGGACGATCGATTGGTGGGACATCGACATTACGTCGGCCATCAATACACTACCGGTGCAGCAAATTATCAATGGCTGCGTCGATGGCGCGACACTGACTGCGTCGTTATGTTCGCTGATTCAACGGGGCGGCGGCAACTCTGCAGGGGGCAACGTACAGAACGCCATAACATTGGTATCGTTGGAGCCGCTCAATATAGGGATTCTACAGGCAGAGGGCGTGGATACGTCCGCTGCCTATATGTTCGATCTGCCAAGCCATTTTCTACGGGTCTCGAACCAATTGACGCTTGCGCTGGAGGGTTCGTACACCATGAAGAATACGTCCATCGTTGATGCGAGTCATCCGTCAAATGCAATTCAAAGCGCCGGTGACTACACCTTGCCGAAGGTGCGCGCCAATTTGACGGCGACTTTTGCCGCATCGCCGTTATCCGCGAGCGCCAAGGTTCGGTACATCGGCAAGTCAAAGGTCGATGTGACCTATGATCCTCTCTTTACGAATGATAACAATGTTGCCAGCAGAACCTATCTCGACCTGTTTGCTTCCTTTACGCTTGGCTCAAAGGTAAAGCTGTCCGTTGGAATGAACAATGCCTTTGATACAGCGCCGCCCCAAACCGCAACAACGTACACCGGGACTTCGACTCTATTTGACGTGGTAGGCCGATATTTCTTTGCTCAGGTCTCGGCGAAACTCTAGGGCCGTATCCGGCTGCAAAATGGCGCGCTGGCGTGGACGGTACTGCTAGACGATTCCCGCGGCGCGGCTGGTCGCCGACCGAATCAGTGCTTTGCTTGCCCGCCATCCGCTTTCTCTATCTGCGCATATATGATCATTGACATGTATTATATATGATGAGTATCATCAATATTCATTTCCCCTGGATCAATCCTCGTGCCGCGTGTTTCTCGAGAGCAAGCCGACAACAATAAAATTGCAATCACCGAAGCGTCGGCGCGCCTGTTCCGCGAACGCGGTATAGACAATGTCAGCGTTGCCGAGCTGATGG
>JAXDQK010000137.1:0-9679 GCA_034667905.1 Gammaproteobacteria bacterium | reverse complement strand
TGAGGGCGTTGCGGGTTAATTTTCGGCGCTTTGCCAAGCGCTTGAGCGCTGCTCCGATCTTGGTATCGAGATAGATGTTGAAATTCACCTGGCGATCTCTCATCCAATATATAACTGCTCATAGGTTATATCAATCAGAGACTCAGCGCAACGGGGGCTGAGGCGACGGAATTTGCGTTACCCACGATAATTGGCGGCGATAGTCGAATTTCGTGCGCGAAACAAAGGGTTCAAGCCGCCGCTACTACTCGCGATAAGGCTTACTCGTTATCATCCGACGATTCCAGGATGGGTTCTCGGGTAGTTCTCATACTGTTAGCGCGTAACTATGCAGCTCGCACTACGCCTGCGCTTTGAGGCTTGATCGCGTCTCGCTTAGGTAGCTCCGGCGCGGACGCGCAAATGTCGATGGCCTGTTCGAGAGAGTTCACAGTGCAGCCGGGATCGTCGTAGTTGTTGCCTGGTGGCGTTGTGACACCGTGACAAAAAAGTCTGACGAGATTGGCTTGGGGTACCAGCCTTTGAAGCTGCCGGCCGACCGGTTCGGCGCGGTCGCGTTCCGAGCTGGCGAAAGCGCTCACCAAAAAAACAATGGCGACGCCGTCCGGGTCCGCACCACGCGGAAGCCCGGCGTCTATCTCTGTGGGCGAGAAATGCCGAGCATCTATTTTCTCGCTTCGCAACAAACGCACGAGCAGCTCGGTCGCAAGATCATCGGCAGGCGAGCCCAAACCTACGCAGATGACGATAGACCCCCGGGGCACGCCGAGCGGGCCCTGCCATTTGCCACTCAGGTGCTCGCGCTGTTGGCGTAGCCACCGACCAGCAGTCACCTCCTCGAGCACTGCGCCTCGATGATGATGGCGCGTGAACTTGCGCCTATTGCCGCTGAGCGCAGTCGTGACATTGACGATGACGCGGCGAATCATCAGTTGCTGATCCCGAGTAGTCGCGCCCGATTCCGCGTCTAGCCGTACCAAGTGCAACGCCGGAATGATTACGCGATCGCAGTACACCGCGAGCGAGGCCGTTTTAAGGAACGCGCGCGCATCGGCCAGGATCTCGTGCGGATCGTCGGATAACGCCCGTTGGTAAAATCTTTGCGGCAATGTCAGTGTCATAGAATTGCCCAAAAGCAGCTCCAGCACCCCGAGGCCTTTCATGTGCCGCCCCGCAACTAACAAGCACAAGGTGAGGGGCGTGGACAGGAGCAACCCGGCCGGACCCCACAGACAGCTCCAGAGTATCGCGCCCAAGACCACCGCGAGCGGCGATAGTCCAGTGGCGTGACCATAAAGATGAGGTTCCACCACCTGTCCCACGATCATGTCGAGCAGGATCAATACACCCAAGGTGCACACCGCTAGAGACCATCCTGGATCGACGGCCATGGCAAGGAGGGCGGCAAAGAGCGCGGCCGTGGCCACACCGACGTAGGGCACGAAGCGCATCGCACCGGCCAAAATTCCGCAAAGCAGGGCCTGCGGGAGGCGCAGCGCACTCAAGCTCATCCAGACGGTGAGCCCGAAAGCCAAGTTGACGGCGAACTGCGAAACAAAATACCGGGAGAGTCGTTCGCCCGCGTCGTTAAGCGCAAGAGTGGCGCCGCGTATGTCAGTGGTGCCGGCGATGCGGATGAATCGATCGCGAAGGGATTCGTGCTCGAGCAACACGAAAATAAGCACTAGAAGCACGATGCCTGCGAACTGGATCGGGTGCCAAACGGTTCTTAGGAGCTTCCATAAAAGCCGCAGCGGGTGGTGGGACTCGAGTTCCTGGGGCGGACGCACTGCCAGGTCGGGAGGCGCTGGCGCCAGGGAGCGCTCTACATCACCGGTAGGCACGGGAAGGGTCTGGGCGGATTGAGCGTTTCCCGTAAGCCGGCTTGTTTCATTGGTGAGCCTTAATATTGGGCCAACAGTTACCTCCTCGAGCGTCTTGAACTTCTGTTGTACATTCGATTCGTATCGAGGAAGGCTCTCGGCAATGCGTACGATTTGTGTACCGAGCGCGAGCGCAATACTGGTGCACGACAAGATGAGTGCCACAACCGCAATGAGCACTGAGGAGGTCCTGCCGATGCGGATGCGCCTAAGCCCCCGCACGAGTGGGGCTACCAACAAGCTCAGCATGATGGCGAGCGCGAGCTGAATCAGCACGGAACGCCCGAGATACAAGAGCGCCAGGATAACGCCTACGGTCATGACGCGGCGACTGTGATCGCGCAGCCATCCGCTAGCTTCCGTAACACTCATACTGACCCCAACGGCACGGCACCCTGGACTTTCATTCATGGCCTAGCCTCCGCCGTGAGCTCGACGTCGCGCAACGGGCACTCAACTCGCCGATCCACCGGCGCGTTTCGCTTGGAGGCAGGCGCCGAGGCGGCGAGGGTGTCCATCGTTTCATTGAGGGTGTTCCATAGGCGACCGCTTTGTGCGCATCGCGCACCGTACTCGAAGATCGGACGCATCGCCGATGCTCGAAAGTCGGCCGAGCCGTACGGCGGATAGTCATAGGGTAGATAGGTCGATTGAACCGACATCTGATACTTCTCGGCGAACTGATCGAGGGCGACCACCTGAGCCCTCGACATGTGTTTCATCGCCACTGAAAACGTGCGCGCCACAATTGGTCGGAGCTTAAAGGGGGTCGTCTCAGGCGCATCGATAATCTGTCCATTGATCAACACGTACACTCGTGCGCCCTTAAGGCTCTGCTGATCGAGTAAAGCAAAGTAGGCTGCCGCGGGTGCAATAAAGAGGGAGACCGACGCGTTTCCATCGACATGCATTTCATCGTACAGCCGTCCTCCTTGTTGAACGTGGATGAGCACGGGCTCGAACACCCCCGGAATGCTTGCTGATGCCACGACGACGTCGCGAAATAGTGTGCGAGCCGACTCGCCGCCGCGCATGGCAATGGCGCCTAAGTCCCAGATGACTGTTTCTTCCTTATCAAGGTCGGTCGTGGCCACCCACAGGAGTCGACCGGTGCCTGCTTCTCGAGCGACGGCACGAATGAGATCCGGCGTGACGTAGTGGTCGACGAGTGCTGCGAGGGCGGCGCTGCGGCGCGATGCACCCATCGACAACGCGAGAAGTCCGCGCACACTCATCTGTGCACCTTGCCCGCTCGTGAAGGCTTCGGTCAGCTGTGAGTCCCAGTCCGGACCCAAAAAAGCAAAAGGAGCGATCAGTGCACCGGTACTGACGCCTGTGACCACGTCATACTGCGGACGCTCCTGCCGTCGGCTGAGTCCGACCAAGACCCCGGCACCAAATGCGCCGCCCGCACCGCCCCCCGAGAGCACCAGAGCGCGAAGCGGTCCCTCTTGGGAGGAGCTTTTCAAGCGCCGCAAAGCGACTGTGGATTTCGCCTCGACGCTCGCCCGATCCGTGCTGAGGAAACGCACGTCAGCCGGAAAATCCACAGGGGTTGCCGCACCGAATGGAATCGGGGGTGCATCCCGACGCGGGAGCGCACATCCCACGAGTGACAATGCACCTAGCACGCACGTGAAGCGAAGAGTCTTCGCCTTCAAGTACCCATAGTGTCTGCTTCGCGTGGTGAGCATGGCTTGTTCCTTCGTGCGCAATCGCCAACCGGATCAATGCCCGACCGAGGCCGGATCGACCGTTCGAGCCGCCTTGGGCGCGAGCACAATCGCTACCGAAGCGGCGACGAAGACCACAGCGATCACCATCATTAGTCCGTTGGTCGCGAGCGTGAGGCTTTGACTCGTCACAAGATCGTTGAACATCTCACGGACCATCTGTCCCGTCGTGCCTGGAGGCAGCGAGGAGGCCAATTGGCTCGTGGGATCGACGACGTTTGCGAGTTTGGCATGTGCAATGATGGTGCGGTTCTGCCAGGAGGTCGTCACCAGTGAGGTGGCGATGGCACCGGAGATGGTGCGCACAAAATTCATGAGTCCTGCCGCCGAGGCGGTCTCTTCCTCTTTAACTGAGCCCATCGCGAGTCCGGTTAGAGGCACGTAGTACATGGGCATGCCGACCCCCATAAAGAAGAGCGGAATGACAATGACCCAGTAGCTCATATCGGAAGTCGCATAGGCACGCCAGAACGTGTCGAGGCCAAGCCAAGCGCAGCCGATAAAAATGAGAATGCGCGGGTCGATCCGATTCGCAAGCCTCGCGGCGACCGGTGAGAAAACGACCGAGAGCACTCCGCCCCATGCCACCACGAGTCCGGCCCAGGTGGTGGTGTAGCCCATGTTGTATACCAGCCATTGCGGCGTCAGCACGTTGATGCCGAAGAAAGCGCCGAAGGCGAGGCCGAGCACCAGCATGCAGGACGAGAATCCGCGGTGGCGGAACACGCGTAAGTCCACGATCGGATACTTCTCGGTCAGCTCCCAGATCAGGAAGGAGAGAAATCCGATCACGGCCGTGATGGCGAGTACGCAGATTTCGGTCGATGAGAACCAGTCAAGATCCTTACCCTCATCGAGCATGATCTGCAGCGCCGCCACCCAGACGATCAAGAGCAGCATGCCCACCTTGTCGACAGGCTTGCTGACCGGGGGCTCCTGATAGCGCTTGAGCATGGACCAGGCGATGGCTCCGAAAATCAGCGCCATCGGCACATTGATCAGGAACACCCAAGACCATGAGTACTGGTCGCACAGCCAACCGCCCAACACCGGACCCACCACGGGCGCGAGCAGCGTCGTCATGGCCCAGAGGCCCATCGCCTGCATGGATTGGCGCTTGGGAAAAATCTTCAGCAGCAGCGTCTGCGATAGCGCCATCAAGGGACCGCCCGCCATGCCCTGCAGCACTCGCATCCCCAAGAGCATCGGGAGTGAGGTGGACAAGCCGCAGAGGAGCGAACAGATCCCAAATAGCACGACAGCGATACAGAAGAGCCGCACCGCGCCGAAACGGCCGGAGAGCCATCCCGTCAGCGGAACCGTGATGGCCTCGGCGACGGCATACGAGGTGATGACCCAGGTGCCTTGGCTCGAGCCCGCGCCTAAGGCGCCGGCAATGTTGGGCACGGTGACGTTGGCGATCGTCATGTTGAGCACTGCGACGAAATTCGACAGCGCGAGGACGATACCGGCCGTCCAGAGCATCCCGCCCTCCAGAGCGGGCGGGTCCTTGGTATCCGTAGCGGGATGTGTCATGGCAGGTTCCTTGAAATTCTGTGGGGTTAGGACTTGGTGCTCAAGTCCACCTTGGCGTCCATCGAGAGCCCCACGCGCAGCGGATGGGCGGCGAGCTCTTCGGGATTTAGGCGGATGCGCACCGGCAGGCGCTGCACCACTTTGATCCAGTTGCCGGTTGCGTTCTGCGCGGGGATTAGGGCAAAAGCTGCTCCGGTACCGCCATCGAATCCTTCGATGACGCCGTGATACACCACCTTGCTGTGATAGAGGTCTGACTTGAGCTCGACGCTCTGCCCGGCGTGAACTTTGGTGAGCTGTACTTCCTTGAAGTTCGCGTTGACATACAGTTTGTCGACCGGCACCACGGACAGGAGCGGCATGGAGGGCTGCACGCGCTGACCGAGCTGCACCTGCCGGCGCGCGATGACGCCATCGATGGGCGCGCGGATCACCGTGCGCCCTAAGTCGACGTTTGATTTGTCGAGGCGCGCGCGGGCGAGAGCGACTTGCGCCCGAGCGGCATCGAGCGCGGCCCGTGCACCGCTCGCACGGTTCTTGGCGTTGGTCAATTCATCCCCCGACACCGACCCTGAGGCCACGAGGGCGTCACGGCGTGTCAGGTCGATTCCGGTGCGCTCGACGTCCGAGATGGCCGCGACAAGTTGCGCTTGGGCACGGGCAAGATCCGCCTGAGCCTGGCGAACGGCCAGTTTGGCGTCCGTGTCGTCGATCACGACGAGAACATCGCCGCGACTTACGTTCTGGCTGTCGACGACGTTCACCTGCATCACCGAACCTTCGGTCTCGGAGGCGACCTGCGCCACCTCGGCAGCTGTGTAGGCATTGTCGGTGCTCACGTAGCGGGAACCCACCAACTTCCAGTACTCAACCGCGCCGCCGCCGGCAGCTGCCACGGTGAGGCTGAGCAGGGAAAACAGGATGGCGCGCTGTTTCTTGCGGGGTTTGGCCATCGGGATGTCGGCCGTCGATTCGGGAGTGACTGAAGCTTGCATATCCATGAGAGTTCTCCTTAATAAGATGTTTACGATTGGGGGTTGGGGGCTGCGGTGTTCGAGCTGTCCGGCGCGAAGCCGCCGCCCAGTGCGCGCACCAGCGATACATCGAGAATCAGCGCCCGGGTCTCAAGTTCAGCTTCGGAGCGGCGCGCCGATATCAGCAAGTCCTCCGCGGACAGGACGTCGAGATACGTGGCGAGCGCTCCCTCGTATCGGGTGTTGACCATTTGATGCGCTTCCGCCGCGGCTGCCACCGCGGCCCGGGCGGCGGCGAGTTCCTCATCGAGGGATTTGCGACTCGTGGCGGCATCGGCCACCTCGCGCAGGGCCATCAAGAGCGTCCCGTTGTAGGTCGCGACAGCGGCGTCATATTCCGCGCGCGCGCCCTTGAACTCACCCTGGAGCCGCTCGGTGTTGAAAATCGGCAGTGAGATCGCGGGACCTGCGGCACCGGCCTGCGAAGCTGACTTGAAGAGGTTATCGATACCGACCGACTGGAACCCTGCGAATGCGAGCAGGTTGACACTCGGGTAGAACCCGGCCTTGCGCTGATCGATGCGGTGTGCGGCCGCTTCGGCGCGCAGGCGCGCGTCGACGATGTCCGGACGACGCCCGAGAAGATCGAGGGACAGGTTCGAAGGCAACCCTTGAGAACCCGCCCAGGCCGCTTTCGGACGAGCGATTTGAAGGCCCCGATCAGGGCCAGCGCCTAAGAGCGCCGCGATGGCATTCTTCTGAAGACCGATGCGCTCGTCGATCGAAAGGAGATCGCCCTTGGCAGCCGCCTGACGTGCCTCAACCTGTCGCACGCTTGCGAGCGTCTCAAGGCCGTACCTGTGGCGCTGACCGAACAAGGCGACTGTCTGCTCGCGCAGGGAAAGCGTGTCGGCCGCGTTGTCACGCAGCGTATAAAGATGCAGGAGACCTGCGTAAGCAGAGGCGACCGAGGTCGAGAGGATCAGTCGCGTTTGGGCGATCTCGACCTCGGCCGCGCGCTGCTCCGAGATGGCGGCCGCCAGTGCCGCCCGGTTCTTGCCCCAGAAGTCGAGTTCGTAGGACATGTTGAGGGTGGCGGCGCCATAACCATTCCAGCCCTTTGGCAGCGCCTGACGGGGCACCAAGAAATCGTAGCTCTGCTTGGCCTCGACGATTTCGGCGGACGCCGTCACCTCAGGTAAACGCGTGGCCGCGGCGCCCTGAACCTGCGCGGCAGCAGCTTTGAGGCGTGCCTGTGCAAGATCGAGGTCGGGCGCATTCTTCAATGCCTCGTCGATGAGCGCATTGAGTTGCGGGTCGCCGTAGACGTCCCACCACTGATCGCTCGGCCACGCTGCGACCGGGACCGCGAACGAGTTCGAGCTGCCGAAATCGTTGATTTTCCTCATGGCAGGGGGCGGATCGAGCCGGGGGATCTGCGCACAGCCGCCGGCCAAACCTAAGCTGACGGCAAGCAGCAGAGTGAGGCGGGGACTCTTGATTGTTTTCATCGGATTTAAGCTCCTTAAGTGAACTGTACGGTACAGTACCTTGACTTTGGGAGCAATGTCAACAAAAATGTACCCATTGGTACAGTGCGGTCAGGAAGCGACACAAGTTATGAGCAAAAGCGACGTCAAGCGGCAGGCGATTCTCGACAATGCCTACCGACTGTTCCGCGCGCAGGGGTTCGATGGGACCTCGATGGCGGATATCACCACTCAAGTAGGTGGCTCGAAGGCGACCCTCTACAGCCATTTCCCCTCGAAGGAAGAGCTATTCGTCGAATGCATGATGGCCGCGCTCGAGAATTACATGCCCGACACGCTGAAGCACTTAGACGCCTCTCGCACAGATCCTGAGATCGCCCTTCGCAACTTCGGCACCAGTGTGCTCAATTTCATTTGCTCGCCCGAACAGGTGGAGGTGCGCCGCTTGATGATCGCGGAGGCGGCGCGCTCCGGCACCGGTAAGCTCTTCTTTGACAAGCTCAGCGCGTTGCGCTCGCAAATCTCCTCATATCTGAACCAATGCATGGCATCAGGACAGCTTCGCAGCGACGATCCCGACCTTGCCGCCGATCATTTGGGCGCGCTGCTCGAAGCCGAAGTCCTTGAACCGTTGCTGCTGCAGGTGAGAGAGGCAGCACCGGATGAGAAGGAAACGGCGTTCGCGGCCCGACGTGCGGTAGCCGCCTTCTTAAGGGCTTACGCGCCGCCCAGCACTAGAGGTCGCGTAGAACTCGTCGCCCTCGCGAGAAGGCTACCCCCGCATGAGATCTGAACACGACTTGCGCGAAAAGTTGAAAACAGACCCTACGGTGAGTAGCGCACGCGCTAAACTGGACTCACCGGTTCTGTTAAGACATCGACGATACCTATGAAGAGCAAAACTGAATCAAAACGCCAGGCCATCCTCCAGGCCGCTGCCGATGTCTTTCGTGAGGTCGGTTTCGATCGGGCGACCATGTCGGATATCCGAGAGCGGATTGGCGGCTCCAAAGCGACGCTGTACAACTACTTTCCGTCGAAGGAGAAGCTTTTTTTCGAGGTCATGCACCATGCCAAGGAAGCCGAGCTAGAAGCCATCACGGGAGAACTTAACGCGGACGCTGATGACTTGAAGCGCGAGCTGGTGCATTTTGGGCAGAAGTTCATGGCCGTGCTGTATTCGCCTGATGCAATTGCTGTCAGGCGACTGGCAATCGCAGAATCGCGACACTCCGATGTGGGGAAACTGTCATTCGAGCAAGCGACCGTTCCTATCGAAAAGCAGGTCGCTGAATTCTTGAAAAAGGTAATGAAGCACGGGGCGCTTCGAACTGCCGATCCGAAGGTCGCCGCTATTCACCTCTTGAGTTTGCTCGAATCAGAACTTCTGCAACGCGTGCTTCTAGGCGTAATAGATACTGTGAAGCCCGAAGTGTTGAGCGGTGCCGTACGCCGTGCAGTGGATGTATTCCTCTCTGGGTACGGACGGCGCTAGCTGTTTTGGGCTGCTGCGCCTCTTGACCCGACGACAGCGCTCGGCGTCTTAACGCGGTGTTTGTGCTCGTGATCTGTCTACCGTCGGCCAATCGGCACTGCGCTCGATAAAATTTATTATCAAGATCGGAATTGCCGGATTGCCGGGAGGGACCTGCCCCGTCATTTTCAGAAGACGACTCAGAGAGCCTCAACCGTTGGAATTTTACCAGCGTCTAATCGATCCCTCGCTCCGCGCTAGAGAATTGAATCGTACAAAGGGCTTAGAATCGCACCATGAAAACCCACCGCGGTGTCTGGGCAGCGCTGGGACAGCGATTGTCGCTGGGGCTCGTTCACTTCAGCCCGATGATTATCGATTGCTGCTAGCACTCAAGCCTGCGTTCGACACCCTTTATCACACACCTGGGCCGTCGCCACCGTATCCGTGGCCACGCGGGCCGGCAATTCAGGGCGTTGACTGATATGCGCCAAGTTGGCGCGTATTTGGCCTTGCTAACCCCATTCTTGAGCCTCAGCATTGAGCGTTTACCAATAACAATGAGCACCGTATGAAGTTCCTAAAGCTG
>JAXDQK010000136.1:0-14854 GCA_034667905.1 Gammaproteobacteria bacterium | reverse complement strand
GACGAGATATCCAAACTGAATCCGACGGTCACTGTCACCCGGGTGCTGGGGCGTCCCGATGCCTCGAAACTCCGCGAGTTTGCCGATGACGTCCGAGACGGGAAATTCCTACTGCCAATCAGTCGCCGGATGCCCCTTCGCGATGCGGGCGAGGCGCACGCATTGGCGCAAAGAGGTGGCTTAGGAAAGATCGTACTGGTGTGCCCGTAGGATGGCTCCTGGATCAAGGTGCACCGCTGCGCCCTAGGTCGAGCGCAGCGGGGACCCACCGCTGTCCTCAATTCGTCGCTACCTGCAAAGGCACCTCGATCCTGGACGCCGCGGCTTCCTGCAGCGTATGCGTTTGCAGATACACCTGCGTGACCAGCTTCAAATTGGCGGAGCGCACCGCACTGCCGAGCGCCTTCTCATAGCAGCCTTTTGGGTCCGCGACGGGCGCCAGGCCGACCCGGTTGCCATGCGTGCAGACGACCTCCGCAGCATGCTTAAGGCGGGAATAGAACTCGTGCGCCCCGACAGGCTGACCGGGATCGAGTCCCTGTGTGCTCACCCTATAAGCAACCGTGAACTCCTGATCCTTGGCCCCAACAGTGCCGACGAAGAGCGTGCACGCAAGGGCGGCGCCCAGGACCGGCCAGGCAGTGATGACAACTGCTTTGGTGTACATGTGAATCTCCTTGTGAATTGACGCAAATTCGGATCGATGTGGACGCTGCGCGCTCCGTGCCTGCCGAGTCCTGAGGGGGCGTTGAATACGGATTGAGGAAGCGTCAAAGGCGCGCTGAAGGCGCGTGTGAGATCTGCAAGTGCTATATAGTTCAGCGACTTGTGGAGATCGCCGTGCCGATGATTGTCGCGGACAACCGGGTACTTCGAATCGGGGTCTGGCGCGTCGACCCCGCGCTCGATGAGATTTCGAGAGACGGAACGACCGTCAAACTCGAACCTCGCGCCATGAGAGTTCTCTTGTGCCTTGCCGAGCATGCTGGCCAGGTAGTGAGCGTCGATCAGCTACTGGATGCGGTATGGAAAGATGTGGTCGTCACACCCGACTCTGTCTATCAGGCGGTGGCCGGGCTTCGGCGAGCACTTGGAGATACCTCAAAGGAGCCGGCCTTCATCGCCAACGTCTTGCGGCGCGGCTATCGTCTGGTGGCTTCGGTGACTCCGTGGATTGAAGCGGCCACCGCATCGAATCCGGAGGAGCAACCGCCTGAAGCGGTCCCGGTCCCGGGTTCGGTTATTGCTGCAACTGCTCGTTCGCGAGGCTGGCTTTGGGCGGTCCTCATCTTGGTCGCGGCATTGGCAATCGGATATCCCATCGTTCGCAAGCTATTCCCCTCGAAACAGGCCACGACCGCGGGCCAAGAGACCAGTGCGGCGACTGTCGGTGTCGGCGAAGCATCGGTCGCCGTGCTGCCGTTCGTTGATATGAGCGAAAAGAAGGATCAGGACGACTTTGTCGACGGACTCTCTGGGGTGCTGATCGACCAATTGGCGATGGTCCCGGGCCTCCACGTACCGGGAAGAGTGTCGTCCTTCTATTTCAAGGGTAAGCAGGCGACTGTTCCCGAGATTGCCAAGGCTCTCGGCGTCGCACACTTGCTCGAAGGCACTGTGCGAAAGACGGGGGATACACTGCGAATCACCGCACAGCTCGTGCGAGTCGACAATGGCTACCAAGTTTGGTCGGAGACATTCGACCGGCCCTTGACCGATGCATTCAAGATACAGGATGAGATCGCTGGCGCCGTAGTTCAGGTGCTCAGATTATCCATCCTCTATCACTACGTACCGGAAGCCGCACGGTCTACGAACATCGAGGCCTACACGCTGTATTTTCGAACACATTCGTACGTAGTCAGTAACGGCTCGGCCGATTATGATGCCGCTGCTGAGCAACTGCACTCAGCGCTAGCTCTGGATCCACACTTCGCCGCTGCCTGGGGATGGCTTGCCCTGGTGACGATTTGGAAGTTCGAGCCGACTGCATGGGGTAGTAGTATTCGTACCTTGCCGACTCAGGCGGCGTGCGCCGATGCGCGCGCTGCTGCGAACCGCGCGCTCGAGCTCGATTCGGCGCTGGTCCAGTCGCACCGAGCGAAAGGGATTGTGCTCCAATACTGCGATAACAATTTGTTGGCGGCTGAGGGGGAATTTCGGCGCGCACTCGAACTGCAACCCCGCAGTTCAGACGCGCTGCGGTCTTATGCTTGGCTCGCTCTTGCGAGTGGCCGACTTGATCAGGCACTTCAGCTCGCGCAACGCGCGGCGTCTCTGGATCCACTCAATGCCTGGAACTTCGCGGCTCCGGGCGACGTGCACTGGACGGCGGGCCGCTTCGCCGAAGCCGAAGCGGCGTATCGCAAGGCGGTGGAACTTGGTCCGACGGACGCGGGCCTCCATGCACTGCTCGCAAACATATTGCTATCGACGCACAAGGCAGCGGAAGCGGTTGCTGAGGCGGAACTGGAACCCGATCCCGGATGGCGAGAGAGCGCTCTGCTGTTTGCCCTGGACGCAGCAGGGCGCAAAAGCGACGCTGACCGGGCAATCAGCGCGTATGAGCTTAATCACGGCGAAGACGATCCTGGCGGGATCGCCGCGTTTTATGCTTGCCGACACGATACCCAGCGAACCATCCAGTGGCTCAGCCGCTTCGTCGCGAAGCACCAGGGCGCATATCACGATCTTCCCAACCGAGAGGCTTGCTTTAAGAATATGGAGTCGGATCCGAGCTATAAGGCATGGCGGCAGAAATTGAAGGTGTAATGATCCGCCGAACTCACAGCGCCCTCGATCCATGCGTCGCTAAAGCGGGCATCTGAATTTGGTTGCTGCTCAGCGGTCCTCTGGCGTGTACGGCCGAGCATTATCATGCGCAATAAGAAGGCCGATGCTTGGGCCGCCGCAGGAAAGGTACGCGACCCCCTGTGCCCGCCATGAGCGAGTCTGTAAGCTCTCTCACTGGCAACCCATTGAGAAGCAACCGCACATGAAACGCCTGATCACCACCATCCTGCTCTGTGCACTCGTTTCCGTTACTGTGCACGCAGCTGCGCAGACGGTCAGGCCGAAGGTCCGTACGATCACAGCGTTTGTGCACCTCGATCGATCGACCTACCAAGCGCAGATTGAAGATGCGATGCGCGTGCTCAGCGCCGCGAGGGCCGAATTTGTGCGGCGTGGCTACGAGACGCAAACCGTCCGAATCGTGACGCAGCCTTTCGCGGAGCTCGTGAAGGGCCTCTCCGATACAGAAGCCCTTTCGTTCCTTCGATTGCTAGATGATCTATCGCAGAAGGATGGCTTCATGCCAAACGTCGGCCCGGGAATGCTCCACGACACCGACGATCCCGCGGCGATGCGCCTGCTGGCGCAGGTGCTCTCGACCCTACCGCATCTTAACGCAAGTGCAATCATCGCGGATGACGAAGGCATCCACTGGAAGACGATCCGCGAGTCAGCGAAGCTAGTGCGCTACGTCGCCGACCACAGCGTACGCAGCCAAGGCACTTTTCTTTTTGCGGCGACCGCTATGCTCAAGCCGCTCGGACCGTTCTATCCGGGCGCGTATCATACCGGCGCCGGCAAGCAGTTCTCGCTGGGATTCGAAGGCGCCAGCGTCGTGCAGCAGGTGTTCGGATCGACGCATGGTGACTTCGATGCGTCCGTGTCCGAGCTAACACGACAGTTGACGATCCACGCGCGGGTCGGCGAGGAAGTGGGCAATGCAATTGCCGCATCCAGCGGATGGGAGTTCGTCGGCGTGGATCCCACCCCGGCGCCGTTGGCCGACGCGTCGATTGGGGACGCGATCGAGCGCTACACGGGCTCACCGTTCGGTTCGAACGGCACGATGACGGCGGCGCTTGCGATTACCACGGCCGTTAAGGCGGTGAAGGTGAAGCAGGTGGGCTATTCAGGGTTGATGCTGCCGGTGATGGAAGATAGGCGTCTCGCGCAGCGCTGGGCCGAAAACACGTACGAGATCGATTCGCTGCTTGCGTATTCGTCGGTATGCGGGACGGGACTCGATACCGTGCCCCTCCCCGGCGACGTCAGCGAAGAACGCCTGGTGAAAATTTTCAGCGACGTTGCGGCGCTGGCTTGGAAGTGGCACAAGCCGCTTACTGCGCGGCTGCAGCCGGTTACGAACAAAAGGGCCGGCGATACGACCGACTTTGACAGTCAATATCTTTTCAATACCACACTACATCCGGCTCATTGACCTTGACCCGCGACGGGATGAGCGCACTCCGCTTTCGCGAACTTCGAACGTCGCCTTCAGTGCTGCACGGCCATGGCGTTTGGGCCGAGATTTTGTTTGCTGGCGCCGGCAAACAGGGTGAAGGGACTGCCGTTGATCAGCGTCAGTGCACCGCTCGTATCGACAGAGAACACCTCGATCTGGTTGGCGAGATTGTCCAGCACGTACAGGAAATTGGCCGGACCACCGAGCGCCAGGGCAATGGAGGATTGTCCGTTCGTCGCGGACACGCCGATTTCCGATAAGGTGGCCGTGTTCGCATCGACCGTAAAGCAATCCACGGCGTTGCCGTTGGCCACATGCAGCCGCTTGCCTTCTGCATCGATCACGGGCGTGCGGATTGCGAAGCTGGCTCCGAATGGGCTGCCGGGAATAGTGCTAAGGGCGCCGGTCGTGGCATCGATGGCGAAGCCTGACATCTCGTTCGGCTTAGATTCGGACGCGTAGAGATGCATGCCGGCGGGATCAACTACCAAACCATTCGGCAGCCCCGGAGTTACAAACGGACTGCCTGCCACGGTTGCCATAGCGCCGCTGGTCGTATTGAGGCGGTAGGCCGACACGCTGCTGCCGCTCGTATTCGCAGCGTATACGTACTGACCTCCTGCTATTACGATTGCGCTGGGGTCCGATCCCGCGGCATACGGACTGCCCGCCACCTCAGTGAGCGCACCGGTCGAGCCGATTCTGAAGACCGACACGGTGTTTGCACTGCCATTGGCCGTTAGGACAAATTGTCCGCTCGGATCCACGGCAATCGCAACGGACTGAGCCCCTGTCGAAAACGGACTGCCGGCGACGGCGGTCAGGTTCAAGGCCGGTGGGACGATCACGTACGCTCTTAGCTCACCCGACGTGCTGACCACATAAAGAAACCGCTTGAGAGGATCAATCGCAACGGCCGCAGGCGTCGGCCCGTCGGGCATCGGGCTACTGGCGACCGACGCTGGGATGCCAGTCGCCGTGTCGATCGTGAGAAGATCGATGCTGCCGGCCGTCGCATTCGTGACGGCCAGAAGTGAATCGGTGGTTGGTGGTGGTGGCGCTGGCGCTGGCGGGGTCGTCCCGCTGCCGCTTCCTCCCCCGCAACCGCAGGTCAGGCTGCAGAGCAGTGCGCACACCAGCCCTCGCAGGCCGCATTGCGCGCTGTGTATGTCGGTTTTGCGCTCGTCATGAACTTCAAATGAATCGATTGAGTCGTCGAGGTTCATCGGCTCGGTGCGGTACATTGCGTCCCTTCCAGGCAATAAAATGGTCAGACCCACCGTGTATAGTTTGCGACCAGTTCTCGAATATTGTCCGCGGCAACCAGGTCCCATCCTACTCCCAAGAAAACCACCTCATGACCTTCGCCCACCTGAGTTGCTGATGCTCTGCAACACGAATTTGAGTGGATGGACGTCGGCTTGCAGTCCGAGGAGCACGGGCGCATTCTAGAATGTCCCGTTGTGGGATCTGGCACGGATGCCCGCATGGCATGCCCCGACTTCGCGCAGCCTCGGTGCTGTTCACGCTGCTGTTTCTCGCCGGCAATACCATGGTCACGCGCATTGCGTAGGCCGCACTGTCAGCTCTCTAGCAGCGTCTGGATCCAAATCGATTCTTCCGCGCCAATCGACGCCAGATCATCAATCTGGATTTCGTCGAGAGTGTAGACCTGGGCGTGAATGGGCGGTTGCATGCGCAACTTCGCGACGGTCTTGAAGTGGAGATTTCCCGCCGGCAGGCGCACTTGTTCAAAACAAAGTTGAGCATCTGAAACTGTAGGAGCCAGTATTGATGAACGTGCTCGAGCGGCAGCACCGATAAGCGCGGGGTTCGAAGCGTTCCTCAAGGCGAGCGTATGATAAGTTTACCGTCCACCACGGCAATCCGATCGTTCTCGGTGCAGTCGTATTCGATCATGCGGTTAAGTGCTTTCTGTCTCGTGTACCGTAGTGTCATGTGCCAAGGCCCGGCGAATGCGACGGGATCTTCGATCGTCATTTGGTCTTCGAGCGTGTCGGGGTCGATCATCCGGAGGCGCTCCGTGAAATGCGCCCGATCGCTCAGCATCGACACCCACGCGCGCGGAGCCATCGGTTCAGTCGAATCTCGGGCGACCGTGTCGATTCGCAAGGCGTCGCCCTCCCAATGGCCTATGGAGTCACCCAGACGCACAGGCCACAAATCATCGCCTGAAGGATGGCGTCGACCGTCGGTATAAATGTGCCGCACCTGGCCGTTCTCAAACAGAATCAAGGTTTCTTCCGGCAACACAATCACCTGGAATATCCAGGGAGACTCCATAAGCGCCGGAAAGCTTCGGGTGCATGCCACGAAGCTCGCATTCTTAGCCGCAATAGCAGCGGTGTCAGCGAGCCCTGCCTGATATTTGGCCAGCCATTCTGCGTTGTACGGCGGTTGACGGATGAGCTGCAATCCCTCCCTTAGCTTTGCTTCTCCGCCGGCCACGCGCCCTGAAACCTCCACAGGCCAAACAGCTTGAACCCAGAGGCCCGACCAGTTCGGCAGTTTGGAAAACGCATGAATACGATCCGATGTCTTTTGCGCCGTGGCGGCGCTTGCGATACCACTGAAAAGGAGTAGTGCGATTAAAATTGGATTGCGCATGCGTTTCTTCAATTCGCCGCGGGTTCTGCGATTGGCCTTCCATCCTGGCGCGTTGCGGACATATAAAGACCGCCAGTGCTGCCGTCCCTCATCGGGTGAATCGTCACCACGATGCTATCGCCGTACTTGAGAATCGAAGGTTTCCAGCCTCCTTTGAACAGCTGCGATGGTGAACCCATTTCGACGCTCCATTCAACGGTGCCTTGTTGTCCCGGAACCAACAACTGAATCCAGCAATGAGGATTGCTCCATTGGAAACTCTTCACGCTTCCTGCGAGCACCAATGATTTTTGGTCTTCGAACATGGCTCCGGAATGATGGGCGATCGCGCTAAGCGCGCACAAGAGCGCTCCGGGGGCGATGAGGATGGAGAGATGTTTCGTTAACCACATAAGGTGCCTGGGTTGGCGCTAGGGCCGATCCTTGGTGCGTGATTTTGCCTTGTCGTAGACGCCGATCTTGCTGTGCTGGACACCTGACTCCCCCAACGATGTAGTGGTAATGGTCAAAATAAGTCCATTCTCTGAGACAACGCGTCGACTGACCGCTGCGGCCTTAAAACCGCGCATGTATGACGCCTCCACCGTGTGCGAATCAATCCGCCGTACCGAAACCGGCGCCATCAAGCCGGCATTTCCCACCACCAAGGCGAGATGGCCTGAATAGTCCGCGACGTACTCAGCCGTTGTGGTGTGCCCGTCTTGATGTTTCGAAACCGAGCGATAAGCGACACCCTCAGGCGTCTCGCGCATGACGATGACCATTTTGCGCGGCAATTCCAGGGCCGGGTACTTGGACGCACCGAGATTCATCGTCCAAGTACCCACAAACGGATCGTCCGCCGCGAAGGTCAGTGACGCCTTGAGCATTAGAATGAGCACTGACGCGAAAATCTTCATCGAAAGCTTCCCCGCTTAAAGAGGATCAAAGAGATCGAAGAAAATTGAGTACCGCTTGCTGGTCGTTATCGGCCATGTCGTTGAAGAGCTCGATGACGCGATTCGCCTCTGAGGCCGGATAGGTCTGCGAAGCTGAGTCCTTCTCCGGATTGTCGCCGCCGTCAGAGTGCGCTCTGGAGAAATGATCCTGAATCGCCACGCGCAGGTCGTTGGTACGCCCATCGTGCAGAAAGAACAGTCGCGTACCCAGTCCCCATAGTGGCGTAGTGCGGAATTCGTCCGGGCCGGCTGCTCCCTGAATTATGTTGTCCGCCAAGGTTGCTCCCATATGATGAACCAACAGATCCGAAAAGAGGTTCACAGTTTGCCCGCGCAACGCGACCACGTGCGGGCCGATTTCCTGGCGTGGCGTTTGCGGAGTCGCGGTGCCTTGGGTCTTGAATGAAGGTGTATGGCACAGCGCGCAGCCGATTGCTGTAAATAGTTCCTTGCCGCGCGCCGCGCTCGCTACGAGCGGCGCCGGTTGCGGCGCATCGACGAATCGCATAAATACGGTGAACATCAGCCACGCCGGCATGATCTTCAAAGGATCGCTGTAGAGCGCCAAGTCGGTGCGGGGCACATCAAAAGGCGCATACGCCGAGGTGCATTCTTCATTTTCACTGCGCGAAATCGGAAACAAATCGTTGCTGATCCCCATTTCCACGCTGTACGCCTCGCCGGCAAACATGGTTATGGAAGCGTTCTGTGCTTTCCAACCGAAGCGGCTGATGGTGCCATTGTTGCCAACCCGATTCGGGTGACCGGAGATGCCGAGGTCGCTCTTTAACTCGCGCTCGGCATTCATGTTTGCGATGATCGCCTTATCTTGAATGGATTCGATGAGCCCCAGCCCGAAGAGCTGAAGCGGAATGCGGAACGAGACGTTTCGCCGCGCCATTTCAGTCTGATAATCGGGTTGTTTCAGCTTGCAATCCGGCGCATCAGAGCGGCCTTGCAGGGTAAACAAGCTATGCACGCCGCCGTCGCGGCTTCCGTCGTCGTTGAATTTGAAGCGGGTCTCGCGAAAAGCCCCTTGGGGGTCTTCAAATGACGGCACCGCATTGGTGCCCCCCAAACGGTGAGCAATGACACCGGCAGGGTTTATTTTTGGCGAGCTTCCGCCAATCTGCGGCTGTACATGGCAGCCAAAACACGTATCGGAGTTGAATACCGGACCCATACCGGCCGAATTGACGAGTCCGCGCGGCGCAAAGGGATTGTTCGGGTCCGGATCCACGGGCAATTGATTCTGGGGCTGCTGGGCACAGGTATCGCAGGTCCCCTCAAGCTCGGAGAATCGCAGCAAGCTCTCGAAGAAAAGCGCCTTCTCATTTTCGTTCAGACCTTGCACCGCGTTTGGCACTATGGACTTTGGATTTGCTCGCGGCCCCGGATCAAGGGCCCGATGCCCCGTTGGGTCGGGATCTTCCGCGGCGGATGCCACTGGCGATACTGCGCTGCTGAGCAGCAATAAGGTAACCGCCAACGGACAAGCGCCGCCAGCCTTGAATGTTTTCATCTTTGTTCTCCCTTCCAGCGACGATTTTTAAGGGCATGTATCCCTCTCAAGGGAGTAGTACGGAATCGAGGCCCCAAAACGGACATGGCTCATCGCGCGGCGGCGATTTTGACCATCGGGACGAGAGCGAGCTTGGTCGCCTGGCCCACCATCGACTGCGTCGCTCTCGGTCGATTACGGCGCTCGAAACCACCGCGCTGGTACACGAGTGTTGCGGCTCGCAAAGCTGAGCCAGGGAATTCGGCCCACATTGCTTTTGCGTCGGCGCTCGACATAAGGGGCGCCCCCGCTCATCATCGCTGGACTAAAATGCACACGCAAAGGTCTGAAAGAGTTTCTCTGAGCGGTTATCGCAGATTGGTCGCGGTTTGGACCAATTGGCAACTCCTACGAGGCGCCAGTCCTATCAGTGGCCGCGCCGCATTGTTGCTGATTCCCGGATACGTCCTGCTCTATGCGCTCGGGTACTTTTTAAAGACTAGTCCCGCGTCGGCAGCCATCTGGCCCTCCCACGTATTGAGCTTCGCTGCGTTTATCATGCTGCCTCTGCGCCTGTGGCCATTGATTGCCCTCAGTGTGATTTCGTCGGAACTGTTGGCAGTTCCCCTACTTGACTGGATAACACATCGGTCTCAAGCCTCCTTGACAGAGCTCCTCGGCTTCGCATTCGCAAACGTGCTCACGACCGCAGGGCCGGCTGGACTCGCCCGTCGCTTGCGTCTCCTCCACGGTCGAGACCGCCTGATACTTGTTATATCGCCGGTTTGGATCTTCGTGTTATTTGCGGGCGGACTTCCGGGTGCGCTTCTCGGAGAGGCGACGCTCGCGCAAGCGTCAGGCACCCCGTTGCTGCTGGAGGACGCCGGATTGTGGCTGGTTGCCTCGGTGCTCACAGTCGTGTCGTTTGCACCCATGGTATTTGGCGTCCTGCTCGGGTTTTCGGAACCTGCTCGGCCAAGCGCGCGACGCTGGGAAGCGTGGGGCGTCACGGTGCTCGTCCTTGCACTTTTCATTTGGTTTACTCTGTCGCCTTTGCAAGTAGGCGTCCAGCTGGTCGAGCCAATGCTATTTGCCGTCCCACTCTGTTGGTTAGCCCTCAGATTCTCGCGACGTGCGACCAGTATTGCGGTCGCGATCGTCGCGGTCGGGGTCGTGATTTTTGCAGGCAACGGACCGAATCCTGGAAATGCAGCGAACGTAGACAACTGGCGCGATGTCGTTTTAGCAGTCGACATCTTCCTTTTGATCGGTTGCGGCGGCGCCTTGCTGATTAATCTAATGACACTGAAACAACGCGCTCTGCTGGACGAACTGTCGCACGAACATACACAGCTTCGGCAGTACGCGCAGGCTTTGGATCGGGCGGAAGAGACCGCGCGTCGCGCCATAGCGTCCGACCTTCACGACGGTGTCTGCCAGGTGTTGGCCGGTCAAAGCATGATTATTGCGGCAATGCGCGGGCATGCAATTGATCCCGCGCCCGCCGTGTTGCTCGAGGAGGTTGCGGCGACGTCTCGAGAAGCACAAGAAAGCTTACGCGAAGTGATTCTGGATCTGAGTCCTCCGGAGCTCGTGCACGCATCAATCGCGGATGTGTTGCGAAAGCTTACCGACCTGTTTCAGACGCGATTCGGCTTTTCCGTGACTTTTCAGGTCAGTGGCAGCACCGAGCTGAATCCCGATCAGCTTCATCTAATCTATCGGTGCGTTCGGGAACTATTGATGAACGCACGCAAACACTCACAAAGGCAGAGTGCCGAAGTCGAAGTGTTTCTTCGTTCGACGACGATTGAAATTACTGTCACCGACAAAGGCGTGGGATTCGATGCAAACCGCGTGATACCTCAGTCCGGATATCAGGTTGGGCTTGCCCAGTTACGCGAGCGAGTGCGTACGACAGGGGGCTCGTTGCATGTTGACGCGGTTGTCGGAAAGGGGTGCCGCGTAACGGTGCGGCTACCTTCGCTGTCATTCGCACCTAGCCCCTAGTCCGGCGCCATGCCCTTTTCGGAGAGTTCCTTGATCGCCTTCGCGCTTTTTGAAAGGTGCGCCAAGCCCATGCCACGAAGCACGTTCGGCGCCTTTGAAAATTGGATGCCGTCGTAGCTCACGATCTCGACGCGGTTGCCCCAAGGATCGTAAAAATCGAGGAATGGTCCGGGCAAGGTCTCGACGCCGGCCTCGTCGAGCGCGCGGCGCACGGCTTCCTTGTCATCGACGACCAGTCCGAAGTGACGACCGCCGCCTGCCGGCTGGCTTTGACCCTTCTGCAGGGCGAGAAATTGATCGCCTAAGTCGATGAAGGCCATATCCTCACTTTTACCGCGCAGTTTGAAATCGACGATGCGCGCATAGAAAGCAAGCGCCTCGTCAACGTCGCCCACCTCGAGTGCGATGTGATTGAACCCTAAGGCGCGCGCTTTCTTTGACTGGGTCATATAGGGGTTCTCCCAAGGCGACGTACCGATGCATTACAGCTCGACCGCCCGGGGAGTAACCGGTCCGACCGAGAATGCTTAAATCGACAATAGCCGCTCGAAAAACGAGCGGTAGCGGCGAAACGCGAGCCGCAGATTTTCCGTTGACGCCTGATCGGTTTGATTTAGCTCACTTTCCAATTGAGATCGTTGGTTGGAGAACGTTTCAGTCAGACTCTTGATCACTTGAGCGACCACGTCGTCTCCGGCTCGCACGGCTTCTTGAGGGTTATCCACGAAACTTTTTTGCACCACGTCCCAGCGCGAACGGAAGTCCATCGCGGCGTCTTGAGTGAAGAGCGGGGCGAGGGCGAGGTCCTCGTTGACTACAACCGTTGTTTGACTCACGCCCTCGGTATTGATCGCCTCGAGTAGCGGCTGATTCCCTTGACCCATTGTAGCTTGGGGCGGCCTCACGGGCGTCCCCTGATTCGCCGTAGTCGACGTTGATTCGCGCGGCTCGCCATTCATCTGCGGGCTCATGAGCGCACCGGAACGCCGCGGACGGCGGGTTCGGCCGCCGCTTTGACGGGTACAACCCCCAGAAGCTCGTCAAACAAGGTGCGGTAGTGAACCACAGCCTTTCGCAGTTCTTCGGTGTCTGCCTCGCCGCGCGCATCACGGACGGCAATTGCTTGGGCTGCGCGATAGTTCTTCACGACGTTGGGGTGATCAACTGAGATGTCGGCCGCTCGAACCTCGAAATCGCCCATGGGGTAACCGCGTTTTAGCATCAGCTCTCGCACCAGGGCGTCGGCCTCGGCGACAACGCCTTTGGGGTTGTCGACAAAGCGGCTTTGCAAGACGCTCCAAGCATTCGAAAACCGAGCCGCATCGACGGCGGTGATGGGTATGATGTTCAGTCCAGCGACGCGTTGCTCACGTTTCAGGAGTTCTGCTTCCGCCTTCGTCGTCCCGAATTCACTGACGGCGCGGTCGTATTCCGGTCCGAAACGCTGCTTAAGCTTCAGAGATCGTTGCTTTTGCATGACGAGCCATGCGACGACAGCCACCGCCAAGACGATCAATACGATGGCAAGAATTAAAGTGTTCGTGGGTACGGTAGTCATGATCTGTTCCTATGGTGTGCTGTCCGCCGGTCGCCGGCAGGCAAAAAAACAATTTGAGTAGGAAAAGGATGCACCAAAATCGGCTTCGTGGTAGCCGGCGGCGTGCCCTAGACGGTGTAGGACTCTATCGGGAACCGAGTCCTCTCTGACGACATACGGATGGTCTCTAATGGGCCCAGCGGCCTCGAAGGCGCACGGATGGCGTCGTTCGCGACAGACATGTCCTCATGGCAGGCGGACTCAACATCCTCGACGCTGACCCTTGCGGCTAAGTTTTCTTGCGGCGGCTGGGTGACGTGTGGATCGGATGGCGGATGCCGAGGACCCCGTCCGGACGGAGTTACCGATTTTTGTGAATCAGCTTTGGTGGGTTGGAATTGAGAAACTTCCCAATCTCATTCACGGGGATCCTGGTGCCTCGGTTGTGTTCATCCGATTCAACCAGCACCACGTTGCTGTCTCTAACAGAGAAGCTGGTAGCGCAGCTGGAATTATAGTTCTCGACACTGTCGAAAACACCTAAGGGTCCACGCACGAGAAAAAGCAATAATTCTTCATGCGCATGCAGAAGAAAGCCATTGATCTCTGTATTTTGTATGTGGTGAGCGTGCAGGGTGATTTGTGTGTCGGCGGCGCCTTTGATGACCTTTTGCGGATGAAAGATCAAGTTATTGTCGGGCCCAGTCTTGCCGGTCACCGTGCCAATCACGACGAGATCCGCAGCTTTGTAGACTGCGCCAATGTCTTCGTAGGCGGAGTCTCCCTCAAAACCGCCAAAGCGACAGGGCACGGGTGAGGCCCGGGCGCCGACGACAATCAGGCCAAGAACTAGGAACTCAACGATTACTCGACTCTTCATACACATTCTGTAGGAAGCCGAACGTCAATACTCGGTAAGGGGAGGACGCGAATGGTTGATCCATCGTTGGACGCTGGCTCGCCTCCATTGGTGGTTGGCATAGTCGACGAGTCGCTGGGGTACCGGATCGCCGTGCGCCACCAGGCGCTGCAGCATCATGGCCAGATCCACGTCCGCGATCGACCACTTGCCGAACAGATATTCAGTACGGTCTTCGAGCAGCTGAAGAGCGGCTGCGAAGAGTTTATTTGTGGCTTCTATCGCTTGCGCTGAGAGAGCAGGCCTGCGAGCGCCGCAGAAAACGACGAATGTGGGTCGCTCGTCGCGAATCGGCATAAGGTCGCTGCGCACCCAGGCTTGAACTTGACGTGCTCGCCCTCGGTCGCGCAAGTCTGTCGGATAAAGACGTGTGCCCTCAAAGCTCTCGTCGATGTATTCGCAGATCGCGGAAGACTCCGACAAAGCGAAGTCATCGTGCACGAGGGTTGGAACCCGCCGGGTGATCGAAGTCGAAGCGAAACTCGCCTCCTGGTGGGCTTTCGCAAATAGTTCGAGAGGCTTGACGTCGAACGTCAAGCCTTTCTCAAGCAGACTGACGAATGCGACCAAGGCATAGGGGCTCGCAAAATTGGAATCGACGTAGAGAAGCATTGCACACCTTTTTGGAGGGACGACCATCTTAACAGCTCGCGCGCCTGAGTAAGGACATTGCATTCGATCTTACGGTTGAGATGATGGCTGCGCTAGAATCGCTGATGTGTGCGCTCGCGAGAAGTTTTCAACGAGAGGATTTTGAGCCATGGCTAAAGCATATTGGATTGCGTTTTATCGCGAAATTTCCGATCCCAATAAGTTGGCCGCCTATTCAAAGCTGGCCGGTCCCGCTATCGAACAGGGCGGTGGGCGTTTTTTGGCACGGGGAGCACCCGCCCAAGTCTATGACGAGGGCCAGCTGGAACGAACCGTAGTGATCGAATTTGATTCCGTGGCAAAAGCCGTCGCAACGCATGCGAGCCCCGGCTATCAAGAGGCGTTGGCAGCGCTGAAAGGCGGGGTCGTGCGAGACTTGCGAATCGTGGAAGGGGTTTGAGCTGCTGGGGCGCCG
>JAXDQK010000135.1:0-36081 GCA_034667905.1 Gammaproteobacteria bacterium | reverse complement strand
TTCGCGAGAAGGCGTCTTGGACCTTCACATGGGTCACTCGCGGATCAGCATCAATTCCGGCAAGGACCTGCCGCCGCTGTCCGGCGACTACATCTATTTCCAGCATGATGGAAAACCCTATCTCATTCAGGATCCGAGCGTCATTGCCGAAGCGCAGAAACTGCTGGCCCCGATGCAGGAATTGGCGGAAAAGCAAAAGGAACTGGGGGCCGAGAGGGCGCTGATCGGCGCGAAACAACGCGTTTTGAGCACCCAACGCCTCGCCAAGATCGATAGCGCGGAAATAAAAATTGATACCGCAAAATTCAAACGCGATATGGCGGAGCTGCACAGTCAGCTCAAACAAATGGACTTAGGCGAGCTCAACACGAAAATCGATCAGCAAGCACTGGCCGAAGTGCAGTCCCACATGGCCGAGATTCAGGCGGTCACGGCTCGCCTGCAGGCCGAACTGGGCAATCAGCTAAGTGGATTTGGTGAGCAACAAGGCGAATTGGGAGAGCAGCAAAGTAAGCTCGCAGAAGAGCAGCGCGCGATGGCTGAACAGCGACGAAAGGTCATTGAAATGCTCAGGCGTCAGTTGCAGCCCATCATCGAGGACGCGATCCGCGAGGGCAAAGGAAAGCAGCTGGCCGAATGATCAGGCCCAGGGCTCATCCATGTCTTCCGGGTCGTCCATCTCGCAGCTGTCCGCCGTCTCGGGTTGCAAGGTGGCCCAGTCGCCGTGGTGCCAAACGGCCGTGGCAATTCCGGCGGTGGCCAATTCCCGCCGCTCCGGCTTGGGGCCGAAGCGGCTGGCGAGCTGGCTCAAGCCTGGATTGTGGCCGCAGATCATGATGTGAACCAATGAGGCGGCGCGGATTGCAAGGAGCCGCCAGGTCCTTTCCGGACTCCCCAAATACAACTCGCGGGCACATTGCACTTGCTTCGGATCAAGCTCGCACGTGCTGCAGATTATTTCCGCGGTTGCCCACGCGCGTTCCGCCGGACTCACCAAAATGAGGTCGGGGACCAGATCACGCTTGACCAGACGCGCCGCCATCTCCTGCGCCTCGATGCTGCCGCGGTGGGTGAGCGGGCGCTCGTAATCCTCCGGATAGGCGTCCGCGGCTTCCGCTTTACCGTGCCTGAGCAGAGTTAGCCGGTGTATACCCACAAATGGCCATTCTCAATTTTGGTTTCGAACACTCGCACGGGTTCATAGGCGGGCGGTGTCAGCGCCTCGCCCGTACGCAAGCAAAATCGCGCACCGTGGCGCGGGCAGATAATTTGATCGCCCTCGATCTCACCGCCGGTCAAAGGGGCGCCGTCGTGCGTGCAAATATCCTCGATGGCGAAGTAACTTTCGCCGTTGCGCACCACGGCAATCATTCGTCTTCCAACGGCAATCGATTTTGCCGCGCCGTCGGCTATCTTGTCAGTCGGTCCCGCATCAACCCAAGTCACAGCCACCCCTCACTCGATTTCACATCATGCCAGTTTGCAATCGAGCCTCGTCGGACATCATGGTTTGATTCCACGGCGGGTCGAACACCAGTTCCACATTGGCCTGCGACACGGTCGGTATGATCTGGACCTTGTCGCGCACATCCTGGACCAACACTTCACCCATGCCGCAGCCGGGGGCGGTCAAAGTCATCTTGATATCCACCATGCGACTCGAATCGTCGTTCTTACTGACATCGCATTCGTAAACGAGCCCCAGGTCGACGATATTGACCGGGATTTCCGGGTCATAGCAAGTCTTGAGCTGCTGCCAAATGATGTTCTTGATGTCCTCGTCGGAGGCACCCGGCGGTACATCGGGGGGTTTGGCCGCAGTCTTGCCGATGGCATCGGCATCATGGCCTGCGATACGGAATAAATTGCCGTCGATATAGACCGTGAAGCTGCCACCGAGGGCCTGGGTGATGTAGCCCACCGAAGCTAGCTTGAGGGTCACCTCGGTGCCGGCAGGAATCGCCACGGCTTTGACGTCGCGCTGCACGACAATGGGTTCGTTTTCGTAAGAGCGCATGCTTTAACAACTCACTCGGTGGAAACCGCGGGCAGGGACTTCGGGTCGGTGGATTTCAACGCCGAGGCCAGCGTGTGCCAGCAGAGGCTCGCGCACTTGACGCGGGCGGGATATTCGCGCACCCCAGAGAGCGCGGCCAGCTTCCCCAGTTCCTCGGCGGGCGGCGCTGCATCGTCAGTGAGCAATTGATGCACGCGATCGAACAGCTTGAGCGCCTCGTCGCGGGTCTTGCCCTTCACAGCCTCAGTCATGAGCGATGCCGAGGCCGTGGATATCGCGCAGCCCTGGCCTTGGAATCGGATGTCGCTGATGGTGTCTTGATTCAGCCGCAGGCGTAAGGTCAGGTGATCGCCGCACATCGGGTTGAAACCTTCCACGCTGGCATCTGCCGGTTCGAGGGCGCCAAAATTTCTCGGCTGACGGTTATGGTCGAGAATCACATCGCGATAAAGATCGTTGATCTCCATGGCATGCCTCAGGCGAACAACTTGCGCGCGCGTTCGATGCCGGCGCCTAGCAGGTCTATTTCATCGAAGGTGTTATAGAAGGCAAACGAAGCGCGCGCGGTAGCCGGCAATTTGAAAAAATCCATGACCGGCATGGCGCAATGATGCCCGGTGCGCACTGCGATGCCATCTTCGTCGAGGATGGTTCCCAAGTCGTGCGGGTGTACGCCGGCGACCACGAAGGAAACCAGACTGGCTTTTTGCGGCGCCGTTCCGACAATGCGCAAGCCGGGGATTTTGCCGAGCACCGCGGTGGCATGGTGGAGCAGGGCGTCCTCGTGAGCGCGCGCAGCTTTGAGATCCAGACTCGACAAAAAATCCACCGCCGCCCCTAAACCGATGGCGCCGGCAATATTGGGCGTGCCGGCCTCGAACTTGTACGGCAAGACGTTATAGGTGGTCTTGTCGAAGGTCACGGCCAAGATCATGTCGCCGCCGCCCTGCCACGGCGGCATGCGCTCCAGCAACTGCTCGCGTCCATACAGCACGCCGACCCCGGTGGGACCGTACATTTTGTGGCTGGAGAAGGCGTAGAAGTCGCAGCCCAAGTCCTGCACGTCCACCGCCATGTGCGAAACGGCCTGGGCGCCGTCGACCAACGTAGTGATGCCGCGAGCCTTGGCGGCAGACACCAAACGCTTCACGGGCAATACCGTGCCCAGCGCGTTCGACACGTGTGCGCAAGCGAAGAGCTTGGTGCGAGGATTCATCAAGGAAGTCACGGCATCGAACTGTATTTCGCCTTGCGGGGTCATGGGCGCGACCACCAACTTGGCCCCGGTCTGCTCGCACACGATTTGCCACGGCACGATGTTGGCATGGTGTTCCAAATGCGTTATCAGCACCTCATCTCCGGGTTGCAAGGTGGGACGCGCGTAACTCTGGGCCACAAGGTTGATCGCCTCGGTGGTTCCGCGAACGAAAATGATCTCGCTGCGCGAACGCGCATTGATGAAACGCACTAGCCGATCGCGCGCGCTTTCGTACAACGCCGTGGCCTCCTGGCTCAAGGTGTGCACGCCGCGATGGATATTCGCATGGTGGCGGCTCTCGTAATCATTCACCGCATCGATGACCAATTGCGGCCGCTGTGCGGAGGCGCCGTTATCGAGATAGACCAGGGGCCTGCCATGCACCGTGCGCGACAATATTGGGAATTGACGGCGCGCGGCGTCGACGTCGAAAGCCAGGTCGGGATGGGCCAGTGCTAGATTTGTCATCGGAAATTCCGGAGTACTTGCGAATCGGGTAATTGGCTGATCAGCGCGTTTTCGATCGCCGAACGCGCCGAACTCACTGACATGCCGGTGAGGACATCGGCGAGAAAGGCGTAAACCAGCAAACTTTGCGCCGTTTCGCGGTCGAGACCGCGCGAAAGCAGGTAGAACAACATGTCCGGGTCGAGTCTTCCGGTCGTGGCGCCGTGCGCACACTTGACCTCATCGGCATGAATCTCGAGTTGCGGGCGCGTGTCGATTTCCGCATCCGGCGACAGCAGTAAGCCGCGGCAGGATTGCTGCGAATCGGCATGCACTGCACCGGCTTTCACGATCACCTTGGTGTTGAAAATGACGCGGCTGACATTGCTGGCAATCGCACGCGCCGTTTGCCGGCTGCGCGTATTGGGCGCGGCGTGAGTGACGATATTGACGCAATCGAGATGACGATCGCCGTGACCGACGAGGAGCGAGTAGCTGTCCAGAGATGCTTCGGGCTCGCTTAAATGCGCCTCCAGCGAGGAGCGGACCAAGCTGCCGCCCAAGGCAATGGTGAATTGTTTGCATTGGCTGCCGGCAGCCTGATGAATGTCGAGTGCATCCAACTGGGTCGCGCCGGGGCCGGTGGCATAGACACGGTAGTGCTCGAGCTGCGCGTGGTTGCGCAGGCAGATATGCGTGTTTGAATTGCTGAGCGGCGCCACGTCCCCTTGGGTGATGTGATGTTCAATGATGGTGGCGCTCGAACCGGGCAGCGCCTCGATGATGATTCGAGGATGTGCCGCTTGGTCCGCTTGACCCGTCGATACGTGCAGAATGACCAGCGGCGCACTGACTGCTTTCGTGATCTTCAAGTACAAGCCATCGGTGAACAGGGCCGTGTTGAGCAACGCCCAGCGCCGTTGATCTGCGTCCGATACGGGTTCGAAAAATCGCATTATCGACTTTGGATCAACTTTAGATAATTCCCGTATGCTATTGATTTCAATTCCATCAATAGCAGGAATCGCAGCCGCCGACGGCGCGCACCCATTGACCATGACCAGGGTCGTGGCGCGCTGCTCGGCGTCGATCAAGGAAAGCGGGGCATTCGCTTCGGGCGCGCCCTCGAATTCGCAGCTCGCGGCGGCGAAGCTCTGCGCGGCCAGACTGCGCAGGTCCGTGTAGCGCCATGTTTCATCACGCTGTACCGGCAATCCGAGCTTGAGGAAACGCTGCATCGCTTGTTCGCGAAGGGGCTGCAGCGCATCGGGCGTACGCGCGCGCCATTGGGCCTCGAAAGAGCGCAGTGCGGCGTTCATGCGACGCGGCTCTCCATCACCCAGTCGTAGCCGCGGCGCTCGAGTTCCTGCGCGAGCTCCTTATCTCCGGACTTCACGATTCGGCCACCCGACAGAACGTGCACCTGATCCGGGATCACGTAATCCAGCAGCCGCTGGTAGTGGGTGACCAGCACGACGGCCCGCTTCGGGTCGCGCAGGCTGTTGACGCCCTTGGATACCACTTTGAGTGCATCGATATCCAGTCCGGAATCCGTCTCATCCAGAATGGCGAGCTTGGGCTCGAGCACCAGCATTTGCAGCACTTCGTTGCGCTTCTTCTCGCCGCCCGAGAACCCTTCGTTGACGCCGCGGCTCAAGAATGCCTCGCTCATCTGCATGAACTTCATTTTCTCTCTGATCAGCGCCAGAAACTCATAGGCATCCACTTCAGGTTCGCCCGCCGCTTTGCGCTTGGCATTCAACGCCGCCTTGAGCAAGTACACATTGTTGACGCCCGGAATTTCCACCGGATATTGGAATCCGAGAAACAAACCGGCTCGCGCGCGCTCCTCGGCGCGCATCGAAAGCAAGTCGCGCCCCTCAAAGGTCACGGAGCCGCGAGTCACCTCATAGTCTTCACGGCCCGCCAACACCTGGGCGAGGGTGCTCTTGCCCGAGCCGTTCGGGCCCATGATGGCGTGAACCTCGCCGGCGTTGACCTTGAGATTGACGCCGTTGAGTATTTCTTTGCCCGCCACTCGGGCAGAAAGGTCTGAAATTTCAAGCAAGATAGTTCTCTCTTACGCCGCTTAACCGACGGCGCCTTCCAGGCTCACGCTGAGCAGATTCTGTGCCTCTACCGCGAATTCCATCGGCAGCTCTTTGAACACGACTTTGCAGAAGCCGCTGACGATCATATTGACCGCATCCTCCGCGGAAATTCCGCGCTGCAGGCAATAGAACAGCTGGTCTTCGCCGATCTTCGACGTGCTGGCCTCATGTTCGACGGTTGCGGTGGGATTCTTCACTTCCATGTAAGGAAACGTGTGCGCGGCGCACTTCGGCCCCATCAGCAAGGAGTCGCACTGGGTGAAATTGCGAGCCCCTGCGGCGCTCGGCAGAATTTTCACCAGCCCACGGTACGTGTTCTCAGCATGTCCGGCGGAGATGCCCTTGGACACAATGGTGCTCTTGGTATTGCGCCCGATGTGGATCATCTTGGTGCCCGTATCGGCCTGCTGATAATTGTTGGCGACGGCGACCGAATAGAATTCACCGATGGAATTTTCGCCCTTCAGCACGCAGCTCGGATATTTCCAGGTGATCGCTGAACCGGTTTCCACTTGAGTCCAGGAGATTTTGGAGTTGCGGCCGCGGCACTCGCCGCGTTTGGTGACGAAATTATAAATTCCGCCCAGGCCGTTCTCATCGCCGGGATACCAGTTTTGCACGGTCGAGTATTTAATCTGCGCATCGTCGAGCGCGACTAATTCGACGACCGCGGCGTGCAGCTGATTCTCATCGCGCATAGGGGCCGTGCAACCTTCCAAATAACTGACCGAAGCGCCTTCGGCGGCGACAATGAGTGTCCGCTCGAACTGACCGGTCTTCGCAGCATTGATGCGAAAGTAAGTCGACAGTTCCATCGGGCAGCGCACGCCGGGGGGCACATAGACGAAGGATCCATCCGAGAACACCGCGGAATTGAGCGCCGCAAAGAAATTATCCGTGGTGGGCACAACCGTGCCGAGATAGCGCTCGACGAGCTGCGGGTGGTTGCGCACCGCATCCGAGAATGAACAAAAAATCACGCCCGCCTTGCCGAGCTTTTCCTTGAACGTGGTCGCGACCGATACGCTGTCGAATACCGCGTCCACCGCAACGCCCGCCAAGCGCGCGCGCTCGTGCAGCGGAATGCCCAGCTTCTCGTAGGTCGCCAGCAATTTCGGATCCACCTCATCCAAGCTTTTCGGCGCGTTTGCCGGCGCTCGAGGAGCCGAGTAATAGGAGATGTCTTGGTAATCGATGGGCTTGTAGTGCACATGCGCCCAGGTCGGCTCCTTCATGGTCTGCCAGTGGCGGAACGCCTTGAGCCGCCAGTCCAGCAGGAACTTCGGCTCATGCTTCTTCTTCGATATGGCGGCGACCACATCCTCATCGAGGCCGGGCGGTAGGCTGTCGGATTCGATATCCGTGATGAACCCGTGCCGGTATTTCTGGCCAACCAGGGCTTCGACTTCTTGAGATTTGCTAGACACAGTTTTCCAGAGGTTGATTCTTAAGAACTTAAGGCTGTAGTGGGGCCGGTTTTCAGGTATTCACGTGAATTTCCGAGGCCAAGTCGGCCACCCGCACGCCCGCGGAGTCCAATCCTGCCAATTGATGCAATGTGACATCTTCCAGCGCACGCCGGATCGCGGCATTGACCCGCTGCCATGCGCCCCCCACACGGCAGAGGCGTTCTATTCCGCATTGACTGGAGGCACCGCTGCATTCGGTGATGGCAATCGGACCCTCAAAGACATCGAGAATTTGCGCCGCGGTAATTTGATCCGGCCGTCGCGCCAGACGATAGCCGCCTTGTGCCCCGCGCGAGGAGATCACCATACCGGCGCGCTGTAGGCCCTTGAGTACCTTGCTGACCGTGGGCCGGCCCAAGCGGGTGCGTTCGGCCAATTCAGCAGCGGCCCGAGCGGTGGTGGGCTCTTGCGCTAAACTGGCCAACACCACGGTGGCATAGTCCGTCATTTTTCCCATGCGCAGCATAGATACCGTCCTCCGGAAGGGAGATTCATGTGGGACTATTTTAGTCCTATTTGACATGAAGTTCCACCGCGAAGGCGCAGCGGCCTTAGGTTTGTTATCCTGGCTTAAGTTAACCGTCAAAATCAGCGAGATACGCAAGATATGAACATTGGAGAGTTGAACGCCACCGCCCGCGCCTTGGTCGCCAAGCACAAAGGGATACTTGCCGCCGACGAGAGCGGCAGCACCATCAAAAAGCGCTTTGACACCATTAAGCTCGACTCCACCGAGGAGAACCGGCGCGCCTACCGCGAGATGCTGTTCACCGCCAACGGGGCCCAGACCTATATCAGCGGCGTGATCCTGTATGACGAGACGCTGCGTCAGAAAACAAAGGATGGCGTTCCGTTTCCCGTCTACCTGGCCAAAGCCGGAATGCTTCCCGGCATCAAGGTTGATCTGGGCGCGAAACCGCTGGCCGGCTTCCATGGCGAGACCATCACCGAGGGCTTGGACGGCTTGCGCGAGCGATTCGCCGAATACCACAAGCTGGGGGCGAAATTCGCCAAATGGCGTGCCGTCATCAACATCGATTCGGGCATCCCGACCCGCTATGCCATCGATGCCAATGCAGAAGCACTGGCGCGTTATGCCGCCTTGGCGCAGGAAGCCGGGATCGTGCCCATCGTCGAGCCGGAAGTGCTCATGGACGGCGCTCACCCGCTGGAGCGCTGTGAGGAAGTCACCAATTTGGTACTGGATAGTGTATTCACGCACTTGTTTGCCGCCCGCGTCATCCTGGAAGGCATGATCTTGAAGCCCAACATGGTGGTCCCGGGTAAGAAGTCGGCCGACCAAGCCACTCCCGAGCGTATTGCGGAAGCCACCGTTCGCACCTTGAAGCGTCAGGTCCCCTCTGCCGTGCCCGGCATAGCATTCCTATCCGGCGGCCAGAGTCCTAAGGATGCGACCTTGCACCTTAATCTCATGAATGCTCTGGGGCCCCTGCCTTGGGCGCTGACTTTCAGTTACGGACGCGCCCTGCAGGAGGACGCCCTCAATGCGTGGGAGGGCAAAGCCAGTGGGTTCGCGGGCGGTCAACAAGCATTGGCGAAGCGGGCGAAGCTCAACGGCTTGGCGGCCGCGGGCGAGTACCAAGCCGCCATGGAAACGGCCGCGGCTTGAACCCAAGCAAGCATCGAGCGGTCCATAAGGATTGCTAGTCTGCAGCCAAACCATTGAATCAATCCGCTCCCATTGTTGATATCCGCAACCTTAATTACTCGGTTAGCGGGCGTCCGATATTCGCGGGTCTCGATATCCAAATCCCGCGCGGCAAAGTCACCGCGGTCATGGGGCCGAGCGGCACCGGCAAAACGACGTTGCTGCGTCTGATCACCGGCCAAGTGCAGGCGGACGACGGCATCATCGAGGTGGCGGGCCAGGATATGCGGGCCGTGACACGGGCTCAGCTGTATGTGCTGCGCCGTCGCATGGGCATGCTTTTTCAGAACGGTGCGCTGCTCACCGACTTGAGTGTGTTCGAAAACGTCGCCTTTCCGTTGCGCGAACATACCGACCTGACTGAGCGGCTGATTCGCCAATTGGTGCTCACCAAACTCCAGGCGGTGGGTCTGCGAGGCGCAGCGCTGCTGATGCCTGCAGAACTGTCCGGCGGCATGGCGCGTCGCGTTGCCCTGGCGAGAGCCATCGTCATGGATCCGGAATTGTTGATTTACGACGAACCGTTCGTTGGTTTGGATCCTATTTCATTGGGAGTGATTTTGAGGCTGATACGCCGCCTGAACGACACTCTCGGCATTACCAGCATCGTCGTGTCGCATGATGTGCTCGAGATTTCCACCGTCGCTGACCAGGTGTATCTGCTGGCGGGGGGCAAAGTGGTTGCCGGCGGTACTCCGCAAGAGCTGCGCACCAATCCCACCGAAATCGTCAAGCAATTCATCGGCGGCTTGGCCGACGGGCCGGTGCCGTTTCACTTTCCCGCTCCGGATTATTACGAAGAGCTTTTGTCGCGCAGCGAGGATCTGTAGAAAATGTTCAGGGAGCTCTGGGAAACTTTTATCGAGGCCCTCGAAGACCTCGGGGCTGTCGTTCATTTTCTGTTTCGCCTGGTCGGCAATTCGCCGCGCGTGCTGCTGCGATACGATTTGATCTCCCAGCAGATTTTCAACTCCGGCGCGCTGTCGTTGGTCATCATCATGCTGTCAGGCTTGTTCGTCGGCATGGTGCTGGGACTGCAGGGATTCCAGCTGCTGCAACGCTTCGGCTCCGAGGAGTCATTGGGTACCGCTGCGACGATTGGCCTCGTCAAGGAATTGGGTCCTGTGGTCACGGCATTGCTGTTCGCCGGCCGCGCCGGCACTGCTCTGGCATCGGAACTGGGATTGATGCGGGCAACCGATCAAATATCGGCCATGGAAATGATGGCGGTCGATCCCATTCAGCGCGTGGTCGTGCCGCGCTTCCTGGGCGGCGTGATTGCCATGCCCTTGCTCGCCGCTATATTCAGCGTCATCGGCATCTATGGCGCACAGCTCGTGGGCGTTCAGATCATGGGGGTGGACGCCGGCAGTTTCTGGTCGCAGATGCGCGGGGCGGTCAGTCTGAAGGATGTCTATGAGGGTATCGCAAAGAGTTTCGCGTTTGGCGTCGCGTGCAGTTTAATTGCCGTGCACCAAGGATATTATGCGGTGCCCACGGCGGAGGGCGTCGGACGAGCCACGACCCGTACCGTGGTGACTTCAGCCGTGGTGATTCTCTTCTTGGACTACTTGGTTACCGCAGCGTTTTTGTAGGAGTGTTGTATGCGTAAGTCACGCACCTTGAATCTCGGCACCGGTTCCTTTGTACTGCTGGGCTTCGCTGCGCTATTTTTCTTGACCACCCAGACCACCAGCCGGGGGTTGGCCTTCTTCGGCCCTCCGCAGTATGAGGTCATCGCCAAATTCGACAATATCGGCGATCTAAAGGTGGGTGCACGGGCATCCATGTCCGGCGTCGAAGTCGGGCGCGTGGCGAAAATCGACTATGATTTGAACGAGTACAAAGCGGTGGTCACTTTGCGATTGGCTGAGCGTTACAACAAGATCCCCACGGACAGCGACGCCAGCATTTACACCCAAGGCCTTCTGGGAGGTAAATTTGTCGGCATTACCGCCGGAGGCGCCGATACTTATTTGAAGGACAAGAGCGAAATACAGTTTACACAGTCGGCCTTCGTACTCGAAAATTTGATCGGTCAAATGCTGGCGACTTTCACGAAATCAAAGGCGGACGCGATGAGTCCTGCGCCCGATTCTAAAGCGGAGAAAACGAAATGATGAGAATCATGACGGTGATGTTGGCATCCACGCTGTCAATGGCGGTGTACGCGGCGGACACCCCGGCGCCGAACCCGAATGCGAGTCCCCAGGAAATCGTGGAGAATTCAGCCAAGCGCATGCTGGCGGAACTGGATAAAAATCGCGCGATGTACAAGAGCGATCCGGCGAAGCTCGATGACCTCGTCGGCAACGTCTTGCTGCCCAATTTCGACACGGATTATGCGGCCCGCCTCGTGCTCGGCCAGACTTGGCGCACGGCGACTGCGGAACAACGCAAGCGCTTTGTCGATGCGTTCTATCACTCGTTGCTGCGGAATTATGGCGCGGCACTGGTCGATTTCACGGGCGACCGTTTCGTAATCCTGCCTTATAAGGGCGACCCAAACGACGTGAACGCCACGGTGCGCACCGAGGTAAAGAGATCATCGGGCGACAAAGTGCCGGTGAATTTCAGTTTGCATAAAACCCCCGACGGCTGGAAGGCGTGGGACGTGGTAATCGAGGGCATTTCCTACGTGAAGAGCTTCCGCACCGATTTTGCATCGGAGATTCAGCAAAAGGGTCTGGACGATGTCATCAGTCGGCTGGAAAAAGAAGGCAAAGTCGGTCCCAACGGTCCGCCGGTGTCGCATTGAGCCGCGTGAGCCGCGCCCCCTGGCGCCGAAGTCAGCGCGCGCTAGTCAATAGCGTCGTGCACCAAGCGGACTTCGCGGCGCAAGAGGGCGGCCGTGCGCGCGTCAATGGGGTGCTGCATTTCACGACCGTGACCGCATTGCTGTTCCAGGGTAACGAAGCCATCGAGAATGGGAGTGCACCCATCATCGACCTGGCGGGCGTCAAGGACAGCGACAGTTCCGGCCTGGCTTTGCTGGTTGAATGGCTGAGTGTTGCACGGGCTGCGCAGAAGACCCTGCACTACGAAAACATACCGGTGCAATTGCATCAGCTCGCCCGTTTGAGCGATGTTGAAGAACTACTGACCGCGGCATAGGGAATACGTCGACGCGGTTTTAAGCCGTTCAGTTCTGTTTTGGAGGCGGCGTGGGCTGCGCAGGAGGTGTAACGGCCTCCGACGGCTCGTCCAACCCCGGATCCACGAGAACCTCATCACTTCCCTTGCCGTCGGAGACGAGGTACGCGCGACGCTGCAGGTAGGCATCGCGAATGAAGGCATAGGGATCGAATACCTTTTGCAAAGTCGTATCCAAGGGCAACAAGGCCGCGCGCGTATCGAGTGCCTGGAGGCCGTAAAGCCCGTACGAAACATAGTTGTTGCTGATGTAGTGTGTGGGGCCGGTGAAAATATCAACGCCCTTGGCCGGTGCGTCTCTCGCGTCGGAGGGTCCCAAAATAGGCAGTTCTACAAAGGGCCCCGGCTTGACGCCATAGTGGCCCAAGGTCTGTCCGAAATCTTCGTCATTCTTATCCAATCCCATCTGCGTGGCCGGATCCAAGAGGCCGCCCACTCCAATGGTGGTATTGACGACGAAACGCGCCAGGTCATTTGCCGCCGCGCCGAATTTTCCCTGCAGGGCATCGTTGACCAGGGTCGTGGTGGTGTGCAGATTGGAGAAGAAATTACTCACGCCGGTGCGCGCGGGGGAGGGCACCACTCGCACATACCCTTTCGCCAGGGGCTTGAGCACACCGCGATCGACGGTATCGTTGAATTTGTACACGCCGCGGTTCCAGGATTCCCAGGGGTCCTGGGGAGGGGGCGTATGTCCCGCTGGAAGTGTGGCGCATCCGCTCACGCAAAAGGCCAATACGATGCCGGGCACCGTACGTGCGCCCATACACTTTTGCATACTGAATCTCTCCGGCAGCCGAACCCAGATCGGCTAAAGATACACTATGCCACAAAGCTACAGCGACGGAATGTCAAAGCCGATCAAGCCTTAGTCCTATTCGTTGCGCATGCCATTGGTGGCCGTGTTATTGCGATTGCCCTCGGCCCCCGAATCCTTCTTCTTTTTGGGCATCGCAGCGCGCACCTCCTCGAGACGCGCGCTGTAGCGCGCACGCTGTACCGCATCCAGGTTGGGCAGGGTCAATGCCATTTGCAGCTGGTTTGAGGCCATCTGCAGATTGCCCGTCTGCAAGTAGAACTCCGCCATGTAGCTGTATGAATCGGCATAGTCGCCGGCAGTGTTGGCGGCCTTCGCGATCAGCCGAGTCTGATCCGGCGTGGGCTCCACATTATTGAACAAATCCAATAGCACCAAGTGCGCACGTTTATTGTTCCCGGAGCGCATCAGCGTCTCGGCCAGCCGGATCGTGATGGGGACGTTACGCGGGAACAAGGTCATCGCTCGCTCCAAAACCGCTTCGGATTCTCGGAGCTGATTGTTGGCAAGATAGGCCTGGCCGAGCGCGCCATAAAACTGAGTCACCTTGGGATACTCGCGCACCAGTTCTTGAAGATCCGGAATCGCGCCGGCGGGATTGCGCATCAGAATTTCCGCGACATCTTTGCCGTAGCGTTCTTCGATTGTCTTGCCGCCGCCGTTCTTGAGCAGGTTGACGTAGTACTGGCGTGCCACTTGCGGATCGGCGGCGACCGAACGCAAGCGCTCCTTGATGAGCCTATAGCTCAAGGAATCTTCGTGGCGAATTCGGCCGATCTGATCCGCGCGGTCACGCGCCTCCGCGACGCGATCGGAAAAAATCGGGTGATCGATCAAGAATTGCACGGCATTGACGCGGCTCGGCTCCGGGCCCTCGCGCCCCATGTAATCGAAAAAACTCGCCATTCCCAGAGGATCGTAGCCCGCTTCCGCCACGGTGCTGATGCCTATCCGGTCAGCTTCGAACTCGCTTGCGCGGGTGTAGTTGATCTGGTGCTGAATCATGGCGCTTTCGCCCGCCAAGATGGCCCCCTCGATCGCATCGGGAGAACCGCGGCCCGCCGTGGCGCCCAATAGCACCGCCGCCAACATGGCTGCGGATGCCAACAGCCCTTCGTGACTTTGGTCCATCAATTGGCGCACGAGATGGCGCTGAGTCACGTGCGCGGTTTCGTGGCCGAGCACGCCCGCCAACTCGTTCTCATTGCGCGTCGCCAATATCAGCCCGCTGTGAATGGCGACGAAGCCGCCCGGCACCGCGAACGCATTGACAACCGGGTCGCGCAAAACGAAGTAGTAGAACTGGTGCTGACCTTCCTCGGCGTGGCTCGAGAGGCTGTGGCCGATTTCTTGGGCGTATTGGCTCACTTCAGGATCGGTGAGGATCATCCCGGTATTGCGAATCTCGTTAACGTAGCTTAAGCCCGCGTGATATTCCTCCTCGATCGAGATCGCCGCATTCGCCGGGCTGCCGAGCTCGGGAAGGTCTTGATTGGGAACCTTGACGCCTTGGGCGTAACCCACACCCACGCTGCCCGTCACCGCGGCGGCGGCCAGGAATGCGGATATGGATTTGAACGCTGACATGTAGGCCTCCGTAGCCTTGGAGTAGGGTCCGTTTGTAAAGTTCGCTCAAAAGGTAAGCAGAATCAAAGAACTTCGGAGGCGTAGTCCGCCAGGCGCGAGCGCTCGCCGCGGACCAGGGTGATGTGCCCCGAAAACGCCCAGCCATGGAATCGGTTGACGACGTAGGTCAGACCCGTCGTAGTCTCTGTCAGGTACGGCGTGTCAATCTGCGCGATATTGCCCAAACATACCATTTTAGTGCCCGGGCCCGCCCGGGTCACCAGCGCCTTCATTTGCTTGGGCGTCAAATTCTGCGCCTCATCGATGATGATGAAGCGATTCAGGAAGGTCCGCCCGCGCATGAAGTTCAACGATCGAATCTTGATGCGGTGCCGTAGTAAATCGTTGGTAGCGCCGCGGCCCCAAGTCCCCCCCGGCTGGCTTTGGGTCAAGACTTCCAGATTGTCCATCAGCGCCCCCATCCAGGGCTCCATTTTTTCCTCTTCCGTACCCGGCAGAAATCCGATGTCCTCACCCAGGGGAATGGTGACGCGGGTCATGATGATTTCGCTGAAGCGATTGTGATCCAAGGTTTGCGCCAAGCCCGCCGCGAGGGTCAGCAGGGTCTTGCCGGTGCCGGCGGGTCCCAGCACGGTGATGAAGTCGATTTCCGGATCCATCAACAAGTTAAATGCCAGATTCTGTTCGCGGTTGCGCGCGGTAACGCCCCATACATTGTTGCGTTCGGTGCGATAGTCGGTCGTCAGTTCCAAGATCGCGGATTCGCCCTCGAGCTTACGCACGATAGCCTCTACGCCATTCTCGCCAGGGTCATAAACAAACTGATTGGCCTTCCATTCGCGCACCAGAGGCCCGCGCACTCGATAATAAGTGCGGCTCTGCTGCTGCCACGACTCCATTCCCTTGCCGTGCTTTTCCCAAAAATTTTGCGGCAACTGTTGCACGCCGCTGACGAGCAGATCCGCATCTTCTATGGTCTTATCGCTGGAATAATCTTCGGCGTGAACACCGACGATGGCGGCCTTGATCCGCAAGTTGATGTCTTTCGAGACCAGGGTGACGCGCGCACTGCGAAATTTCTGCTGCAATGCCAAGGTATTCGCCAGGATCGCATTGTCGGCACCGTGTCCGGGTAGGCTGTCCGGTAAAACCGATTCGAGCAACTGCGTTTGAAAGAACAGCCTGCCGCCGGGCGGACGTTTGCCGTGATTGATGGACACTGCCGGGTGCAGCGCCAAGCCGCGGTCGATCTGCTTCTTGGTCGCCCCTTGCATCAACTCATCCAGGAAACGGCTGACTTGACGCACGTTGCGCGCCGGCTCCGACAAGCCTTTCTTACCCGCGTCGAGCTCTTCGAGCACCGTCATCGGAATGTAGATGTCATGCTCTTCGAAGCGAAAGATCGCCGTCGGATCGTGCATGAGCACGTTCGTATCGAGCACGAAGATTCGGCGCTCGGCCTTGCCTTGACGGCTTTTCAGTACCGCGGTCCCCAACGGCCGCACGTTGTCCGTCACAGTACTTTTACCGCCGCCAAAACAGCCTCCGCGTGATCCTTCACCTTCACTTTTCGCCACTGCTGGCGCAATACGCCTTTGGCGTCGATTAGAAACGTGCTGCGCTCGACTCCCATGTATTTCCTACCGTACATGCTTTTTTCCTGAATAACGTCGTAGATTTTGCATACCTTTTGGTCGGGGTCGCTCAGTAGGTCGAATGCAAACGACAGTTTTTTCTTGAATTTTTCGTGCGACGCGAGGCTGTCGGGCGAGATGCCGAAAAGCAGCGCGTTGGCCTTCTTGAATTGCGGATATAGGGCCGAAAAATCCAAACCTTCCTGAGTGCAGCCGGACGTATTATCGCGCGGATAGAAATACACTACGACGGCGCTGCCTTTGCCGTCCTCGAGCGCCCAGCTTCCGTTTGTGCCTTCAAGGGTGAATAGCGGCGCCTTTTTGCCGATCTCGATCTTGCTCATTGACGTTCTAACTCTTAACGGGTTCGAAAATGGCATCCAAGTTCAAATGATCGCAGAAGTCCATGAACTCTTCGCGCAACACGCCGATATGCAGGCGGCTCGGCACATTGACGATCATTTGCACGGAAAACATGGGGGCACCGGTATGGGCAGCCGCATAGGAGCGCGTCGACAGTTCCGCGATGTCCACGCCGCGCTGCGCGAAAAATCCCGACAGTCCCGCAACGATGCCGGTCTGATCGAGGCAAACGACATCAATCGAATAAGGCAGCATGTCATTGCGCGCAGACCTCTCCTCGGTGCGCCGCAATTGAATATTCATGCCGCTGGCATCGGCGAGCTTTTTGAACTCGCCCTCGAGTTTGGCAAGCGTGTGCCAGTTGCCGTTGACCAGCAGCAACATCGCAAACTCATTGCCGAGCGAGGTCATGCGGCTTTCGCTGATGCTTCCGCCGCAATCGGCAATGGCTTTGGACAGCTCATGGACCATGCCGACACGGTCGCCGCCGACTGCAGAAATCACGATATGTTGTTTCATCGGCGCAAATTCTACCGGATGGGCGCTTGCCAGGGTGTATGTCCGGCACTTAAGGTAGCGATATTTGCTGCGGAGTCCTTCAATGTTTTCCGGAAGCATGGTGGCGCTTGTCACACCGATGGCCGCCGATGGGGCAATAGACTGGCAGGCCTGGGATCGGTTGCTCGATTTCCACATGGCCGAAGGCACCGATGGGATCGTCGTGGCCGGCACGACGGGCGAGTCGCCCGTGCTCTCGGGAGCCGAGATAGAGGACCTGACGCGCCGAGCGGTGCTGCGCTGTCGCGATGAGCTCAAAATCATCGTGGGCGCCGGTTCACACGCCACGGATGCGACGGTGGAGCGGACCCGCGTATTGTCGCGGCTGGGTGTCGATGCGGTGATGCTGGTGACCCCGTACTACAATAAACCACCGCAGGAAGGTCTCTACAGGCACTTTATGGCCGCGGCAGACGCCTCGGCCGTGCCCGTTATTCTGTACAATGTGCCCAGCCGAACCGCGGTAGATCTCTTACCGAGCACTGTTGCTCGTCTCGCCCGGCACCCTCGGATTGTCGCGATCAAAGAGGCTACGGCGTCGTTGAGCCGGGCGCGGGAGATCTTGGGCAGCTGTCCCGCGGAGTTTGTGCTGCTGTCGGGGGATGATGCTACCGCCATCGATCTCATGGGAGTGGGTGCGCGCGGCGTGATTTCTGTTTCGGCGAACGTCGCTCCGCGGCGGATGCGCGAGGCTTGTGGGGCTGCGCTGGCCGGGGATCTATCCCAGGCCAGGGCCATCGATGCGACGTTGCAGCCTTTACATAAGGACTTGTTTGTCGAATCGAGTCCCATACCCGTCAAATGGGCGGTGGCGAGAATGGGAATTATCGGGAACGCAATCCGGCTCCCGTTAGTCGAACTGGCGACGGCGCATCACGAAACGGTGCTGCGCGCGCTGCGGACAGCCGGAATTACCCTTGAGGACCAAGCTGCATGAGTCTTGCTAGAATTTCGATGTTGGCTGCCGCGGGAACCCTGATGAGCGGCTGCCACATATTTACCAAGCTGAACCCGGACTGTCATACGCGACAGGAGTATCAGCGCGCGGCCTCCTCGCCGCCGCTCAAAGTGCCGGCCGGACTGGATTCACCCAATACCGCCGGAGCATTGGTCATTCCCCCGGTCACGGACGTGCCGCCGCCGCCGGGACCCAGGGAAGCGTGTTACGACGTGCCGCCGCGCTACAAGCCGGCACCGCAGAATAAGGCCGCGAGCGGCTAAGAGCCGGTTTAATGCGCAGATTTGATCGGCTGGGTCCGCTCCGGTACCCTTGCGGCCGCGAGGAGAGGTGGCCGAGCGGTCGAAGGCGCACGCCTGGAAAGTGTGTAACACCTAACCGTGTTCGTGGGTTCGAATCCCACCCTCTCCGCCATTAAGGTCATTAAAGTGAGTCAATGGTGGCTCGCGTTTGCATCTTCGCGACGACTGGTCACGAACCCCGTCAGGCCCGGAAGGGAGCAGCGGTAGAGGCTTTAAGTCGGGCGCCGAGGTCCTGCTGGCGCGGGCCGCCTCCCATAAGGCGTGCGACAATATCGTATGAGCTACGTCGTACTGGCGCGAAAATGGCGCCCCAAGCGTTTTGCGGAAATGGTCGGGCAGGAGCATGTGCTGCGGGCGCTCAGCAACGCCCTCGACAGCGGCAAGGTGCACCACGCATTTCTGTTCACGGGGACTCGCGGGGTCGGCAAGACCACCGTTGCACGCATCTTGGCCAAATCGCTGAATTGCGAGACGGCGGGCGTCAGTTCCAATCCATGCGGCGTGTGTTCGGCGTGCCGGGAGATCGACGAAGGTCGTTTCGTCGATCTCATCGAAGTCGATGCGGCCTCGAACACCAAAGTCGACGATACGCGCGAACTGCTCGACAACGTGCAATACGCGCCCACTCGCGGCCGGTACAAGGTGTACCTCATCGACGAAGTCCATATGCTCTCGAACCATTCCTTCAACGCGCTGCTAAAGACCTTGGAAGAGCCGCCGCCGCACGTCAAGTTCTTGCTGGCCACCACCGATCCGCAGAAGCTGCCCGTTACCGTATTGTCGCGCTGCTTGCAGTTCAGTTTAAAGAGACTGCCGGCCGTGTTAATCGGCGAGCGCTTGAAATTCATTGCGGCCGCGGAAAACTTGAGCGTCGAGCCGGCGGCCATTGCGCTGCTGGCGCGTGCCGCGGAGGGCAGCATGCGCGATGCCCTGAGCCTGATGGATCAGCTCATCGCATTCGGCGGCGGCGCCATTAACGAAGTCAATGCGCGCGCCATGCTCGGCACGATAGATCGTGGGCACGTGGGCCGCATAGTCGAGGCGCTGTCGCGCGGGGACGGTCCCGCGCTATTGGCCGTAGTGCGGGAACTGGATCGTGACGCGCCGGATTACGATCGTGCGTTGGTGGAAGTTGCGGCATTGCTGCAGCGCATAGCGATCGTGCAAATCGTTCCCGAGGCTGCTCCTCAGGATGAGGAGTTCGACTCGGCGCTTTTGAGCCAGCTCGCGAACAGCATCTCACCCGAAGATGCGCAACTCTATTACCAGATTGCCGTGGGCGGGCGCCGTGATTTGAACATGGCCCCGGAGCCTCGCGTCGGTTTTGAAATGACGTTGCTGCGCATGCTGGCATTTAGGCCGGATGGCGCTACCCAGTCGGCAAAGGCAGGCCGCCCGAACGCGCCTGCCATCGCCGCTTCGGCGCCTCGCACGGCAAACGCCGCAGCGGCCCCGGCGACGCCGGCTCCCGCAGCGCCGCGCATCATTGACATCGGCGCGGGCAATTGGCCGGCCGTCGTGGAGGCGGCCGGTTTGGGCGGGATGGTGCGACAACTCGCGCTGAACTGCGTGCCGGGCAGATTCGAGGGCAACCTCTTGGTCTTGAAACTCGATGAAGCCGCCGCAGATCGGCGTACTAGGCCCATTGAGGAAAAACTCGTGCAAGGCTTGTCGAAGTATCTAGGCCGCGATATTCGCATCGTGTTCGAAACAGCCGAATCGGGTTTGAATTCTCCGGCACGCCAGCGCGTGCAGGCGGAGCAGGAGAAATTCGCGCGGGCTGCCCATGCCTTCGAGTCGGACGCGGCCGTCAAGGGGCTGCGCGAGCGCTTCGGCGCCGATGTCGATACCGCGTCGATCAAACCGGCAAACAGCTAAGCGAGGTCAATATGATGAAAGGGGGATTGGGAAATCTGATGCGCCAGGCGCAGCAAATGCAAGAAACCATGCAGAAAGCGCAAGCGGAACTGGCCGAGATCGAAGTCACGGGAGAATCGGGCGCGGGCATGGTAAAGGTGACTTTGAACGGCCGCCACGAAGCGAAGCGGGTATCGATCGAACCCAAGCTGCTGGGCGAGGACAAGGAAATGCTCGAGGACTTGTTGATCGCGGCCCTCAATGATGCGGTTCGCAAAATCGCCGCGCGCACTCAGGAGAAATACTCAGGCCTCATGTCGGGTCTTAATTTGCCTCCGGGCGTGAAGCTGCCGTTCTAATCCGACCTAGATGAAATACACACCGACGCTGGCGCGTCTGATCGATTCGCTGCGATGCCTGCCGGGGGTGGGACCGAAGTCGGCCCAGCGCATGGCGTTCTATCTTTTGGAACGAGACCGCGACGGCGGCCGCATTTTGAGTCAGGCCCTATCAGAGGCGCTGCAACAGGTTGGTCACTGCAAGCGCTGCCGTATGCTGACCGAGAGCGAGCTGTGCACCATTTGCGCCTCGACTCAGCGCGACCAGGCGCAGCTTTGCGTGGTCGAATCACCGGCGGATGTGGTGGCCATCGAACAGTCTGGCGGTTTTCGCGGGCGTTACTTCGTGCTCATGGGTCACTTGTCGCCGCTCGATGGGGTGGGGCCCGCGGAACTGGGGCTGGACGAATTCGAGCAACTGCTCAAGGTTGGCGAGGTGCGCGAAGTGATTCTGGCCACCAATCCAACCGCCGAGGGCGAGGCAACCGCGCACTATTTGGGCGAACTTGCGCTGCGCTTAGGGATTAAAGCATCCCGCATCGCGCATGGCGTTCCGGTCGGCGGTGAACTGGAGTACGTCGACGGCGGCACGCTTGCGCATGCATTAGCTGGGCGCACCACGGTCTCTTGAAATCAAGTCTCGGAGGCCAGTTTCTCGTACAGCCGGCACAGGCGTCGATAGCTTTCATATCGGCGCGTCGAAATCTGTTGATTGATCACAGCGGTGCGCACGGCGCAACCCGGCTCTTCCATGTGGCGGCAGTCCTTGAAGCGGCAGAGCGCGCTGCGCTCGTGGATTTCGACGAAGCCGCGCTCGGCGGCGCGCACCAAGTGGGCGGGTGGGGCGAAGTCGCGGACACCTGGGGCATCGATAATGGCGGAGTTCGGCGTGAGCTGATACCAGCGCGCCGTGGTGGTGGTATGCCGTCCTTCGTCGTCGCGTGTCAGTTCGGCCGTTTGCGCTTCAGCTTCCGGCGCGAGCGCGTTTACCAGCGATGATTTGCCTACGCCGGATTGGCCGACCAGCAAGGTCACGCCGGCGCACAGGAACCGCTCAAGATCGCCGATGCCCTCTCTGGATTGGCAGCTCACTTCGATGCAGTTCAGACTCAGTTTTCTGTATTCATTGAGCTGCGGCTCGATCGCATCGAATCCTAAGTCCTTTTTGTTGACTACGATCAGCGCATCCAAATCCTTGAGCACGGCACCGGCCCAATAGCGGTCCACTAGAAACCAGTCGGCGGCGGGCTGCGGCGCCACGACAATCGCGAGCTTGTCGATATTCGCCGCCACCGGTTCGGCGCGTCCGCGCAAGTCGATGCGTTCAATGAGATTGCGGCGCGGTTCTATGGATTCCACCGACGGTCCGTCGGCCGAAAGCGGGTAGCCCCAGACCACCCGATCGCCGCAGACCACACGCAATTTTCGGCCTTTCAGCCCGCAGCGCACCAGTCCGGTGCTCGCCTGCACCAGCACACCCCGGCCGAAACTGGCAAGGACGGTGCCGGTGCCGCCTGCTACCATCGAGAATTGCTTCGTTGAAACGACATGAAAGCTCCAGAAAATCTGATTTGGATCGATTTGGAAATGACAGGCCTCAAGCCCGAGTCGGATCTGATCATTGAAATTGCGACGATCGTAACTGACAAACACCTCAATGTGCTTGCCGAAGGACCGGTACTCGCGGTGCATCAGAGCGAGGCGGTGTTAGGCGCCATGGACGACTGGAACCGAAATCAGCATGGCCGCTCCGGTTTGGCTGACCGTGTGCTGGCGAGCGACATCGATGCGCCCACGGCCGAGCGGCGCACGCTGGAGTTCCTGGAATTGTGGGCGGAGCCTAAACGTTCTCCCATGTGCGGCAACAGCATTTGCCAGGATCGGCGTTTTCTTGCGCGTCTGATGCCGTCGCTGGAGGCGTTTTTTCATTACCGCAACCTGGACGTGAGCACATTAAAAGAACTCGCCATCCGTTGGGCGCCGAATGTCGCAGAGGGGTTTCGTAAAACCTCGCACCATTTGGCGCTCGACGATGTCCGCGACTCCATCCGCGAGTTGCAATACTATCGGGAGCGGCTGTTCCGCGCGTTCTAGCGCTTCACTTGGGCGAATCGTTCGCCAGAAACATCCAGGTCTCGACCACGGTGTCCGGATTCAACGACAGGCTGTCGATCCCCTGATCGACCAGCCAGCGCGCGAGTTCGGGATGGTCTGAAGGCCCCTGGCCGCAAATTCCCACATACTTACCCTGAGCCTTGCAGGCCTTTATGGCCATCGCCATCAGCGCTTTGACCGCCTCGTCACGTTCGTCGAAGGACTTGGCGACGACGCTGGAATCGCGGTCGAGTCCCAAACATAGCTGTGTCATGTCGTTCGAGCCGATCGACATGCCATCGAAGTGTTCAAGATACTGATCGGCGAGCAACGCGTTTGTCGGCAGCTCGCACATCATGATGTGCTTCAAACCGTTGTCGCCGCGCTTCAAGCCATTATCGGCAAGAAGCTGCGTCACGGCCTTGGCCTCGCTCAGGGTCCGAACGAAAGGCACCATGACCTGCACGTTGGTCAATCCCATCTCGTTGCGCACGCGCTTCAACGCGCGGCATTCGAGCTCGAAGCAGGGCCGAAACACCTTGTCGATATAGCGCGACGCGCCTCTAAACCCCAGCATGGGGTTCTCTTCGTGCGGCTCGTAATTCTTGCCGCCGATCAAATTCGCATATTCGTTGGATTTGAAATCCGATAGCCGCACGATCACGGGTTCAGGCGCAAAGGCGGCCGCGATTTGCGCGATGCCCTCGCTCAGCTTGTCGACATAGAAATTCACCGGGCCCTCATAGCCCGCTATCTGTTTCTTGATGGCATCTTTGATCTCTGCGCTTTGCTTGTCGAATTCCAGCAGCGCGCGCGGGTGCACGCCGATCATGCGGTTGATAATGAACTCGAGGCGCGCCAGGCCCACGCCTTTGTGAGGAATGCCCGCGAAATCAAAGGCACGGTCCGGATTGCCGACGTTCATGGTGATTTTCACCGGTATCGAGGGCATCGCGTCCATTTCGATGCTGCGCTCGTCGTATTCCAGCATGCCCTCGTAAACATATCCGGAATCGCCTTCCGCGCAGGAAACGGTGACCGGCTGATCCTCGCGGATGTCGCTGGTGGCCGTGCCGCAGCCGACGACGGCCGGTATGCCGAGTTCGCGGGCGATGATGGCGGCATGGCAAGTCCGTCCGCCTCGATTGGTGACGATCGCCGAGGCGCGTTTCATGACCGGTTCCCAATCCGGATCCGTCATGTCGGCCACCAAGACGTCTCCCTTGCGGACGCGCGACATTTCCTTTGCATCCTTGATGATGCGCGCGTGCCCCGCGCCAATGCGCTGGCCGATGCTGCGGCCGGCGGTGAGCACCTTGGAGCGCGCTTTGAGCGTGAAGCGCTGGATGCTGCGCCCGGCGCGGCTTTGAACGGTTTCCGGGCGCGCCTGGAGTATGTAGATCTTGCCGGTGCTGCCGTCTTTGCCCCATTCGATGTCCATCGGAGCACGGTAATGTTCTTCGATAATCAGTGCTTGCTTCGACAGTTCAATAATGTCCGGCTCGCTCAGGGAGAACCGATGCCGATCCTCGTACGCCACATCCACGGTGCGCACGCGTTGCTTGCTGCCCGGCTCGGCGTAAACCATTTTGATGGCCTTGCCGCCGATGTTCTTTCTCACGATGGCACGCTTGCCGGCGCGCAGCGCCGGTTTGTACACATAGAATTCGTCCGGATTGACCGCGCCTTGCACCACCGTTTCGCCCAATCCGTAGGCCGAGGTAATGAATACCACGTCGCGAAAGCCGGATTCGGTGTCGAGCGTGAACATGACCCCGGCGGCGCCTAAGTCGCTGCGCACCATGTGCTGAACACCGACGGAGAGCGCCACCGCGCTGTGATCGAATTTGTTATGCACCCGATACGATATCGCCCGATCGTTGAATAGCGAGGCGTACACTTCGTGCATGGATTTGAGCAAGTGTTCCTCGCCGCGCACGTTGAGAAACGTCTCCTGCTGACCTGCAAAGGAAGCTTCCGGCAAATCTTCGGCGGTGGCCGAGGAGCGCACCGCGACGGCAAACTCAGCCGCATCGGCGTCGCCCTTCATCTTGCGCCAAGCTTCCAGCACTTCCACTTGCAGCCGCTCGGGAAATGGAGTCGCCAGCATCCAGCCGCGGATTTGCGTGCCGACCACGGCCAGCCGCTCGACGTCATCCACATCCAAGCTGGCAAGCGCCGCGCGGATGCGCTCATCGAGACCGCCTTGAGCCAAAAAATCACGATAGGCATGCGAGGTCGTGGCAAATCCACCGGGCACCGAGACGCCTAGATTCGCCAAGCTGGAAATCATCTCGCCGATGGAGGCGTTCTTGCCGCCGACCAGTTCGACGTCCTTATTTTTGAGTTTTTCAAACGGGATGATGTAAGGCTTCATGGTGCACTGCTTGTCCGACGGTAGTTTAAGTGAAACACTTTACGGCGAAATTCGCCGAGGTACGAGGTTGCCGTGATTAAACGAACTGTTTTCTTCGTGTCCGATCAAACGGGAATTACCGCAGAAACAATGGGTCACAGTCTCATGACGCAGTTCGACGGCATCGAATTTCGCCAAGTGACTGTGCCATTTATCGCCACCGTTGACAAGGCAATTGAGGCAGTCCGAAAGATAGATCTGGTCGCGGCGCAAGAGGGCACGCGGCCCATCGTGTTCAGCACGCTGGTGCAAGAGGATGTGCGCAACGTGGTTCGCGGCAGCACCGGATTTTTCTTGGATTTCTTCGATCCTTTCCTAGCACCGCTCGCCGGCGAACTCAAGACGCAATCAAGCCATACTGCGGGTAGGACTCATCGCATGGCGGACACGCATGCCTATGCCACCCGCATCGATGCCACGAATTTCGCACTGGCGAACGATGATGGGTCCGTCGTGCGAGATTACGAACGTGCCGATGTTGTTTTGGTCGGCGTCTCGCGCTCCGGCAAGACGCCAACCTGTCTATATTTGGCCATGCAATATGGAGTTTTTGCGGCGAATTACCCGCTCACCGACGACGATCTCGAATCCCGGCGATTGCCGCGCGCGCTTGACGGCTACCCGCGAAAATTATTCGGCCTGACCATCCGACCGGATCGGCTGCAGCAAATTCGCAACGAACGAAAGCCCGACAGCCGCTACTCATCCGCGGCGCAAGTGGCGTTCGAAGTTCGAGCCGCCGAGTCATTGTTCGAGCGCCACGGCGTGCCCGTGCTGGATGCGACCGAGGTGTCCATTGAAGAAATATCAACCAGAATTCTCGATCGCATGGGTATAGAGCGGCGACTGCGACCCTGAAATCTTGAAGCTGCATGGTATAGTTCTCAAATGATAGCGGATCAATGGTGCGAAACATCGTGGCGGGCGCGGCCTGGCAGCTTCGTAGGCCTAATGACGCTCTACGAGAGCAATTTCGTGCGCTTGGGTTGGCTCGTGGGCGATCTTCGCGAGCTCAAAACACAGCGCGTCTCTCGAGTGAGCTCGGACTGTGATCTGTATCTCACCCCGTTGGAGTTGAGCCGTTACACCGGTGTGTATCGGCTCACATATGAGTTCGAAATCGAGGCATCGCCGCTGCGCGACCCGGATTTGGAGGTGTGCGTGTATTACGACGCCCGCCTTGCAGAAGTGCGAAGCTTTCGAGGGTTTCAACGCCATCCGCAACTGTCCAAACTGCAGTCTGGACTCAAGCGTGAACTGGATCAGCGCTGGGGTCGAAACATGATGCTAAATAAATGGTTGGAATATTGTGCCGAGCGGGGACATCACTTCTAGCCGCGAAGATTGGCTTCGTATCGGGTGACCTGCGGTTGGATTGAGGCGGGACTTTGATCGATAAGCTGACGTTTCTCAAAGGCAGTACGGAAGCAGGCGCAGCGAGTCCCGAAGAAGAACGGCTCATGCAGCTGTTCCAGAATCGCGCAGGCCTGAAGAAGGCCTATGCCGACCTCAAGGACGAATTTCACCTGTTGCGCGACCGGCTAAAACAGCAGGAAGGCGCGACCATCCGCATTCAGGAACAGATGGATGCGCTCGGCGATCTGCTGGGCGATCCGAAGAGCGGATTTGGCGCGCTGGTGTTTTTCCAACTTCGCGCGCTGTGGAAGACCTGCCATCAGCAGCTCTCGACATTCACCGCCGACTTGACGCGCCAGCAAGAGGCTCGCGAAGTCGCCAAACACAAAGCGGATGTCGACGCGGCGAAAAATGCCCGGCTCGCCGATGCGGATCAGCGCCTGCGCACGGCGAGTGCGGCAGCGGACGATCAGCGCCGCATGCTGGCCGAGGCGCAGCAGGAACTCGCCCGTTTGACTGCCTTCTGGCACTACTTCAAGCGGCGCCGCAATCTCAAGACCCTGGATTCATTGCGATCCCAAGTGGTCATGGCCGATCAGGCGGTCGGCGATTTGCACGCAGAGCGCAGTGCGATTGAGCACGAGGCTTCCCCGGAATTCCCGGGTCTATCGCTCGCCGCGCGCCGTAATATCAATCTTGCCATCATCAGCTACGCCGAATTGCTCTGCGAGCATGCCGATGCCTATGGACTGGCTGCGCGTGCCAAGGAGGCGGTTGCCCGGCGTGTTCACGAAATGAGCTTCGGCGCCCGCGCGGACTGTGAGAGCTACATGCAGCGCGTACAAAAGGCGCAAGCGGTAGTGGCCGGGCAAAAACAAGTCGGCAGCCTGGTGCGGACGAGGCTCGAGCGGCTGCGAACCACGTGCGAGTACCGCAACGCCGCCGACACCGTGCCAACCGCCGACTCGTTGTCCGCGCCGGCACAGAACCCTGATGCCGCCTTCGATAAGCCGAAGGCAGCCTCTGCCAACACTTGGAACGTGTTGGCAGAGGACTACTGGGATCTTTACACCTTGTTGCTGCGTTAGCGGGGTTCGTTGCGCCGCGCCTGGGTCGGGGCAGTCCGGCGCGCGGAGACCACCACCAGGTCAGCGGCTATCTGCGAGGTCTCATCGAGCAGAATGCCCGCGGTCGCATCATCCTTGATCTCTTCCAGCGATTTGACCGGCTTGACCTCGTGCGCCGCACGCCAGGCGTTTTCGCGATCCAGCCGTTCGCTCTCGACGCGCTTGCGTTCGGCCTCTCGAGTCTTTTGGTTCAAGGACAGCGTCTTCTGGCTGCGCATGGCTTCCAAGGCCGCAATGTCCTCGTGAAGGTACTTGAAGTCGGCGCTGCCGGCGGTGCGCTCCGCATGTAGTTTGGCCAGGGTGGCCGCAATCGGTTTCAGGTCACCTTCGACTCGAAATGCCGCCGGTTCAATGTGATCCCAGGGCAGGGCGCGATCACGTGTGCTCTCGCCGACCTCGCTGGCATCGATGAGCGAGGGCAATTCGATATCGGGCGTGACGCCGCGATCCTGGGTGCTTTCGCCGGTGATCCGGTAATACTTGCCGATGGTGACGTTCAACTGGCCCAATTCGGGCTTCCGGCCGAAGATCGTGTAATTCAGCGGGTGCGCATTTTGCACGGTCCCCTTGCCGTAGGTTTGCTGACCAATGATGAGTCCGCGTCCATAGTCTTGAATGGCGCCGGCGAAGATTTCCGAGGCCGATGCACTGAAGCGGTCGACGAGCACGATCAATGGACCGCTGTAGAAGATGGCCGGGTTCGGATCATCGTCCACTTCGATATGTCCGGTCGTGTCGCGCAGCTGAACCACCGGGCCCCGATCGATGAACAATCCGGTCAGGGACTCTGCTTCGGGCAGATAACCGCCGCCGTTGGCGCGCAAGTCCATGATCAGCACTTCGGCACCGTCTTTCCGCAGTTCGGTGATCAGGCGCTGCACGTCGCGTGTGGTGCTGCGATAGTCCTTAGCACCGGCGCGGCTGGCATCATAGTCCTGATAAAAACTCGGGACGGTGATGATGCCGACTTTGACTTCCTTGCCGTTGCGCGTCACGGTGCGCATGGATTTCTTGGACGCTTGATTTTCAAGTGACACGCGATTGCGCGTGAAATCGACGACCTTCTGTACCGAGCCGGGCGCCGCGCCGGCGGGCAGCAATTGCAAACGCACCATCGAACCACCCGGTCCACGAATCTTTTGCACCACGTCGTCCAAGCGCCAGCCGATCACATCGACCAACTCGCCGCTCTTGCCTTCACCCACTGCGGTGATTCGGTCGCTCGCAGCGAGCTTGCCGCTGACGGCCGCCGGGCCGCCGGCGATCACGTCGATCACCGTCACGTAGTCGTCGGTCAGCTGCAGCGAGGCACCGATGCCCTCGTAGCTCAAGCTCATTTGAATGTTGTACTCCTCGGAGTTGCGTGCCGAGAAATAATTCGAATGCGGATCCAACGACAAGACGAAGGCGTTCATGAACGCCTCGAACACATCGTCGGGCTTGCTCTGATCCATGCGCTTCGCCACATGCTCGTAACGCTTGCGCAGCACGTCCACGACTTCGGGCCACTGCTTGCCGGCGGTGACCAGCGACAAGGCGTCATTCTTGACCCGCTTGCGCCACAGCTCATTCATCTCTGCGGTGTTGGCGGGCCACGGTTCCTTCTCGCGGTCGAAATTGAAGGTCTCGTCGATGTCGAAATCCGGCTTCTTGTTGAGCAGATCGATCGCGAAAGCCATGCGTTCGCGGCTGCGCTGCTGATAGCGGCGGAAAATCGCAAATGCCGGTTCGACATCGCCGGTCTTGATGGCATCATCGAGTTCGTAACGGTACTTCTCGAACTCCGCGATATCGCTGGCGAAGAAGTAGCTTCGCGCCCCATCGATGGCATCGAGATAACGATCGAGGATCAAGCTCGACAGATGATCATCGAGCGGTGCCCGCCGGTAGTGCTCGTGCGAGACAATGTCGGCGACGCGGCGCGCAACATAATTTTCCTGCTCCGTGGGTGCGAGGGCGGTAGCCGCAGCGGGCGCCGCGGCCGGCGGCGTCATCGCCGCCCCGAGCAGGGCTGCAAGTCCGACCGCGCTCGCGCAGACGGCAATGCCGGTAATCCATCGCGAACGAGTGGCGTTAAGCCGTTTAGTCATCACCGTCGCCGTTCTCCTGTAAACTTCCTTCCCCATTACCCTTCAAGGCTAGAGAAGCCCACGCTTCCTAGCAAGTGTATATGAGCCCGAGGATATGCGTCCGTTCACGGTTTTGATTGGCATCGTCCTGGGGTCAGCCGCGTCGATTACCTTCGGGCTCGGTAGCGTCCTGGTGGTGTTCTGGGTCTTGATGCGCGAACACCCGGACTTGTCCCGGGAAATGCCCCGGCTGGCCGGTAGCCTGGCGGCATTTGCGGTTTTGACAACGGCCAGCGCCGGGAGTTTCCTCGGACAAGCTCGATTGCGGCCCTGGCGGGTCTGGGCGCACGTGGGCACCGCCGTTTCTCTCGGAATCATCGTTTTGATTTATTGGCCGCGCCGCGCCTGAAAGGCCTACAGCGAGCAGTTATGCGACTCAAACGTCTTTTGTCGATACTGACCGCGGTCCTGCTGATCCTGCCGGCTTGTACGATGCGTCCCAAGGAGCCGCCTCCTTCCACCGATATTGACGATACCGCCTTCGCCGAGCACGTCCGTGCATTGGCGTCGGATGACTTTCAGGGCCGTAAACCGGGCACTCCCGGCGAAGACAAGACGGTGGCGTATCTAATCGAACACTTTCGCAAGCTGGGCTTAAAGCCCGGCAACGGCGACAGCTATGTGCAGCAGGTGCCGCTGGTGCAAATCACGGCGAGCGCCGATGCGACCCTGTCTGCCTCGGGGACCGGCGGCGCGCGAAACCTCGTCTTGGGTAAGGACATGGTGATCTGGACCAAACGGGCGGTTGCGGAAGTGCAGGTTTCCCACAGCGAACTCGTATTTGTCGGTTACGGCATCGTCGCGCCCGAATATTCATGGAATGACTACGCCAACATCGATGTGAACGGTAAGACGGTGGTCGTCCTGGCCAACGACCCGGGTTACGCCTCGAAAGACCCGGCGGTGTTCAAAGGCAATGCCATGAGCGGTTACGGTCGTTGGGCGTACAAATTCGAGGAAGCGGCCCGCCACGGCGCACGCGGCGTATTGCTCGTCCACGACCGCCAAGCCATGGGCTACGGTTGGAACGTGATCCAAGCGACCTGGACGGGAGCGCAGTTTGAATTGCCGGCGGCCGATGCTTACGCGGGCCGGGCGGCGATCGAAGGTTGGCTGCAAAACGACGCCGCACGCGCGCTGTTCACGGCCGCGGGATTGGATTTCACCCGGCTAGCCGTGGCGGCCGCTTACCCCGGCTTCAAGCCGGTAGCCTTAGGGGTTACGGTCGATGCGACCATTCACAACGCAATTCGCTCCGTCAATTCCCAGAACGTGATTGCCGTGTGGCCAGGCCGCAGAAATCATGATTATGTCATGTACGCGGCGCACTGGGACTCGCTGGGTATGGACGCGGCCGTGCAGGGGCATAACACATTCAATGGCGCGGTCGACAATGCAACGGGCACCGCAGGCCTTTTGGCGCTGGCCCAGTCCTTCAAGCGCACAGACCCCAAGCCCGATCGTTCCATCGCATTTCTCGCGACAACCGCCGCGGCGCCAGATTTGCTGGGCTCGCAATACTACGTCGAGAACCCCATCCTGCCCTTGCGGCAAACGGCAGCGGTGATCAACGTCGATGGCTTGATCAATGGCGGCCGAACACGTGATCTCAGTATTCTCGGGTTCGGCAACACGGATTTGGAAGACATGGCGCGCGCCGATGCGCTGTTGCAGGGCCGTGAAGCCCACGCAGATCCGAATCCCGAGTGGGGTTTGTATTACCGCTCCGATAGCTACAGCTTCGCGCATCGAGGCGTGCCGGTCCTATACGCGCAGGCTGGAATCGACAGCGCAGCGCGTGGCCCCGTCTGGGGCAAAGCGCACATCGCCGATTACTTTGCGAACCGCTACCGGCAAACCAGCGATCAGTATTCCTCGGACTGGGACGTCAGCGGCGCAGTGGCGGACTTGAATCTGTATTACCAAGTCGGCCTTCGCCTCGCGAATAGCCGCCGCTTCCCGCGGTGGTACTCGAACAGTGAGTTTCGCGCGCCGCGCCGCAGCGCTACCAACCCAAGCGACTAGCGCTTTCCTACCCGGGTCCAGTTCTGTTTGCGATCGAAGCTGCCTGAGCTATTGTAAGGGTCGGAGCCTTGCTCTTTGTACGAAAGCTTCTTAGGCGCGGGAACCAAAGCCAAGGGTTGCGCTGCCCTTGCCTGCCGCAACTCGCGTACGGCAAAGGTGAAAGAAGTGTCCTCATCCGCTCCGATTTTGTTGTCGCTCGACATCTTGAACCCCGTCAATAGCCAGTGCAGCTGTCTAATTTTTCAATCTGATGCTTCCGCTGTGTGGATGTTCCCAAATTGCGACAGGAGCGGATTAGCCGCATCACGAAACTGTGATGCAGTTCAAATCGCTGCAGACATAAGATCGGCGCGGGACTACTTAATCATGGCGACGGAACCGGATAGCTGCCGGTCGAAGGGCACCGAGCGATTGCGCCCGCGGGTTTTGGCGGTATACAACGCCTGGTCAGCGGCCTTGATGAAATCGGTGTAGTTGCTGAATCGGATCGGTGCGCCGTGGGTGGCGCAGCCGATCGATACGGTGACTTTGGCGTGGTGCGAGCCCACCACATGGCCGGTATTGCGAAATGCCATCACGATGCGCTCGCAGATGGTGTGCGCCGTCTCGGCATCGGTCGCCGGCAGCACGACCACGAATTCCTCGCCGCCGTGACGCGCGATCAAATCTGTCTCCCGGGTATTGCCGCGCAAAATACGCGCCGTGGCCTGCAGCACCCGATCGCCAGCCTGATGACCGAAGCTCTCATTGAGCTGCTTGAAGTCATCGAGGTCCACGAAGGCCACGCTCAGCGGCCACTTGTGGCGCGTCGAATTCTCAAACTCGCGCGCCAGAAACTGCTCGAGATAATTTCGGTTATAAACGCCGGTTAATGTATCGCGCCGCGTCTCTTCCTCCAGCTCGCTGGAAGCCTTGGAAGGAGGCTCATTCGATCGCAACGTGTTGATCTCGCGAAGCACGTGCAGGCTGCGCAACATCAACACGTCGCGTGCCTGTTCCAGAATCAGATCCGGGTGCTGCTTGGACAAAACCTCGGACTCAAAAATCGACTCCGTCTCCGGAATCATCGCTCCAACCGTACCCAGAACTTGTCCGAAGGCCATCCGGTCCAGCCCTAGACTGCGTTCGGCGCATAGGGCGATTTCCGCGAACCGCCGCTGCTCCGGTTCCAGCAAGAAAAGATCCGCCACGGGGCCGGAGAGGGCGACACAACGATCGAATATTCCCGAAGGATGCGCGGTGTGGCTCAATTCCACTCGATGGCTGTGCTCGATCGCGCGATACAAACGTTCCGGTAGATTCCAGCTCTTCATCAGCCAACCACCGACCTCTGCGTGGTCAGCCTGCACACGCTTCTTTTCGTGCTCGGCAAGCGCAAGATGATCGCGCTGTAATTTCTCTCCGCCGCGGTATAAGTCGGGTACTGCCTGGTCGAGTGCCAGCATGCCGACGTCCTGGAGCAGGGCAGCCAGGAATATTTCTTCCGCGAGCGTCTGATGCATCGCATCGCCGAGAGCGCGAGCCGCCGTGGCCGCGAGCAACGCACGGCGCCAGTAAAATTTATAATCAAGGCCGTTGGGCTTCGCGCCGCGCAAGGATTTCACGAGAGAGAAGCTCAAGGCGAGGGTCAGCGTGGCATTTAAGCCCAGCACCACCAAAGCCTGCCGCAAGTTTTCGCTTTTCCGGCGCTGCGCATAGAGCGGAGAGTTGGCGATGCGCAAAACTTTGCTGGATAGGGCCGAGTCCATGCTCAGCGCCTTGGCCACCTTGCCCATTTCGATTTCCGGGTCCTGCGCCAATTCGATAATGTGCGTCGCCACTCCCGGCGGCGACGGAAAGTTCACTGATCGGCGAAGGTTGGCTTCGATCTCGGGGTTCAAAACGCGACTCCAGACACACCAAACGGATGAGAATCCGCTTATGACAAGTTAGCGTCCGGGCCGCAAAAAACTTGAGTGCGTCAGGCTAGTCCGGCGCTGGCACGCCACCAGCCGCGAAGCGCTCTGAATAGGAGATATAAACCGTAGGGACCCAGAACAACCACCCATGAGGCGATGGATCCTTCACCCAAGCCCTGGAATAGGCTGGAGTAGAGGTGTCCTAAGCTTGCCCCCTCAAAACGGCCCAGAGCCGTCACGCCCGCCAAGAAGATCAGCACGGGCATGAGGACGACGCCCAACACTAGACCTACCGCGGCGGCAACCAACTCAGCCCCCCAGGGGCTGTCTTTCGCAAATCGGCGCAAACTGAAGGCCATGCGCAATTGTAAACGAATCACGGCGCGTCGCCCGCCGCTGTAGAATCCATCAATGCGCTCCTGGACGCCCCAAACACTGTACGACATGAAACCCTGGATGTTCATCGTGGTCGGCGGGCTGTTGGGGGTCGGAATGATGCTGTGGTCGCTCTGGGCGGGACTGTGGACGGTGTGGCGAGGACTGTTGTGCTTGGGAGGAGCCGGACTGGCCATCGTCGGCGGAGCGACCTTGCAGATGCGCCAGGACTATCGCGCCAAGAGCAAGTGGCGCCGAGACGCTCCTCCTTGATCCGCACCGCCGTGGTAGGCGTCGGCTATCTGGGCCGGTTCCATGCGCAGAAATATGCCGGGCTGCCCAATTCTCGGTTGGTAGGCATCGCCGATCCTTCGGCGGCGGCACGCGAAAAGTTGGCTGCCGAGCTGGGCGTCGCGGCGCACGAGGATTATCGCGACCTGCTAGGGTCGGTCGACGCCGTGAGCGTCGTCACACCCACGGCATCGCACTTCGAAGTGGCCAAGGCATTCTTGGAGGCCGGCGCGAGCGTGCTGGTCGAGAAGCCCATGACCGTGACGATTGCTGAAGGCGAGAGTCTGGTCGGAATCGCGGCAAAACTTAAGCGAATTTTACAAGTCGGTCACCTGGAACGCTTCAACGCGGCAGTCCTGGCGGTGCAGCCCACGCTCACCGTGCCGCGGTTCATCGAGTCGGCGCGGCTCGCGCCGTTCAAGCATCGAGGCACCGACGTGGACGTGGTCTTGGACCTGATGATCCACGATATCGATTTGATCTTGAGCATTGTCCGCTCGCCCGTGGTCTCCGTAGATGCCATCGGCAGCAGCGTCTTCTCCAAAGAAATCGACATCGCCAATGCGCGCCTGCGCTTCGCCAACGGATGCGTGGCGAATGCCACGGCGAGCCGTGTCAGCTTGAAAACCGAGCGCAAGCTGCGCTTGTTCCAAGACGATGCATACCTGTCGCTCGACTTGCAGCAGAAGATTCTCACGGTCATCCGCAAGGGCAGCGGCGTGGGCGCGGACGGCATGCCTCAGGTCGCTATCGACGAGAACACCTATGAGCAAGGCGATGCTCTTAAGTCGGAAATCGAGGCGTTCTTGGATGCGGTGGCCACCGGCCGACCGCCCCCGGTCACCGGTGAAGACGGTCTGCTGGCGCTTCGCACCGCGGTAAGCATTGCCGAACAAGTCGCCAGCTCAATGGCAAAGTTTTCCTAACGGGTAGGGGCCGGCACCGTGGAGGCAGGCGCGGCCGGCACAGGCGCGGCCGGCACAGGCGCGGCTGGCCCAGGCGCGGCGGCAGGCCCGGTGCCCGATTCGTTGTCCGTGATCGTTACGTGATCGACGAAGTAACGCGTATCGGCGAAACAATTCGTGGGCACGCCCGGATGCTCTGTGTAGTGCAATTGGACGCGCCGCCCCACTGCCTTGCTCAGCTGGTCTGCGACGGACTTATCTCGCACGCTAAAGTCCCATAGTTGGGGCGATGTGCCCGGACCTAAGTACTGACCGCCGCCATAATAGAGCGCAATTTCGCCTTCTTGGGTTTTGCATACCCAGCCGCGCTTTACGAATTTCTGCAGCACGCCTGCGCGCTCTCCCTCGGCATACGCCCAAGCAAGGGTCAGCCAGGTCCACAGGCCGCCGCCTATTATTATCAGCAGCAACAGAATCATGAACCATCGCCCGGCACGGCCGGACCGGACCCCTGGGCGGCGCCGCCCAAGGTTATTCGGAACCTCAATCCTTGTCATAGCGGATACGCGCTCGCGGCCGTTAATTGGTGGAGCCGGGGGGAATCGAACCCCCGTCCATAAGTCCTACGCTACAAGATCTACGTACGTAGCCACGTCTATTGTTCTCACCGCGCACTACCCAACGGGCAGGGAAAGCGCACAGCCAGCCCGGTAATTTTTCGTTGAACACACCCCAGACACGTGTGCCCCACTATCTGATGAGCGCTACACCCAAACGTTCGCATCAGCACGAGCCGCTTGGGTTTCAACCGCGATTAGGCGGCTAGAGCGTAGTTGTCTTGATTGGCAACTATAAGTTTGCAAATAGTTTAACGAGGAACCTGCACCTCGGTACGCCCCTGCAGTTTCGCAACCCATGTCGAAACCG
>JAXDQK010000134.1:0-6247 GCA_034667905.1 Gammaproteobacteria bacterium | reverse complement strand
CGCTGCGAGTACATTGGTTTGCCTTTCAGGGCGCGGTGAGCGCCCTCGCTTAGTCAAGGAACCATTCTAAATCGAATTGGTTGCATGCTGTGCCGCCGATAGCAGTCATTGGCGGCTGGCCGGTTGGCGTTTAGATTTGGCCTTACGGTGTTCTTCGGACCCAATTTCGGCTAATGTCCGCAGCTTAAATTAACTTTTGGTGGGCACATGTTGCCTCCTGGTCGACGACAGTTCATCCAGCATACTGCGGTCTCGCTAGCCGCGCTTTGCGCATACCCGTTTGCTGCGCGTTCCGACCTCACCGGGGCCCCTGACCCGCGGACCCAGCATGTTAGTTCCTTCGACGCAGCTGCGATCCAAGCACTTGCAGCGAAGATTGACGGGCACTTGGTGACTCCGGATGCCGATGGCTATGAGACGGCGCGCCTGATTTTCAATCGCGCATTCGATCGACATCCTGCGGTGATTGTCTATTGCGCCAGTGCGTCAGATGTCGCTCGTGGCCTCGAATTCGTCCAAAGAACCAATGTTCCGGTTGCGGTGCGCGGTGGGGGGCACAACCGTGCTGGATTTAGTACCTGCGACAACGGCGTGGTGCTCGATCTTTCCAGGATGAATCAAGTAACAGTCGACCTAACAAGGCGCGTGGCCCGCGCGGCCGGTGGCGCGCTGTCGATTAATCTGGACGCGGCAACGCAAAAGGTCGGCTTGGCAACGACCTCTGCGGGTTGTCCGACCGTGGGCATCGCCGGCTTGACGCTCGGCGGCGGCGAAGGCCTATTGATGTCGAAGTACGGTGCTGCGTGCGATAACTTGTTATCAGCACAACTGGTGACTGTAGACGGACAACAGATCAACGTCAGTCAGAATTCGAATCAAGAATTATTTTGGGCAATCCGCGGCGGAGGTGGAAATTTTGGTATCGCGACGGCACTTGAGTACCGGCTGCATCCACTAAGGGACGTTCTAGCCGGCACGTTGGCGTATCCATACGGGCGAGTTCCCGAATTGCTCCAGGCTTTTGCCAAATTCGTTGCGGCTGCACCTGATGAAATGAACGTGGTCGGGCAGGTCGTGTCGTCCGCAAAGGATTCACGTTTCCAAATGCTGGTTTGTCATTGTGGGGACGCGCGAATTGGCAATGCTTTGCTTGCCCCACTGAGATCGCTCAAGCCACAACAGGACAACGTCCGTACCATGTCCTACCTGCAGGCGAACGCGACAATCAATCCTGCGGCGCCAGCGGCCCACTTTCAAACCAACGTATTTCTTCCGGATCTTAGCGCTGAAGCTATCGAAGCGATCGCGACCGCGTCCTCTGGCGGGCCGCCGAACACGCGAGTTTTCATCGTACCGTTTTATGGTGCGATTACGCGCGTTGGATTGAGTGATACGGCCTTTCCCATGCGGTCTTTTGGCTTTGAGTTGGACATCATGGGGCGCTGGGTCGATTCCGCAGACAGGTCGCGCGCGATTGAATGGGTCAAGAGCCTGCGCAACGCACTGCAGCCCTTTGCGCATGGAGCATACGTAAACCAACTTGGTGAAACGAGCGAGGAACTCGTGCGCGCAGCGTATGGAGCACACTACATGCGACTTGCCGAAATCAAGAAAAAGTACGATCCGAAGAATGTCTTGCGTTTAAACCAGAATATCAAACCCGCCTGACTACGCCGCACAGTGCGACACCCGAACATGGGCTCCGTTCCATCGTGGTTCAGGTCACAACGTGTCAAAGCGGAAATGCTGGTTACCACTTAAACAAATGGGAGCGTCCCCTATGAGGATTATCTGCGCCGAAATCGGTGTACAGGGGCGTTCAGCGAGCGGGACTCTTTTGCTGCCAATGAAGCTCCGCGACCTTATAGCGCCGAAGCTCCCCAGGTTTGCTCAATAAGGGATCGACGATAAAGTCAGCCTCAAATTGTTGACCCCGAACGGCATTAAAGCACGCCGCATCGATTCGTGGAGCATCTGTCGATTTGATAAGTTGCGCTTCGCTGACGGAGCCGGCCATTTCAACCCAGAGTCCCGCCCAGCAAGTGCCCTCTGCAACAATCTTCTGCATTCTGCCGGAACCGTCTGAGGGATTTGGTGTACCAGTGTTCGCACATCCTAGGACAGACATACTGAGTGACCAGCCCTAACAGTTTGCGGACAGCCTTGTTGTACACTCCATTGAATCTCAAGGTTAAACGAAGCGGCAGCTATTTTCCAAAGCGCTCTAAACATCAATGTGTAGGGAGTCACGCCTCTAACTCGCCGGCGCCCGGAACGGCGCCGCGAGGTACGGGCGGCGACGAGACCTCCTCACGTGCGAAAACTGCGAATAAACGAGAAGGGACAGATATTCATGTGAATTTCAGTGCAGAGTTGACCACAAAGGGGCTGCCCGGCGTTATTATTGCGGACGGTCAGTCGTAGCATCGGAGTTCAGCCCATGCGCAGCATCGCGTTCGCCCCGGCATTCCTGCTAATCGGCACATTCGCGCTGGCGCAAGGCGCGCCGAGAATAGACCTCGACCGACCCGGAGCCCTGAATCAACTCAAGCAGCAACATCCGCAGCGCTATCAGGCAGTGAGCGCCCTGCTGCGTGCCTCGGAGCGGGTGCCATGCGGGGCCAGCGAGATTAAACTACTCAAGACCCGTTTCAACGTCAGAGATCTAGAGTGCGGCATGATGGTTTTCACTAGCTATCCAGCGCGGCGCCACGTGAGTTTCCAACTGGATGGAAACAGGTACGAGGCGACGGTCGTGCTCAAGGGCGCCGATACGCTGCAGCCGATATCTACCGTGACTGAGTTGCGAGCTACGCGCTAATCCCATTTTGATGGAGCTGGCGACGCCGTTGTCTCCGCAGTGGCGATACCCGAGGGACATCAGAGACTCGACCTCGAGGAGCAACGGCAATTCATAGAAGGTTGGTGGTCAGACCTGCAAGTAATTTTCTCTGCGAATAACATTGCCGAGACTCGCGTGTGGCGCTGGGCATAGGCCGCCGCTCACATGCAAACGTTTTCTCGCAAAAAGTGAGGCGCTTACAGAAAGTTCCGGGGAGCAATTCGATGCTATCGAAGGCACAACAGCTGACTAGAAATAGAGCGTTTTGGCTGATTACCGCGCTTTTTGTGGGATTCGCTGGCATGGCGGATTACCATTATTCGACGATCAATCAGATACCAAGCGATGGCCCGTTGACTATCGGATTTCCGATGAGCTTCTACCGAAAAGTGTGTCCCATGGCCGTCGCGGGCGCGGGAGCGTGCCAAGCAGAAATCAGTGCTTTAGGGATTGCCGTAGACCTGATTGGATGCATTGCACTCGCAATGGTATCGGCGAGTCTGTCAATGCACCTCGCAGGCAAGCACTTCGTGAGAAGACCAAGATTCTGGATAATCACCAGTGCGGTGTTTTCCCTCACATTCCTACTTCTCTCACTTGCTACCGCACTTCATTCAGCGTCTCACCATCGACGAGCGCTTGAGATAGGATTTCCAGCGGTTTATCTATACGAGTATGCCGGCGATTCGTTCAACGCGATCAATCTCGCCGCCGACCTGGTGATGTGTTTTGTCGCGGCGTTCTTGTGTGTAGCCGCGTACTTTAAGCGCTAACGGAGTGAGTATTGGCGGCATGTCGAACCCATCGCAAATGCGTCGAGTGATCTCGCTTCCGAAGTTTTGGAAGCGAAGCTCGGTGAATGTCCCACACATGAGACGTCTGAGGTCCACGCCTTCCAATGTCCTGTGAGCTCACCGGCCCAGCGGCGCGCGAGTTCTGGAACTGCGACATCACAATGGACGACGATTCAGACTCGTTTGTTGTTGGGCTCCGGTGACACAGGAACTGCCCGTCATGGGTCGAATGCAGCAATCTTCGCGGCTGGTTTGCAGTGAATCGCCGAACCGGCCACGTACGGTACTGGGATATGCGGGAGTACGAAGTGGGAGGCGAGATAGAGAGTCGTCGGTGAGTGGCGTAACAACCGATTCGAGCGATCGTTGCTGGACTACAATGCAGTATGTTTTTACTGCGTCACGGGCAAAGCTACTTCAATCTGCATTTCACGCCGACTCGGATCGATCCGGGAATAGAAGATCCGGAATTGACTGACTTAGGTGTCGCCCAGGCGCTTGCCGCGGCGGTGCGACTGGCACACGTTCCGTTGACGCGAATCATCACCTCGCCGTACATGCGGGCGCTTCAGACGGCGGAGCCGATTTTGAGAGTCCATAAAGCGCCGGTGCAGATCATGCATGAGGTGCGGGAGAGGGCGGCGTTTGCCTGTGATGTAGGCAGTCGGCCTGATTTGTTGGCGGCTCGGTTTCCACATCATGATTTCAAGCATTTGCCGTCGCAGTGGTGGTCGGATCGCGTCGAGACATTGGAGGCGACCACGGAAAGGGCGGACCTGTTTCGGGAACTGATGATGACTCGGGAGGATGCGAGAACCACGTTGTTGGTGAGTCACTGGGCGTTCATCTTGGCGTTGTCTGGGAAATCGTTACTGTGAAGCATCGCTCAGTTGTTGGTTTGAGCACATACCGGCTGACGCGCGACTCAAGGTACACGGACCGATCAATCCCGAGGCGGAGGCGTTGCTCCTTCGGTGCGCGTGCGGAGGCACTTTCCGGGCGGACGCATCTCCGCGATGCTCGCACTGTCGGTCGGTTCTATCCGCAGAAGAGACATCATCGGTTACTGTGCCGGCGGATTGGGGTCGTAGCCGGCGGCAATCAATTGCGCAGCGAATAGGTCGCTTTCGCGGCGGTTTTGCGCGCATAGGGTTAGGTACTCTCCAGGATGGGAGATTGTCCGTGGTTCGAGTTTCGAGTAGAGCTTGGATCGATACTCATACACGCGCCGCTCTTCGGCGGCGGCTTTCCATTCTGGGGACTCTTCGGGCCAGACACGCTTGGCGATGGCGACGCCGATCATTTCGGTCACGTAGGTGTCGCCATTTTGGAGTGCCTTCGCCACGCCGCGGCAGGTCTCGGTGACGCCCTGCTGTTGCAAGCGCTCGCCTTTGCAACTGGTGGAGACGTATTGGTATTGCGGTATGGCTTCTGCGGCAAGGTAGCCGATGACTGCTACTTCGGATTCTTCGAGTGACATCTTTTTAGTGTTGGCGACTGCGCGGCTCAAATGAGCGATCAGCGTGGTCCAATAAATATCGACACGCTGAGAATGACTGATGGCTGCGAGTGCAGTGTCCGTGCCCTCTGAGTCATGCGTTACGCCTGCGCGCGCCATAACGGCCCACCAACCGGCGCCGTTCGTCGGGTCGAGTTCACGCAGGCGTTGTTCGATGGGCGCTGAATCGCAAGGTGGCAATTCAGAGCATCGCATTGCTTGCAGCCAAAGGAGATCTGCCCGGTCGGGTGCTGCGGCAGTCGCGAGCGCGAGAAAACGCAAAGATTGGTCGGTGTGGTTGCCGATGCTCATGAGTCCGGCGGCGGCCACGGAATCGGCGTCGGTCATTTTCATTAACGCGGCGATGGCTTGATCGGTGCGCTTCTGCGCTTTAGCCAATTGGGCTTCGTAGGACGCACAGGCAACACTGTTGGCAATCAAGAAAATCAGAGATCCGCGTGCCAGTATGTTCATCGATGCCTCCTTGCCTTAGATTTCGATCCTGGGCGAAAGTCTAATCGGAGGCGTGGAGAGAATGGAAGGAGTGGGGCGCGTAATTGCGACGCTGTCCAAAGATTAAGAGTCCGCGCGGTAGCGGTATACGGGTAGCGATTTAAGATACGGGTAGGCTTCGACCTTGGACTCTCGGAAGTGGGTGAGTTTGCTCGGGAAGTCGGTGTCCATTAGGAAGCGGACTTCAGGAGTTTTGGTATCGGTTTTGCCAAGAGCCAAGGACTTCACGCGACTCCGTTAAACCACACGTGTGTGTCGAAGTGGCTTCCTTTGAACCTGACAAACTCGCCTGTACCTTTGATGTAGACGGCGCACCAATAAGAGTCTCCACCATCCAAGACGGTGACGGCGGTGTGGCGCCATTTCGATCCGTCCCCGGCGAGGAAGGGAGACTCATGAAACCCGTTGACAAAGATCGCGGCACGCGTGCCAAGGCGACCTGAGGCGTATTGGCGGTAGTACTCGTGAGGCACCGCGCTTGAACCGCTGTTGCGTAAGTCTTCGGCCAGAAGCGGGGCTAGCTGGCGTTCGACTCTGCCGATATCAATCGGCGTGAGTGTCGAGCGTGTCGCGCTTGATGTGCCGCCGCAAGCGGCTGCG
>JAXDQK010000133.1:0-462514 GCA_034667905.1 Gammaproteobacteria bacterium | reverse complement strand
CCGGCTAAATGGGATTCCAGGGAAGATAATAGGAAGATTTTTGCCTAAAGTGGGAGAAACATTGCCATGATTGCCTTGTTGCAGCGCGTTTTGCACGCCAAAGTCGAGGTTTCGGGCAAAGTTGTAGGCGCAATCGGTCCCGGCTTGCTGCTTTTCGTCGGTGTACGACCCGGCGATGATGAATCTGCCGCCGAGCGCCTTCTCGCCCGCCTGCTGCAGTACCGCGTATTCGCCGATGAAGCCGGCAAGATGAATTTGAGCGTGACTCAGGTTAAAGGCGACTTGCTGCTGGTACCCCAATTTACCCTGGCGGCCGACACGGCAAAGGGGTTGAGGCCCGGCTTTTCCACCGCAGCTCCGCCGGAACAGGGCAAGCGCTTATTCGACCACCTCGTCCGCACGGCAACCATCGCGCATGAACGCGTGCAAATGGGCGTTTTCGGCGCCCATATGCAGGTTTCTTTGACCAACGATGGCCCGGTTACTTTTTGGCTGGAAAGTTAGTTACAACTGCAATTGCGACCGAACACGCATCGGCCCAACGCGGTCCAATGTCATAATATGTTTGGCGTATCATTGGCGCCTAATCGTCATACCTGGTCGGAGAAGCGAGATGTTCGATTCAAAAATGCTGCTGGTCATTTTGGCCATTGCTTTGATCATTTTCGGAACCAAGCGTTTGCGCTCGATCGGTTCGGACTTAGGCGCGGCTGTGAAAGGCTTCAAATCTGCCATGAGCGAAGGCGAAACGGAAGAGAAGGCCAAACAGCTGAAGCAAGATGCGGACTTCGACCCGAGCGTCGCAGCGCGCGAAAGCGCCGTGCGGGAAAGCGAAGCCAAGGTACCCCCAAAAACCAACGCTTGATGCCGCATGCTTGATGTTGGGTTCTCGGAGATACTGCTCACCTCAGCCATAGCACTCATCGTGTTGGGGCCTGAGAAACTTCCCAAGGTTGCTCGACAAGTGGGCAACTGGGTCGGGCGCGCGCGCTTGATGGCACGTCAATTGACGGAACAGCTGGAACGCGAAGTCAGCGCCGAAGAGTTGATGAAGCAGACCAAGTCCAATCACAGCCCCACGAACGCACCCAATTCCAGCGCTCATTCGGGTATCGACCCCTATTACACGCCTAACGATCCCACACCCGAACCATCCGCCGGTACGCCCGGCGCCGCCGCGCCGCCGGTGAGTGCACCTGCGGGTGCTTACTCGCCGGAAACGGCAGCCACGGTGCATGGTGCGGATTGGCACGCGAGTCCGCCGGAACACAAACCCACCAATGAGTGATCCCGGCGAACCGGGCGGTCTCGCCGAAGGTACGTTGATCTCGCACCTGCTGGAACTGCGCGATCGCCTGCTCAAGGCCATGTTGGCGGTGGGTATTTGCTTCGTCCCCTGCGCCTTCTACATGAACAAGATTTTCAGCTTCGTCGCAGAGCCGCTGATCCATAAATTGCCCGCCGGCGCGACCATCATCGCAACCAGCGTCGTCGCCCCGTTCACCGTTCCGTTCAAGCTGGCACTGCTGCTGGCCGTCGGCTTAGCCATTCCGTTCGTGCTCTACCAAGCGTGGGCATTCGTGGCGCCCGGCCTCTACAAACATGAAAAGAAGCTGGCGGTACCGTTGCTGGTCTCCAGCATCATTCTTTTTTATCTGGGTGCGGCATTTGCCTACTATGCGGTTTTTCCGGTGATGCTGAGCTTCTTCGTCGCCACCACCCCGAACGGTGTGCAGATGATGACGGATATGGGCAGCTACCTGGACTTCGTCATGGTGCTGCTCCTGGCCTTTGGATTGGCCTTCGAAGTTCCGGTAGCTACTGTACTATTGGTCTGGACGGGCTTTGTTAAGATCAAGACGCTGAAAAAGAATCGCGGTTTTGTGCTTCTGGGGATTTTCATTTTTGCCGCTTTCGTTACGCCACCCGATGCGGTGTCGCAAAGCGCGATGGCGGTACCGATGTACTTGCTGTACGAAATAGGGATCATCATGGCCGGACTGTTACTCAAAGAAAAAATAGCGGCGCGAGACAAAGAGGAAGCCGAGCAAGCTCAGCGCGAAGCCGGAGTCTGATTTGAGCGCGACCTTGTTCGGTCAGCCGCGTGGCCTCGCCACGCTGTTCATGACGGAAATGTGGGAACGGTTCACCTTCTATGGCATGCGTGCTCTGCTGGTGCTGTTCCTCGTCAGCTCGGTCTCGAGCGGCGGGTTCGGGCTCGATGACAAGACTGCCACCGCAATCTATGGCCTGTACAACGCAGCCGTTTATTTAGCCGCGCTGCCCGGCGGCTGGATTGCCGACCGGCTGATCGGTGCGCAGCGCGCCGTCATGGCCGGCGGCATTGCCATCACCATCGGCAATATTCTGCTCGCGACGTCGGTGACGCCGCACGGATTTTACATTGGCTTGGTTGTCATCGTGCTCGGCGTGGGGTTGCTCAAACCCAATGTCAGCGCCATCGTCGCGGACCTCTACCCGGAAGGCGGCGCACGCCTCGATGCGGCCTTCACCATCTTTTACATCGGCATCAACATCGGCGGTTTCTTAGGACCGCTCGTCACCGCCGAAGCGCAAGTGCTCTGGGGGCAGCGCGCCGGCTTCGCCTCCGCTGCATTTTTCATGGCCGTCGGTGTCGCGCAATTTTATTTCACCAAGAAGCATCTGGGCACGTCAGGCGCCTTTATTGCCGCCGCGGCAAAAGGCATCAAGGGTACGGCGGCTCAACCATCGTCTGATTCGCGCACCAAACAATGGTGGCAGCTTGGCGGCGCCGTCATTGTCATGCTGATCATCTTAGGTCTGGTGAGCTTCGGGGTCATTCCGGTCAGTCCCGTGAGCCTGGCGCAAGCGGTTGCCTATGTCATCGTCACCATGGCGGTGTTGTATTTCTTGTACTACTTCTTTATCGCGGACCTGACGCGCGAAGAGCGACGGCGGGGCGTGGTACTGGCGGTGCTGTTCGTCGGCTGCGCATTGTTCTTCTCCGGCTTCGAACAGGCCGGATCGTCGCTGAATCTTTTTGCCGAGCGCTACACTGACCGCTTGGTCAGCTGGGCGCATTTCGTCATCCCCACCGGCTGGTTTCAATCGCTGAACTCGTTCTTCATTTTCATCTTTGCACCGTTCTTCGCCTGGTTGTGGGTGGTGCTCGCCAAGCGCCGCTTGAACCCTTCCGCCCCGGCGAAATTCGCCTTAGGCGTCATGTTGATGGGCTCGGGATTCCTGGTGATGGCCGCTGCGGCCAAGATAGTCGCCTCGGGCACCAAGGTACTGCCGTACTGGTTGATCATGACGTATCTGCTGCACACCTTCGGCGAGTTGTGCCTGAGTCCGGTCGGCTTGAGCTACTACACCAAGCTGGCCCCGAAGCGATTCGTGGGGCAAATGATGGGCATGTGGTTCTTGGCGACTTCGCTGGGCAACCTGCTGGCGAGCCTGATTGCGGGGGACTTCGATGCGAATAATGTAGCGGCCATGCCCGGCCAGTACATGCACATCGTTTATTTCTCGGTGGGACTGGGTGCCATACTGCTCATCATCAGCCGGCCGGTGAAAAAACTCATGGGCAACGTCGAATGATCACAAATAAAGGCTCGGCGCCGCAGCTCACGCTCAAGGCGATTCTTCTTTCCATCGTTCTCACCGTCATCCTGGCTTCCGCGAATGCGTACGTCGGCTTATTCGCGGGTCTGACGGTTGCAACCGCGATTCCCGCGGCGGTCATTTCCATGGCGGTCTTGCCGCTCTTCGGCAAAACCAACATTCTCGAAAACAACATCGTCGCCACCGGCGCTTCGGCGGGCACCTCGATTTCGGCGGGTGCGATTTTCACCTTGCCGGCGCTCATACTTCTGCACCACTGGATGAGCTTCGATTACTGGTGGACGTTTGCCATCGTCGGCCTGGGTGGTTTGCTCGGCGTGCTGTTCTCGGTGCCGCTCAGGCGCACGCTGATCATAGAACAGAAGCTGAAATTTCCCGAGGGCGTCGCGGCCGCCGAGGTGCTGAAGGTCGGCGCAAATCCCGGCATCGGCGCAAAAGTCCTAGGCATGGCGAGCGTGGTGGGCGGCCTGTTCAAGCTGGTCACTTCCGGCTTCGGCGCGCTGCCGGAGAGCTTCGTCGTCAAGGGCTTCGTCGGCGAGCGCGGCATTGCCTTTTTCAGCTATGGATTCTCGCCCGCGCTTCTCGGTGTCGGCTACATCGTCGGTCTCAATGTCGCGGTGTTGATCGCGGCGGGCGGCCTGTTTTCCTGGTGGCTGGCAATCCCGATCTATAACTCGTATTTCTTCAATCACGACCCGGTCTTGCTGCAAAAGCTGGCAGGGCTCAACGCCGAAGATGCGGCCTTTGCCATTTGGCGAGCCCAGGTACGCTACATCGGCGTGGGATGCATGTTGACCGGCGCGCTCTGGGCGCTCTGGTCATTGCGCAAATCGCTGTTCTCGGCGGTGCGCAGCGGCTTGAAAGTGAGCGGCCCAGGAGGCGCCGCTGTTCCAGACACGGAACGCGATCTGCCCATGGGTGCCGTGCTCATCGGCATCGCCCTGTTCGTGATCCCGCTGTTTTTGTTGTATTACCTGGTCGTCGGCAGCATGGGCGTGGCGCTGGCGATGGCCGTCATCATGATCGTGGCGGGCTTCTTGTTCTCGTCGGTCAGCGGCTACATGGCAGGTTTGGTCGGTTCGTCCAACAACCCGGTCTCCGGTATTACCATTTGCACCATTCTGTTCGCTTCGTTGGTGCTGATGTGGATGGTGGGCGGCAAGTCGGCAATCGGCGCGGTTGCCGTGGTGTTCATCGGCGCCGTGGTCTGTAACGCCGCGGCCGTGGCGGGCGACAACCTACAAGACCTCAAAGCCGGCCAGTTGGTGGGCGCCACGCCCTGGCGGCAACAAGTCATGCTGATGGTCGGGGTCATTGCCAGCGCCGCCGTGATGGCACCGGTGATGAATGTGCTGTTGTTCGCCTACGGCATCGGCGAGCCGGCCCATGCGGGTGTCAAAGCCTTGCCGGCACCGCAAGCGAACTTGGTCAGGTCGGTGGCGGAGGGCATGTTCGGCGGCACGTTGCCGATTGCCATGATCGTCATCGGTGCCGTGGTCGGTGCCTTGATCATTGTCTTGGATCTGTATCTCAAGCGCGTCGGGTCGCGCTGGGGCGCACCGGTATTGGCTGTCGCCGTGGGCATTTATCTGCCCTTGGACGTATCCACACCCATTTTGGCCGGCGGTCTAGTCGCGGAGCTGGTGTCGCACTGGCATCGCAAGCGCGGCGAGCCGGACGATCATGAGCAGCTGGCGCAGAACGGCATGTTGTTTGCCGCGGGCCTCATTACGGGCGAGGCACTGGTCGGCATCTTTATCGCCCTGTGCATTTGGATCAGCAAAAATCCCGACGTACTGGCGTTGGGGATTCACCTGCCGGCGGCGCAATGGATTGCTGCGGCCATTCTGTTCGGCGTTTGTTACTGGATTTTCCGCGCCGGAACGCCGCGCCGCGCCGCGTAGTTTGCGCGACTCACGTCACTCCACGAAGCTGGTCCTATGCCTCGGCACCGTTTATTTGGTGTGGGGATCGTCGTTCATGTTCACCAAGATTGCGGTGGCGAACCTGCCGCCGGCGCTTTTTGCCGCAATCCGATTCATCACCGCCGGCGTTGCGCTCGCGCTGGTGGCGGAATTCCAAGGCGGGAGCCGACTGCCCACTCGCTTGATCGAGTGGCGCCACGTGACCATTGCGGGGTTCTTCATGGTGTTCGTCAGCAATGGCTTGAATACGTGGGCCATGCAGTACATTCCGAGCAACGAGTCGGCATTGCTCAACGGGACTTCGGCATTTTGGATTGCCGGTCTGGGGGTATTCGGGCGGCGCGGCCATCCATTGACTCGATGGGCGATTCTGGGATTGGTGATCGGGTTCATCGGTGCCGTGCTGATGCTGATCCCCAAGGGGCCTGTGTTTACCAAGGGGTCGCTCGCGCAGCTCGGCGTGCTGACCGCCTGCGCGTCGTGGTCGTTGGGCACGTTGTACTACCGCAGCATCAACACCCAATTGAGCCTGTTGATGTTCATGTCGCTGCAAATGCTCATCGGGGGCCTCATGCTGCTGACTCTAGCCCTGTCTCGCGGCGACTCCATGCAGTGGCCGCCGAATACCCCGGGGCTCATTTCGCTGTGCTATCTCACGTTTCTCAGTTCCGGTCTTGCCTACACAGCTTATGGCTGGCTAACCATGAACACCACGCCCACCATCATCAGTACTTACAGTTATGTGAACCCTGCGATCGCCGCGCTCTTGGGTTGGCTGGTTCTGCATGAACATCTTTCAGGAGTGCAGCTCGTCGGCATGGCGGTCATCATCGTGGGCGTGTGTATTTTAACTCTGCCCGGCGGCAGTCTCACGGATCCGAAAACCCTGGCCGAGCCCAAGGCCCAATAAGCGGCGGCGCCTAGCCCCGCCTTCGGATCACTTCAACCCGGCCTTTACCGCCGACGAACCAGGAGCCGATGAAGCTGACCAGGCTCACCAGAATCGAGGTCCAAAAAGCGGCGCCAAAACCGGTCACATGCATTCCGGGCAGCATCCACGCCACCAACGCAACCATGCCCGCATTGATGACCAGAAGAAATAGTCCGAGCGTGAATATGGTCATGGGCAGCGTGAGCAAGATCGCGATGGGCCTGACGACGGAATTGACGACGCCCAGCAGGATGCCGGCCATGATCAACGTGGCAGGAGTGTCGATCGAGACGCCGCTGACCCAATCCGTGGCGAGCCAAAGTCCCAGCGCTACCAGCGCTGCGCGAATGAGAAACCCAAGCATTGCCCCCTCCTTAACTGTGCCCAGCTTGGACACAAGCATAGCAAGTCAGATTCAGGGCGCTACCTCAATAATCAAGACCGGGCAGGGGCGGATCCTTCACGACGACTTTTGCTGGTTTCTTGGGTACGGGCGGACTTTCCAGCGCGGTTTTGATACGACTTAAGTGCCGTTCCCAGCCCATCCGGATGGTCGTGTAGGTCCGATCCCACGCCGCGCTCTCCGGTATGCCGGATCCGAGCAGTCGCAGGGACGTTGTTCCCTCGCCACGACGCGTGTCCAGAATGAAATCATCGACCGCGGCGCTGTCGCTTGGGGGAGAGTTTTTGCCATTAAGGTAGATCAGCCTCAATCGGCGGTTGACCTCGAAGATATCGATGTGCGCCTCGCGGGCGTTCCCGGTGCGCTTGCCGATGCGGTACATGCCGCCTTGTCTCGCATCGATCTCGGCTTCCTGTCCCGACCAGACGCGAATCAAACCCGGTTCGGTCAATGCGCGCCACACGCGGGCAACGGGCACATCAATCTCCACCAAGTGAGCGTAACCACGGGTGCCATTTCGAGTGGATTTGCGGGGTAAAGCCATGGCGCACTACAAGCCTCGAGTCGTGACGATATGTGCAGCCTGACGCAAAATGGCCGGGCACGCAGTGCTAGAATCCAACAACACGGGAGGAAGGTCCATGGCTTATGTCGATATCGTGACTGCGCTCGCAGTTCTGCAGTTCATCGTGTTCGGATTCAAGGTGGGCTCGGCCCGTGGCCGATACGGCGTTAAAGCACCCGCCATTACCGGCAACGAGATTTTCGAGCGCGTCTTCCGGGTCCAGCAAAATACCCTGGAGCAGTTGATTGCTTTTTTGCCCGGGATCTACCTTTTCTCGCACTACTTCAGCCCGCTGGTTGCAGCCGCCTTAGGGGTGGTCTATCTGATCGGCCGGGAGATCTACGCCTACACGTACGTCAAGGACCCCGGCAAACGTGAAGTGGGCTACGGCATGACCTTTTTGCCCATGGTCATCCTCGTGGTGGGCGGTTTGATCGGTGCAGTCCGCGCGCTTTTTTTCGCCTAGTTTCGCGTGATATAGTCCTATCGAGTACAACGCTGGGGTGGCCTTGAAGGCCTGAGATGCTGGCAGCTTAGAGCACACCAGCAAACCCATTGAACCTGATCCGGTTAATACCGGCGGAGGGAGCATGGGTAAATTTCTTTCCCCGACCGTTCTGTTTGCGGCACTGACCGTTTCAACCGCGGCGAGCGCATTGAGCGGCGACGACAATCAGCCCTTGGACGAAGTCATCGTCACGGCAACCCTGCGACAGGGGTCGCTCGAGGAGACGCCCGGCAGCGTTTCGGTGCTCACCGGCACGACGCTGCACGATGCGGGTCAACAACATTTCGAGGATGTCCTGCCGCTGGTACCTAACTTGAATTGGGCCGGGGATACCTCTCGTCCACGGTATTTTCAAATCCGCGGCATCGGCGAGCTGCAGCAATATCAGGGCGCGCCGAACCCTTCCGTCGGATTTCTCATCGATGACATCGACTTCAGCGGCTTGGGCTCCGCCGCAACGCTTTTCGATGTGGATCGCATCGAAGTGCTTCACGGTCCGCAGGGCACGCTGTATGGCGCGAACGCCCTCGCCGGGCTCATCTACGTCAAAAGCGCCGACCCTGCCGACACCTTCGGCGGCCGCGCTGAATTGGATGTCGGCGACTACAACGAGCGTTCCTACGGCGCGGTGCTCACCGGTCCCGTCAGCGCGCTGGACTCTGCATTCAGGCTTGCGGTGCAGCGTTACACCAGCGACGGCTTTTATCACAATGCCTATCTCGGCCGCAGCGACACCGACAAGCGCGACGAACTCACCCTGCGCGGGAAATGGCGTTATCAGCCAAGAGATGAATGGCGCGTCGATTTGACCGTGCTGCGCGCGCAAATGAACAACGGCTACGATGCATTTGCCATCGATAACACCCGCACGACGCAATCGGATCATCCCGGCGTCGATCGTCAATATTCGACCGGGCTCTCTGCCCGCTCGACTTATACCGGGCTCAGCGCAGTGACGCTCACGACCATTGCCACGTATGCGGATACCCGGGTCGACTACGGTTTCGACGGCGATTGGGGCAACCCCAACCTGTGGGCGCCGTACACGTTTGACTTCACCGACTATCAAGTACGCCATCGCTCGACCCGGAGCTTGGAATTTCGCTTGAGCGATACACCGGCGAAAGAGCCGGCTCACGGCATCTCCTGGCTGGTCGGCGTGTACGCCTTCGAGCTGCGCGAATCGCTGACGGACACCAATGCCGGAACCTACGTCGATCCTTTCGACGCGACGCAGAATTTGGACAATTTGACCGTCATAGCCAGCCGTTATCGCTCGCGTAACGGCGCCGTGTATGGGCAGCTCGATGGCGGCTTCAGCGAGCGGTCGCGCTGGTCGCTGGGCTTGCGCGGTGAACGGCACACCAGCCTGTACAGCGACACCACCACAAACTTAAGTGCGCCGACGACGGCGAACAACTTCGGTCCTGCCGATAATCTCTGGGGAGGCCAAGCGTCCCTTGATTACGCCATCGCCGAAGGCCAGCACGTCTATGCCCTGGCCGCGCGCGGCTACAAGGCGAGCGGCTTCAATTTGAGCCCGGGGCTGCCCGCAAGCCAACTGCAATTCAGTCCTGAATGGGATCTGAACTTGGAGGTGGGCCACAAGCTGCAAATGCTCGAAGGCAGGCTGCGGGTCGATACGTCTTTGTTCTACATGGCGAGACACAACGAACAACTGCTGACCGGCGAGCAGTTGGATCCCAGTGACCCCAACACGTTTATTTATTTTACGGGCAATGCGAAATCGGGGTTCAACTACGGACTGGAAAGCACGGCCAGTTGGGCCGCGACGCGCAGCCTCGAATTCGGCGGCTCGCTGGGCCTGCTGCAGACCCGCTACCACGGATTCGTGCAAAACGGCGTAGCCCTTCCCGACCGCGCACTGCCCCATGCGCCTCCCTGGCAAGCCGCGGTCAATGCGACTTGGCGCGATCCGCGCGGGCCCTATGCGCGTCTGGATGTCACCGGCAAGGGATCGTTCTTTTACGACTTGCCTCCGAATGGCACCCGGTCGAGTGCGTACGGATTGGTCAACGGCAAATTGGGCTGGGACACCCCTCGCTGGGAGCTCTACCTGTGGGCCCGTAATCTGCTCGACAAAAATTACACCGTGCGCGGCTTTTATTTCGGCGATGAGCCGCCCGACTTTCCGTACAAGGCATACGTGCAACTCGGCGAGCCGCGGAACTGGGGCTTGCATCTCACGGTGAGGTACTAGCGCGGACGCGAAGGTGCGGAGAGCGGCGCCGAGAACGATTCGAATTTCAGATCGATCACGGATCCCGAATCCTGATGCGGCACGCAGGTGGTGTGATCGACGATGTTGCGTGTCGTGAATAGCGGCAACACTTGAGCGCGGAATTGCTCGACCACCTCGCAGTCGCCCAGCATCAATTGCCGCGGCGATCGGACGGCAAATGTCACGGGGCGCCATATCCCCTCCAGCGTCTGCGAGTCGGCCGCCTTGCTGCTATCGGGGGACAACGTGTAAAAAATCAGGTCCGCCCGTGCGAGCGGCTCGACCCGTCCGAACCCTTGCGCGCAGCCGCCGGAATTTGCCTTTGCATCCGCACGCGCACCCGCGGCGATCAATAGCTGCTTGAGTATATCGGCAAGCCCCTCGCACGAGTAGGTGGACGTAAAGCCCATGGACACGAACGAGTACTGATGCTTCTCCCACACGCCCGCAGTGGATGCGGCGGAGGCTGCGCCATCCGCCGTGCTCAGGCTGGAGATGAGGCACAACAACAGCGGGGGCAGGATTGCGAGTTTCTGCACCTAGAGCACTGCCTTAGGCGCCGCGGCCGGCGCCGCGGTAGCGGGGACTGAGGCGCCCGGTCTGCTGAGCCCCGGCGTCCTGATATCCGGGGCCTCATCCGCCAACAAATAAGAGTCGATCACTTTGCGTGCGATGGGCGCCGCGTTGGTGGCACCGAAACCGGCATTTTCGACCAGCACCGATATCGCGATCTTGGGATCGTCGGCGGGTGCGAAGGCGATGAACCAGGCGTGTTCGCGCTTGCGCTCGTCGGAATCCTTGTGCTTGGTGCTTTCGGTTTGCTTGACGGTCACGACTTGCGCCGTGCCTGTCTTGCCGCCCCATTTGTACTTGGCGTTGGCGCCGGCGACGTGCGCCGTACCGCTTGGGCCCACCGTCGCTTCCATGCCGTCAAACACGACATTCCACTGCTCATCGGTCGCCAGATTCACCGGTTTCATGAGCGTGGGTGTGCGGGGAACAACGGTGAGCGAACCGGGCGCGCGCATGGCCGCGACCAGCCGCGGCGCGGCGATGATCTGGCCGCGTTCGGAAATTTCAGCGGCAAAGTGCGCCTGCTGCAGAGGGGTGACCGTGATCGGGCCCTGGCCAATGCCCATGCTGATGGTTTCACCGGGAAACCATACCTGGTCGGCCTTGCGCTTGAAGACGCGGCGCTTCCATTCGGGCGAAGCATACAGGCCGGCCTTTTCGCCGGAAATATCGATGCCGGTCAATTCACCGTAGCCGAAAGCGCTCATGAACTCATGCATGCGATCGATGCCCATTTTCTCCGCAAGCCGGTAGAAATACACGTCGCACGAACGGGAAATCGCCGTACGCATGTTTACGTCGTGATGAACCTCGTCGTCCCGATACTTATTGCTGCTGCCGGGCAAAGTGAAGAAGCCCGGACAGTACGTGGTTTGCTCCGCGGACATGATTCCGTATTTTAGAGCGGCCAGCGCATACAGGGGCTTGACGGTCGATCCGGGCGGATAGGCGCCGCGCAAGGCCCGATTGAGCAGCGGCACATCGATGCTGGTCGATAAGGCCGCGTACTGCGCCACGGACAGGCCGCGCACAAAATCGTTGGGATCAAAGCCTGGCGTGCTCGCGAGCGCGATGATATCGCCGGTTTTCGGATCAAGAGCGACCACAGACCCGCGCTTGCCTTGCAAAGCTTCTTCGGCGACTTTTTGCACTCGGACATCCAGGCCGAGAATCAGATCCTCGCCTGCCACCGGAGGACGGGTGGTGAGCTTGGAGGCATAGCCTCCTTGTTTTTCCACCGGGCGGCCCGCGGCATTGACTTCAATTTCCCTGAACCCCGGCTTGCCGTGCAGTTGTTGCTCGTAAGCGCCTTCGACCCCGAGCTTGCCGATCAGGCTGGTGCCGGCATATTCCGCGCTGTCGATCTGCTTTAAGTCCTGTTCGTTGATGGCGCTGACATAGCCGATGGCATGGACGCCCATCTCCCGCAGCGGATAGTGCCGCGCGAGGCGCGCGCGAATGTCCACACCGGAGAATTGATAGCGATGCACCGCGAAGCGGGCCATCTCCTCCTCGTTCAGCAGCAGTTTGATGGGCACGCTTTCGTACACTTTGTGCAACAGCACCGTGCGGCGGATATTGCCGACCTCTTCGTTGCGCAGCAGTCCGATACTGACCAACTGCGCCAAGGTGGCATCCAGGGCCTTGATGTCGCCCACCTGCTCGCGAACCAGTTCGACGTTGAAGGCCGGGAGGTTATCCGCGAGTACTACACCGTGACGATCCAGAATCAAACCCCGGCTGGGCGGGATGGGCTCGGTGCGAATGCTGTTGCCCTGCGACAGATTCGCGTAGTAGTCGTGCTTGAGCACCTGCAAGTAGAACAAGCGACCCGCGACGGTGCACAGCAGCACTGCCGCAACGATGCCTGCCACGATGCTGCGAATCGTGAACAGCCTATTTTCGGCAAAATAGTTTTTGATCCTCGACTGGCGATTTCTCACCATCGCGGCTGCACCCTGCTAGAGATTCCGGACATAATGCAATTGTAAGCTACGCCGACGGTGCCAAACGCTAAGGAGTGCGCAGAATTCCATCCTCAGCGCCCTGCGTTTGATAGCGGACCGTGACCGTTTGATTGCCGGGAACCTTCAGGCGGAATCGGGGTCGACCGTTTTTGGCGCCCAACGGGTGGTCGGCGCGGACCACGCGCCCTCCCTCGGGCAGTTGGAGCGTAAGCTCGAATTGAATGCCGGTTGCCAAGGCATTGCTGATTTCGACGCGTTCAATGTCATCCATCTTGACCGAACGTAAGCTCAACCCCGGGACCAACGGCAACATCTTGGGCTGCACGGGATCGACGTGGGTTTGCTCCTTCACCACCGCGACCTGCACGTCGGCACTGAATCCCGCGTCGATCTCCACCTCTTCGTCCACCGCGATATCGCGCAGGCCAGATTCATGCTCGAGCAGTCGTTCTCCCTGATGGGATCCGAATACGGCGACTGAGCCCGAGGGCAAGGGCAGGCCGAGGTGATTTGCGGTGGTGTTTTTCGTTCGCAGCAATCGGTGAGCAGGACTTGCCATTGCCGTGCGGCCCCCCCACACGTCCGTGCCATAGACGGTATCGACCGGGATCCCGGTGCGATCCATCAAGCGGACCTGTTTTGATTGGCGGCTGGCCAGGGTGGTGCGCTCGGGCACTCGATAAAGCTTTAAATCGCCCAGCTGCTCTTGCTCGACTTTTTTCCCGCCGGTCACCGTCGCTTCCCGCAGCGCGGCCATTGCCACCGGGGCCGCCGCATCCACGGATTTTTTAAACATCCTGCCTCGAGGTTGATCCACGACCAGAATCATGGGCAAATCGCTGGTGGTACCGCGCGGCCAACAGTGCGCGAAAATCGGCGCGCCGAATTCAATGGGATCGACCCCGCCGTTCTCTCGGTTAACCCGGCCCGCCACCACTTGCGTGTGCGCCGAGGGGAATCCCACGCCGTTGGAATTGGCGAGCGTGACCCAGGCCCCCAAATCCAGGCTCTTGCCGTCGGACGACAGGGTCGCGGTGTAATCGGCAGCCCAATCGAAGCCGCGAGAGAGGTACGAGAGGGTAACCTGCGCGGTTCTGGCGCTGGGGCTGCGTACCTCGACCGACAATGTCGGCCTGGCCGACAAGCCCGTGACCGGCTCGAAGCTGAAGGTTTCCGGCAAGCCCGAGCAGCGCAACGCTTCGATGCCTTGCGCGGATTTGAATACGACGCCGCCGCCGGCGTCGGAAAGCAGTGTGCCGGTCAGCCGTTCGGTCTTGCCCGTCTTGGCTGTGGTTCGCAGCAACTCCACCTGCTTGCCTACGGCGGCGGCGACCAGCGCTCCGGGGCTGAGCAATTTAGCATCGCGATTCTTTTCAATCACGCCGCCCGGGAAACCGGTGATGATGGCGCTGGCGGGTTCGATCCCGTCGGCCACCCCCTCGAAGCGCACGCGACTCAAGCCTGCGGCCAATCGGACGGTGCGCGTTTCGCTCACCAAGGCAAAGCCTTGCAGCGCATTGAGCTGAATCGAACCGGTGTCCCGATAGGGTGCGCGATACACCGTCACACTGAGGTCCGAGGGCGGCTCCGCCGAAATCTGCGCCGCGGCGAGCGTTTCGTCGGACAGCGCCGCGCTTAAGGTCGCCATCCTTAGTAAGATGAATGCCCCGGCGCACCCCTTGCGCAGCATCGTGCTCATCGCGCACATCGCGCGGCTAGTACCGGGTTTCGAACGTGGCGGTGAGACTGGCCTTGCCGTTGGCGGGCACCGTCACCGCCCACTCGGCTGCCTCGGCACTCAGTCTGGTGCTCTTTTGACTCTCGGCCTTGATGCGCGAATCGCCCCACAGTCCTTCTTGGCGCAGTTTGACCACCACTGCGCGTGGCAGCGCATTGGTGAGCTCGTAGCGCATGTCGGTCTGCCAATCGAAAATTGACAGCCGAGTACGCTTGTCGACGATGGCGTGGACTTTGACATCGAAGGCATCCCCGGTTGCCAACGACAGCGTGGATCCCATGGGCGTGTGATCGATGCGGTTCTCGCCGATAAACTGCGGGTCGCCGCGTTTGTCGCGCATATAGAAACGCAAGATTCCGGCCGGCAATTGGTCGCCCAGTCCGGCATGCGCGCTGGTCGAAAAGCTATAGATGCTCTTGGCGCTGACCGGCGTGTCCGCAGTCCCCAGCCAGCGATTGCGAAATTCGTAGCCGTGTTCGGCAGGCACGCCGTGCACATCGAGAAAACTGACCTGCTTGGTCTGCTGATTCGCGATGGTGGTCCGTTCGGCGAGCGGATACAGATAGTAATCGCCCAATCGTTCGCGATTGCCGCTTTCCGTCCCCGGTTGCTGCAAGCTCGACCGTTGCGGCGGACGATAGTTGTTCGAATACCCGCCGCCCAGCTGGCTGGGAGAACCCGCGACCAGCAGCGTTTGCGCATTGTCATACGAGGTACCGCTGGTATTCGTCAGCGTCACCCATCCCTGGACGTCGATCTTGCTGTCGCCTTCGTTGTACAAGGCGACATAATCGGCCTTCCAGCCGAGACCCGGGGTGAGATAGCTCAAGGTGGCCGCCCGAGTTCCCGCATGCGCGCCGACGACGGTGACGGACAGCGTGGGCCGCGCCCGCAGGTTGTCCGGCACTTTGTTGAAAATCACGCGTACCGGCAGGCCGTCGTCGCGCAGGACTTCGATTCGTTGACCGATTTTCAACACCACACCGCCGTTGGTGGCGAGAACTTGGGCCTGTTCGCGCGTTTCGGCGCCGGTGGCGGGATTCACGCGAACAATGGTGATTTCCTGGCCAACCGCCTTTTCCATCAATTTCGCGGGCGTCAGCAGGTCAAAATCAAAGTTCTGTTCGACAATGCTGATATCGCCTGCGGTCAGGGAAACCGTTTCCGGGCGAATTTGCGCGGACACGTCGGCGAACTCGATGCGTTGCCGGCCGCTCTTGATATCGATGTCGCGCCGATCCTGGACCAGAGCCAGGTCATCCGCGTAGATAGTAACCGAGAGGACTTTATCCGCGGCGCAGATCGGCCCTGCCAGCAGCGAGGCCGCCCACGCCATGCACAAAAGACTTCGACGCATTGTTGACTCCCCGGCCGGCAGCCGGCCGCCTTTCAGCATTGAACGAACACTTCATGCCTTGAAACGTTTGGAGTTGGGTTTTGGGGTTGAGGCTACTCGACCCGCTCTGCACCGCTAACTTAGCGGATGGATGCCTGGAAGTGGCGGTTGGATGGATTTTCCATCCAAGTCTTGACACGCTGGGCGTCGGCGACTCGGGTGTACTTGCCGAATGAGTCGAGCAGCACGATTACCACGGAACGGCCTTCGATGACCGCGGCCATCACCAAGCACTTCCCGGCTTCCGTAATGTAGCCGGTCTTCTGCACAATGATGTTCCAGGCGGGATTCGCCACCAGCTTGTCCGTGTTGCGGAACTCCACCATGTGCTTCTGGACGCGTACGACGTAATTTCTATCCGTCGAATATTCGCGAATCGTCCGATTTTTCGACGCCGCTATGACCAGCTTGGACAAATCCTCGGGACTTGCCACGTTCTCGCTGGAAAGGCCGGTCGGATCGACGAAGTAAGAAGACGTCATCCCCAAAGCCTTGGCCTTGGCATTCATCGCGGCCACCATGGCCCGCATCCCGCCGGGATAATTGTTGCCCAAGGCATGCGCCGCGCGATTCTCGGAGGACATGAGGGCGAGATGCATCAAGTCGCCGCGGGTCAAGGTGGTTCCCACGGTAAGCCGGGAAAACGCGGATTTTGGAAAATCGCGGTCGGCGTCGGTAATGCGGATCGGTTCATCGAGGGGCTGTTTGGCATCCAACACCACCAAAGCCGTCATGAGCTTGGTGATGGAGGCGATGGGCGCGGCGACGTCCGCATTGCGGGAATACAGCACCGAAGAGTTGGTTTGGTCGACGATGAGCACGGAACCTGATTTCAATTTCGGGTCGCCCAAGTCCTTGGCGCTCGCCTGCAAGGCGAGAAATCCAAGCAAAACCCCCGCAATAGCGCGCATGGGAAGTCCTATTGGCAGGAACGATGCCCGAATAATTGACCGCATTAACCCTTTCTCCAAGTGGGGAAGGACAGTAGCTGACCATATGTAAAGCACGCACTGGCGTGATGCAGCCCTAACTTTGCCAGTATTTTCGCGAAAGTCCAGCACATTCAATCGTTTGCTGGAGGACATTCATGCATTTGCTTCCGCCCCGGGTGTCCGACGTAGTTCCTTGTCGCGGTACATGTGATCATCAACGAGAGTCTGCAAATCCCGCATGTCCTTTGCGTCCTTGGGATATGTGACCGCGCCAATGCTGACATTGCAACGAATCATTCGCGAGCGAAGGTCCAGGGTGGTTTTGTAGACGTTGTGCCGGATGCGCTTGATCACAACCTCGGCCACTTCCTGTGAAGCGCCGGGCAGCAGCACTGCGAACTCGTCGCCGCCAAAGCGCGCGGCATGATCCGTAGCGCGAATGCTTCTTTGCAGGCACTGCGCTACCAAGATGAGCGCGCTGTTGCCGGCTTCGTGCCCGAAGATTTCGTTGATCTCCTTGAGCTTGTCAATATCGATCATCAGCAGCGCATACATGCCGCGCGAACGCTCGCACGCGGTGTGCTCGCGTTGCCACACTTCATTGAACATGCGCACGTTGTAAAGGCCGGTCAGGGAGTCGGTTTGCGCCAAGTTCTCGATGCGTTCGCGCGCCTCGGTGATATCGGCAGACAAAGTGGTCGTGAGATACGCCACGAGCAAAAAGGGCGCGAGCTGGCCGACAGCTTGGCTGGCATAGAACAGCGAAATCACATCCACGCCCGGCGTTGTCGCGGCGAGCGCGAAATGGCAAACGGCAATGACGGCCACTTGCAGCAGCGTGACCGCCCGGCCGAGCGTGAGCGCGCACAAGATGATGGGCAATAGGTACAGATTGAACAACGGACTTCCGCCCTTGCCCGTCAACCACAGCACGCAGGTGATGAAAATCACCATCGACCACGATTCGATCAACAGCTTGGTACGGGTGCGGCCGGGAAGGAAGCTGCGGCGGCGGAATCCGACGATGGCGAGCGCGAACGCCGCGAGCAGACCCACGACCGGCCACATCTGAGCGGCCAACGCACCTGACCAAATCAGCACCAATGCCGCCAGCACCAAACACAGTATCTCGATGGAACGGGTGCTGCGCATCAGCCAAGCCCGGCGGCGGTGGTCACCGCACCCGGCCGCGCGCTGAGGCTTTGTTTCAATTCCTCGAGTGCGCGCTTCACGTCATGGTCACGCTGCAACAGCGGCAGGTCCGAAGGCACCGAGGCCTGCGGCTTGACGTCGCGCTCCAGCTCGATATCAGGTGCGATGCCGCGGTGGTTGATGGACACGCCGGAGGGCGTGTAATAGAGCGAAGTCGTGAGCTTGACGGCGCGGTCGTCGGACAACGGAATAATGGTCTGCACCGAACCCTTGCCGAATGTGGTGCGCCCCATGAGTTTGGCGCGGTGCTGATCCTTGAGCGCGCCCGCGACGATCTCCGCTGCCGATGCGGAGCCTCCGTTCACCAGCACGACCATCGGAGCCCCGTTTAGCGCATCACCCGGCGTTGCGTCCATCTCGAATTTTGAATCCGGTGTTCGGCCCTTGGCGGTCACGATGACGCCGCTGTCCAAGAATGTGTCCGCCACGGATACCGCGGCCTCGAGCACCCCACCCGGATTATCGCGCATGTCGAGCACCAACCCTTTAAGCGGCGCGCCATTGCGCTTGCGCAGAGACTTCAATGCCGCATTCAAGTCATCGCCCGTGGTTTCGCTGAATTGCGATATGCGCACGTAGCCGTAACCGGCCTCGAGCATTTCCGCGGTTACGCTGTGCAGTTCAACGCGCGAACGTTTCAGGGTGAAGATGGTCGGTTCGGGGTTGCCCTCGCGCATGATGCCGATTTTCACCGATGTGCCCTCCTCGCCGCGCATTCGCCCGATGGTATCCGCCAGGGTACTGGTGTTCACGGGGACTCCATCGATCGTCACGATGATGTCCCCCGAGCGAATTCCCGCCAGGGCGGCGGGCGAACCGTCGAACGGCGCGATGACGACGACTTGTTCGTCCTCGATCGACAGCTCGATGCCGACGCCGGAATAGCGGCCTGAGCTGCTGATCTTGACCTCGTCGTATTCATCGCTGTCGAGGTAGGCTGAATAAGGATCCAGCGAGGCCACCATGCCGCGGATCGCCGCCTGCAGCAGCTGATGATCATCCACCGGGTTCACATAATCATGCTTCACCCGCTCCAGCACGGTGGCGAGCATTCGGGCATCTTGCCAGGGCAGATCGGCCCCTAGGGCGCCTGCTTTGTCGGCTAGCACGCCGTGCGCCAACCCGAGCGAGAGACCGATGGCGATACCGATGCAGAGCAATAATGCGTTGGCGGATTTCTTGATCATTGGGCGTGAGCATACGTGCGCAGCGGATTCGCCGCTAGGAGCCTGTCAGACAAGCTGAGCGGCGGCGGCCCTTACGGGTTCGGTTTCAGCCAAAGCTTGGGATCGACGGTCTTGCGCCCTTCGCGTATTTCAAAATATAGCTGCGGACTGGCGCCTTGCGTATCGGGCAGCGCGGCAATGGGGTCGCCTGGCGCGACCCGATCTCCCACCGATTTGTAGAGCACTTCGGCATGACCATACAGCGTCATGTAGCCGCCGCTGTGGCCGATGATCATCAATAATCCAAGGCCCTGAAGCCAATCCGCATAGATCACCCGACCGAAGAACGGCGCGCGCACCTTTGCGCCGCGCGAGGCATCGATCATGACGCCGTTCCAACGCACGCCGCCTGCCGAATTGTCTCGCGGTGCTTGATAGCGCGCACTCAAGCGGCCCGCGACGGGCCAAGGCAGCTTGCCGCGCATCTGATCGAAGCTTTGCGACGGATCGGTGGGAAAATCCTGGAGCAGGCGCGAAAGATCCGCGATCAGCGTCTCGACCGCCTGCGCTTCGCGCTTCAGGTTTGCAAGTTCCTCGTTGCCGCTCGCGAGCTTTTGCGTAAGTGCCGCCACCGCCACCGAGCGTTCGGCGCGCGCGTGTTGCAATCCTGCGATTTCCTTGGCCGCGCTGTCCTCCAGCATTTGCAATTCCTTGGTTTGCCGTTCTATCTGCGCGACGTTCAGCTGCAGCCGCGCCTCGTCATCTTCAATGACCTTAATCTTGCTGCCACGCTGTTCGGCCAGGTAACCGTAGTAAGTAAGCGTGCGGCCCAAACCGGCCGGATCGCTTTGATTCAAGAGCAGCTTCAACTGCTCCTGGCGTCCGATCATGTAAGCCGCCCGCGCTTGGTTCGCGAGCGAGGCGCGCTCCGATTGCAGCGCATTTTCGTTGCGTGTCTCGTCGGCGCGCAGCTCTCCGCGCCGGCGTTCAGCGACGAGCTGCGCTGCGTGCAGTTCTTCCAAACGCCGTCGCTTCGCGGCGATGACAAGTTCGGTTTCGCGCACGCGCGCACTCAACGAATCGCGTTGCGCCAGCTGCGAGCCCATGCGATTCGCGAGTTCGGCGATCCGCGCGCGGACCGCTGCCAGCTTGGACTTGGCCTGCGCCGAATCGGCCGCGTCGCCGGCGCCCGAGCCGTTGGCAAGCAGCATGGAGGCCAGCAGCGAAGCCATGCAGAGGCGTTGCAAGTGTTTTTTCCGCGACTCATGGCTCATGCATGCAAGCATACAAGCCTTGCGCCCGCTGCTATACTTGCGCGCCCAAAAACCCCATATTGTGCGAGCCGAATGCAGCGACTGTTAGAGTACCTTGGCAATCATTATTATCTTGCAGCCGCAGCCGTTTTGGCGGCAATCGTCGTGCTGGTGTATGAGTTTCGAGCGCGCGTGCAAGCATTTGCGGCGCTGAGCGCCATGCAGGCGGTGAGGCTGATCAATCAAGGCGCCCTGGTCATCGATTTGCGCAGCAAAGACCTATACGATGCGGGCCACATCGTGGATGCCCGCAACGTGCCGGCGGCGGAGCTCGCGTCGCAGGCTGAGACGCTGAAGAAGTGGCGCGACAAAAACGTCATTATTTATTGCGATAACGGCGCCAACGGCGCAAACGCCGCGCGCGTGCTCGTCAAGCTGGGATTCAGCAAGGTCTTCAACCTGCAGGGCGGGCTCACCGCCTGGCTAAAAGACAACATGCCGCTGACGAAAACCGCGGCGGGCAAGGGCGGTTCGAAGTGACTCAGCCCGTCACTGTGTACGTGGCGGACTGGTGTCCGTATTGCCAGCGGGCAAAAGAATTGCTGGTGCAGAAGAACGTGGTCATCAATGAAATCAATGTTGAGGACGACGAAAAGTTTCGCGAGGAAATGATTGCGCGCAGCAAACGCCGCACCGTTCCGCAAATTTTCATCGGTGACAAGCATGTCGGTGGGTGTGACGACCTTTTCGCACTGGATCGCAGCGGCGAGCTGGATCCGTTAATTCAGGGGGCAGGATGAACGAGGTTAGAACAGCGGAGCCCGAGGCGAATCTGGGCACGCAAGTGACGTTGCAGACGGTTTACTTGAAGGACTGTTCCTATGAGTCGCCGAATGGGCCCCGCTTGCCGCAAAATCAAGCGTGGGAACCGAAGTTTCAGCTGAATATGAACACCTCGACGGAAGAGTTGGCGCCCGACGCTCGCGAAGTCCTGCTTACCATCACCGTAGAGGCCAAGCAGGGTGAAACGACGCTGTATCTGGTGGAGGTCAAGCAGGCCGGCGTATTTACCATCAGCGGCGCGTCCAATGAGGATTTGAAACGTCTGGTCGGCAGCTTCTGCCCCAGCGTGTTGTTTCCGTACGCGAGAGAGGTGATCTCCGATCTAATCGTCAAGGGCGGATTTCCGAACTTCCTTCTGCCCTTGGTCAATTTCGATGCGTTGTTCGCGCAGGCGCAGGAAGGCCAGCAACCGAATCTGGTGAACTAGGGTTTATGCCGGTCCGGCGTGCGGAACCGATGACGGTCATCGGCGCCGGCTCCTGGGGCACGGCGCTCGCCATTCTGTTGGCGCGCGAAGGACACCCCACGCGACTGTGGGGCCGCGATGGGGCGCAGCAGGCTTCCATGCGCATTGCGGGCCGCAATTTGCGCTATCTGCCGGAAGCCTCATTCCCGCAGACACTCGAAGTCGCTGTCGATCTCGATCAGGCGTTGAAGGGCGCCCGTGACGCGTTGATCGCCGTGCCCTCGCATGCATTTCGCGCGACTGTGGAAAAAATAAAACCTCATCTCGAGCCGCACACACGCATTGCCTGGGCGACCAAGGGATTCGAGATTGCGACCGGCTTACTGCCCCACCAAGTTATTCGCCAGGTCTTGGGAGAAACGCCCGGTGCAGTCTTGTCCGGCCCGACCTTCGCCAAAGAAGTCGGCGCGGGATTGCCGACTGCAATGACCATCGCCTCCTGCGACGAGAACTTCGCCAAAGAACTCGCCTTAAGCCTGTCAGGACCGAATTTTCGCGCCTATACGCAGACCGACATCATGGGCGTTGAGGTGGGCGGTGCCGTCAAGAATGTCATCGCCATCGGCTCCGGCATTGCCGATGGCATGGGATACGGTGCCAACACGCGCGTGGCATTGATTACGCGCGGCCTCGCCGAAATGATGCGCCTCGGGGTCAAGCTCGGCGCATTACGCGAGACCTTCATGGGACTCGCCGGCCTCGGGGACTTGGTGCTCACCTGCACCGATGACCAGTCGCGCAATCGCCGTTTCGGCATGGCGCTCGGCCGCGGCGAGTCGCCGGCGCAAGCGCAGAGCGCCATTCAGCAGGTGGTCGAAGGCGTGCCCGCATCGCGCGCCGTGTACGATGTGGCGCAGCGCTTGGAAGTCGAGATGCCGATTTGCCGCGAAATTTACCGGATCATGTACCAAGCCAAGCCGGTACGAGCGGCGGTGCTGGCCCTGATGGGGCGAGAAGTGCGTTCAGAGACCGAATAATTACAGCAGGAGCTTATGAAACTTATGGAATTCAAGATGGGCTTGGGCCTTGTGGCCAGCCTGATTGCCGCCGCGTCGGCTTACCCGCAAGTACCTGCGACGCTTACGCTGACCCGGCTCGATTGCGGCAAAACCACCACGCTGGCGGACGTCAGCCGCTTCTCGGATGTTGCCGCCTTCCCAGGACTCAACATTCAACTCACCTTCAGCTGCTACCTGATCAAGCATGGCAACGACTATTTGGTATGGGATACGGGCAATCCCGTGGCGACCGGACCCGGTGCCGCTCCCACGGCGCCGCAAAGCAGCTTGATCGATCAGCTGGCGCAACTGCATGTGAAGCCCGAGCAAATCACCTTCGTGGGTATCAGCCACTATCACGGCGATCACATCGGTCAAGTGGCATCGTTTCCTCAATCGACTCTGCTCATCGGCAAGGGTGACTGGGATGCTCTGACTGACGGCAAGCCAACCCCGGCGATCAATCCTGCGAACTTCGCGCATTGGATCAGCGGCGGCGGCAAGGTCGATCCGCTGCCGGGAGACAAGGACGTGTTCGGCGACGGCAGCGTCATCATGTTGAACATGCCGGGACACACGCCCGGACATCACAGTCTATTGGTCAAGCTCAAGGAAAAAGGCAACGTGCTGATCAGCGGCGACTTGGCGCACTTTCGCGAAAATTACGACAGCAACGGCGTGCCGACGTTCAATACCAACCGAGCCGACACGCTGGCTTCGCTGGATCGGTTCAAGCAGCTGGCCACCAACCTGCACGCCACCGTCATCATCCAGCACGATGCGCGCGACATTGATAAATTGCCCGCTTTCCCCGCTTCCGCAAAGTAAACCTAATGTTAACCGGTGAATTCATGTCAAAAAGCTCATTTTTCGCCTTGGCTGTCTGTTGTTCGTTGAACGCCGCGGCCAAGGTGCCCGAACCGGCCGCATCGGGAATTGCCGCGCAGAACGCGCTATTCGAAGAACAGTACGAGTCGGACCTCAAGAGCCACCCCGAGCGTGCAACGGCGGTCGGCGATTATCGGTACAACGATCAGCTCGATGATTATTCTCCCGCGGCATTTCAGCGCCAGTACGACAGCGACGCGAGCTTTCTCTCCCGCTTGAAGGCGATATCGACCGCGGCTTTTCCCGAGCAGGACGCTTTGTCGCACCAGGTGATGCAGCGGGCGCTGCAGCAGCGGATCGAGAACTTCAAGTTCAAAGAATACGAGATGCCGATAAACCACATGGAAGGTCCGCAGACGCGCTTGGCGGACATGCCGCTCGCCGTGCCGCTGGATTCGGTCAAACACTACGAGGATTACCTTGCGCGCTTGCATCAGATTCCGCGGGTGTTCGCGCAAACCGAGGACCTGCTTCGCGAGGGAATGAAGGACAACCTCATGCCTGTGCGCTTTCTTCTCGAGAAGATACCGGCTCAGTGCGAGGGCGTTATCGCCTCAAATCCATTTCTCCTGCCGACCAAGAAGTATCCGGCCGACATTTCCGCCGAGGATCAGGAGCGCTTAACCCGTGCGATCACGGAGGCCGTCAACAACGAAGTCCTGCCCGCGTACAAAAGCTTTGCCGCGTTCGTGGCAAGTGACTATGCGCCCCACGGCAGAGCCACCTTGAGCGTGACCTCGTTGCCCGGCGGCAAAGAACGCTATCTCAATGACATTCGCAGCCGCACCACCATCAGCACATTGACGCCGGACCAAATCCACGACATCGGCTTGCGCGAAATCGATCGCATCGAGGCCGAAATGCTGGCAATTGCTCGCAAGGAGGGCTTCGCGGACGTGGCCTCGTTCCGCGAATCGTTGAAGACCAATACCAAATATATTCCGACATCCGCCGAGCAGATCCTCGATGATTTCCGCAAATACATGGCGCAAATGCAGCCCAAGCTGCCGGAATTGTTCACCTATATCCCCGGATCCCCCGTCACGGTCGAAGCGATTCCGCCCTTTCAGGCCGGATCCGCCACGCACTATCAAACGGGCACTCCCGACGGGAAACGGCCCGGACGCGTCAGTGTTGCCACGTCTCATTTCGAACACCGCTGGCTCATCGATGATGAGGCCACGGCTTACCACGAAGGCATCCCGGGACATCACATGCAGCTTTCGGTGGCGCAGCAGATGACCAGTTTGCCGAAGTTTCGCCAGCATTCGGGCAACTCCGGCTATATCGAAGGATGGGCGTTGTATTCCGAACAGCTCGGCAAGGACGTCGGCTTCTATCAAGACCCGGTGAGCGACTACGGCAGGCTTAGCAGCGAGTTGTTTCGCGCCGTGCGGCTGGTGGTGGACACGGGCCTGCATGCGCAAGGTTGGAGCCGCGATCAAGTCGTGGAATTCTTCCGCAAATATCAACCGGTCGACGAGCCCACCATTCAAGCGGAGACGGACCGCTACATTGCCTGGCCGGCTCAAGCGCTTTCCTACAAGCTCGGGCAACTGAAGTTTCGCGAGCTGCGCGATCGAGCGCAAAAGCAGCTGGGCGCCAAGTTCGACATTCGCAGTTTTCATGATGAAATGCTGAACGGCGGCGTGTTGCCGCTCGATCTGCTGGACGCCCGAACCAACAGCTGGATCAAGGCACAGAAAACAGGAATCAAAACGGCCGCCAACTGAGGCAGCCGGTTGCGTTTAAGGCGTGGGTGCTCTGGTCTTAAGCCGAGGACAGTACGAACTGGTTGCCGTCCGGGTCCTTGAACGTCGCGTACTCGCCCCAGTGCTGCTTTTGAGGCGGCGAGGTGAACTCGACGCCGCGGGCCTGAAGCTGGCGATATGTTGCGCCGACGTCATCGCACGCAAATGAGCCGTTGAAGAATGTCCCGATTCGATCTTCGTGGCCGTCTGGGGTAAACAGGACCACCCGGGTCGCCGCATTGGCGATGCGCAGCTCGATCCAGCGCTGCTTGCCGTCGAAGATCTGATCCGTCGAAACTTCGAATCCGAGTTTCTCGGTATAAAACTTCAAGGCGCGATCTTGGTCGCGGGTCGGTATACCGACGAATTTGACTTGCGTGATCATGGCGGCTCCAGTCCCGTGCAACGCGAGCACGGAACGATTATCGGCCATCGGGCGCGCCTTCGCTACCGATAATCGCTATAGTAGTTATCATGCCGCACTTCAGCTTGGATCACTATGTCATCGATGTGCTGATGCCGGATCTGGTAGGTCATGATCGGCGTCCCGCGACGTTCATCGTGTACCTGTATCTTTTACGCCAGACGGCAACGGCCAAGCGAGACGTTTTGTCGGTGAGCCTGCAAACCATTGCGACCAAGACGGGCTTGTCGAAATCCACCGTCCAAGAGGCCATCCGGCATCTGCGCCGGCGCCGGTTGCTCGACCCGGCGGTCTTGGCAACGAGGGCGAATCCAAAAAGGCGCGTTTTGCGGCCCTGGATCCGGTGAGCGGCATCTTCCGACTTATGGAGCGCGGCCGGCAAAGCCAAGTTGGCGCCAGGCCTCGAAAATCACCAGCGCGACGGCGTTGGATAAGTTGATGCTGCGGTTTTGCGCCCGCATGGGAATGGACAAGATGTTTTCGGCTCCCACCTCGCGCAGTGCCGATGGCGGCAGGCCTCGAGTTTCGGGGCCGAACAGGAAGGCATCATCGGCGCGGTACTCCACATCACTGTAACAACGTCGCCCGCCGGTCTCCACCGCGAACAGGCGTGAACCCCGAAGCTGATTCAGGCACGCCTCGAGGCTCAAGTGAACTTGGACCTGCGCCAGATCATGATAGTCGAGGCCGGAGCGCTGCAGGCTCTTGTCGTCGAGGCGAAAGCCCAGCGGTTTCACCAAATGCAATGCCGCACCCGTATTCGCGCACAAGCGAATGGTGTTGCCGGTATTCGGGGGAATCTCGGGCTCGAACAGCACGACGTGAAACACCGCCTATTCCTCGAGCACGGCTCGGTGCCTACCTAAGAAAACCAGTTGCGTGGGATAGGCAAACTCGACACCCAAACGGCGCAGCTCATCGACAATCCGGAAGTTCACCGCCTGCTGCAAATCCAACACGGAATTGACGTCAGGCTGCCGCACGAAATAAGACAGTTCGAATTGAAATGAACTCTCGCCCAACGATTTCAGGTGGCAGCGGTCGAAGCGGGCCTGGGCGTGTTCGCGAACGATGTTCTCAAACAGCTTAGGCATGCCCTTGAGCTTATCGCCCGGTGTGTCGTAGGTGAGCCGGATGGTCGCGAGGATCCGCAGTTCCGACAAGCGGCCGAAGTTGCGCACACGGCTTTTCAAGATGTCGGCATTCGATAAGATGATTTGCTCGCCGCTTTCGCTGCGCAACCTGGTGGTCTTGATGCCGATATGCTCGACCTTGCCGATGAAGGTATCGATGGTCAGGCTATCGCCGATCACGAAGGGTTTGTCGAGCGCTATCGACAGCGATGCGAACAGATCGCCCAACACATTTTGCAACGCCAAAGCCACGGCCACGCCGCCGACGCCTAAACCGGCGAGCAATGCCGTAATGTTCACGCCGAGGTTGTCGAGCGCGACCAAGATCACCAACGACCAGATGAGCATGCGCGCGACAAAATTGATGATATCGAGAGATCCCGCAAAAACACGGTCGGCGCCGCGCTCGCGTTCCTTCATTTCCAGATAGAACCGCACCGCGCGTCCGGCCCACAGGCCGACTTGAATCAAAATGAGGATCATCACCGCATTCGAAACGCCGTGTTGAACCTTGTCCGGCAGCGTGAGGCTTGCTCTCGCGGCATCGAGGGCGACGGCGAAGAATAGGATCTGCTTGGTGTTGCCGATCATGTACGCGATCAGCCGGATCAGCGTGGGATTCTTGGTGCTGGAGTATTTCTGATAGCGCGACGCGATCAGGTCTCGGAGAATCCAGAGACCCGCCCACGCCACCGCGAATATGACACCCGCGATCAGCCACTCCGTGGCGGGAATGCCGAGAAGCAGCGCCTGCACGGACTGGAGTTTTTCGTGAAGAAATTGGCTCATGCGCCGATTATAAGCCGGGGCGCGGCCTACGCGGCGCGGCCTACGCGGCGCGGCCTAGCTGACGTCTTCCATGCCGAGTTCCTTCATTTTGCGCGTCAACGTATTGCGGCCCCATCCCAGCAATTTTGCCGCGTCCTGCTTCAGTCCCTCGGCCTTTCGCAACGCGACGCGAATTAAAATTCGCTCCACCTCAGGTACCGCGGTGTCGAGCAAGCGCAGGGTGCCGGCGTCCAGTTCCTGTTCCGCCCAATGCGAGAGCTTTGCCATCCAATCGTGGTTGGTGCTCTGGCCGAGGGGAACGCCGCCGAGATCCGCAGGAATGTCCTCGGCGCGCACCTCGCGTCCCGGCGCGGTGACGGTCAAGCGGCGGCATGCGTTCACGAGTTGGCGCACATTGCCGGGCCAATCGAAAGTCACCAGCGCGCTTTCGGCGGATGAAGTCATGAGCTTTGGCTCGACGCCCAGCTCCTGTCCGGCGACCGCCAAGTAGTGGCGCAACAGCTCGGGAATATCCTCGCGGCGCTCGCGCAGCGGCGGAATCTCGATGCGGATGACATTCAGGCGGTGCAAGAGATCCTCGCGGAAATGCGCGGACTTGACTCGCATCTCGAGATCTTGGTGAGTCGCGGCAATGACCCGAACATCGACCTTCACCGGCGTCTGTCCGCCGACTCGATAAAACTCGCCTTCCGCAAGCACCCGCAGCAGACGGGTTTGCAGTGCCGGCGACATGTCGCCGATTTCGTCGAGAAATAGGGTGCCGCCGTCCGCCTGCTCAAATCGGCCTCTGCGCAAGGTGTCGGCCCCCGTAAAAGCACCTTTTTCATGGCCGAACAGTTCCGATTCCAACAGGTCCGCGGTGAAGGCAGCGGTGTTGAGCGCGACGAAGGCTTTGTTGGCGCGCGGACTGTGGCGATGCAGGGCACGAGCGACGAGTTCCTTTCCCGTGCCCGACTCCCCGGTGATCAATACAGTCATGCTGGAGCGGGACAACCTGCCGATCGCTCGAAACACTTGCTGCATGGCTGCGGCCTGGCCCAGCAATTCAGGAATGCTGCGGCGAGTGGCTTCCGGGTCGATCGAGAAGGTCGCTTGCTGCGCGGCGCGCCGCACCAGGTCCACGGCTTTGTCGATGTCGAAAGGCTTGGGCAGATATTCGAAAGCGCCGCCCTGATAGGCCGCGACGGCCGCATCCAAATCAGAATGCGCCGTCATGACGATCACCGGCAACCCTGGGCGCGAGACTTGGATTTCCTTGAGCAACTCCAAACCGCTGCGGCCGGGCATGCGTATGTCCGTCATGAGCACATCGGGAGCGTCGGCGCGCAGCGCCGTCAAGACATTGTCGGCTTGGTCGAAGCACTTGGCTTGCATGCCGCTGCCCTTCAGGGCTTTCTCCAGCACCCATCGTATGGAGGCATCATCATCGACGAGCCAAACCTGCAGCGGCTTCAAGGTCATGCGGAATTCATCGGCAAGGAAATCACGAATATGGTTCTCCCCGGAGAGCTGTCGAATTCGATCAAGCCGCCATGTCGGCTGACTAAGTCCTGCGCTATACCCAGGCCAAGTCCGGTACCGTCGGCCCGTCCTGACACCAGCGGATAAAAGATGGTCTCGCGAATTTCATTGAGCACGCCGGGGCCGTTGTCCTCGAATTGAATCGAGGCAACCAGCCGGTGGCGATGCGCGCCGACGCTCGCATTGTTTGCCGCGCGAGTTCTCAAAATGAGGCGCGGCGATGCGACCGCTGAACCAGCCAGCGCTTGGATGGCGTTCCTGCCCAGATTGAGCATGGCTTGGATAATGTGATTGGGATCCACCGTGAGCGGCGGCAGACTGGGGTCATAGTCCCGATCGATGGTGACGCCCTGCGGCGCTTCACTGCGCAACAAGTGATACACCCGTTCCAACAGCTCGTGCACATTGATCAGCTGCTTGGCCGGCGGGCGGCCCGGGCCGAGCAGGGAGTCCAGCAAATTGGTGAGCCGGTCTGCCTCGCTGATGATCACGCGCGTATATTCGCGCAGCGCAGGATCCAGCAGTTCCCGTTCCAGCAGCTGCGCCGCGCCACGCAAGCCTCCCAGTGGATTTTTGATTTCGTGCGCGAGCTGACGAACCATCAAGCGACTGCCGCCCAATTGCGCCAGCAACGCGTTCTCGCGCGTCAGGCGTCGATGCTGAGTAATGTCTTCGATTTCCAGCAGCAGGCGCTGATGCTGCTGGCCGATGACGATCTGGGTGACGGCACAATCGAGCGTACGGTCCACGCCCCCGGGGGCCGGCCAGGCAAGCTCGCGCTGCACGACACCCTCACCGTCGGTGCGCGCGCGCTCGAACATGGGCAGCAAGCTCTCGGCGCCGCGCGTCAATTCCGCGATTGACTTTCCCAAGGCTTGATTCGGCCCAAGGCCCAGCAAGGTTTGCGCGGCGGCATTGAGATATGTGACGTGCAGGTTTTCGTCCAGCAGAAAAACACTGGTCACCATGGCATCGAGGAGCTCGCTGCCGTCGATGTGCAAGGTTTCTATTTTGAACTCAGCGGACACCTAAGCTCCCGCGAGTGCGGAAGAGATCTATTTGTGCTGGGGTGCGAGTGCGGAGGGCTGCCGCACGTAGAAAGTAACGGTATTGCTGCTTTGGGACTCGCTCGTTTGCTGATCGGTGATGGTCGCCGCCAGCGCGTACGTGCCGCGATCCAAATGCGGCAAGGAAAATGAAGCCGCGTCCGGCGGGAACTCCAACTGCTTGCCGTTCAAATGCCAAGTAATGGCGTGGTTGAGCCGCAGCGCAGGCGCAAGGTTCAAATGCACCGCGATGACATCGTCGCCGAAGAATGTTTGATTGGTGAGCGGCGCCGTAATGGAAAAATCGGTGTAGTTGAGTCCGCCCGTCGGGGGTCTCGGCTGCGCCAATTGCCCGCCCACGGTCGGTTGCGGGCGCGTCGACGAGGACACATTCGGCGCCGATGTGTAGATTTTTTCCGCGCCGGGCGAGGCCTGGTCGGAGTAGTGAATCACCCCGTCGGCATCCACCCATTTGTAGATTACGGCCGCTTGCGCCGCCAAAGCAGTTAACAGGCCCACCGCCAACCATAGCTTCCGAGGGTGCATGATTCCAAAGCATAGACCTATCGCCTCCGGACCACAAAACGAGGTGACGACGGCGTGACCGCCGTCACCTTAAGGCCCACGCACCGTAGAGAGCTACAAGCTGTAATACATCTCAATTTCAATGGGATGCGTGGTCATCCGCAGCCGCGTGACCTCCTTCATCTTCAATTCGATGTAGGCGTCGATGAGGTCGTCGGTAAACACGCCACCGGCCTTCAAGAATCCACGGTCCTTGTCCAAATAGTCGAGCGCCATGTCGAGCGAGTGGCAGACGGTGGGAATTTTCTTGTCTTCTTCGGGTTCCAAGTCATACAAGTCCTTGTCGGCCGGATCGCCCGGGTGAAGCTTGTTTTGGATACCGTCGAGTCCAGCCAGCAACATCGAGGCGAACATGAAGTAGGGATTGCCCGTGGCATCGGGAAATCGAACTTCGATACGGCGGCCCTTGGGGTTTGAAATCCAGGGAATGCGTATGGAGGCAGAGCGATTTCGCGCCGAATAGGCAAGCTTCACGGGCGCCTCGAATCCGGGCACCAACCGCTTATAGCTGTTGGTGCTGGCGTTGGTGAATGCGTTGATGGCGCGCGCATGTTTGATGATGCCGCCGATGTAATAAAGCGCGATGTCTGAAAGGCCGCCGTACTTGTCGCCGGCAAACAGGGCCTTGCCGTCTTTTTGCAGCGATTGATGCACGTGCATGCCGCTGCCATTGTCGCCGACGATGGGTTTCGGCATGAAAGTCAGCGTTTTTCCGTAGCCGTGGGCCACGTTCTGCAGCGCGTATTTGAGGATCTGTACTTCGTCGGCTTTTTTGGTCAGCGTGTTCGCCGCCACGTTGATTTCACCTTGTCCGGCGGTGGCCACTTCATGATGGTGGACCTCGAACTTCAGCCCCATTTCCTCGCAGGCCATGGACATGGCGGTGCGGATGTCTTGCTGGGAATCGACCGGAGGCACCGGAAAATATCCGCCCTTGATGCCGGGGCGATGCGCGCGATTGCCGTCTTCATAAGTTTTGCCGGAATTCCATGCCCCTTCGTAGGCATCGACCTCATAGGAGCAGCCGTTCATGCTCGAGCTGACGGTGACGTTGTCGAAGATAAAGAATTCATTCTCAGGGCCGAACAGCGCCGAGTCGGCAATCCCCGAGGCTTTCAAGTGGGCCTCGGCGCGCTTCGCCAGCGATCGCGGATCCCGGCCATAGCCCTGCATGGTCATCGGTTCGATCACATCGCAGCGCAGGTTGAGCGTGGTTTCTTCATAGAAAGGATCGATCACCGCGGTCGATGGATCCGGCATCAAAATCATGTCCGATTCGTTGATGCCCTTCCATCCTGCGATGGAGGAACCGTCGAACATCTTCCCGTCCTTGAAAAACCCGTCATCGACCAGCCGAGTCGGGATGGTAACGTGCTGTTCCTTGCCGATTGTGTCAGTAAACCGTAGATCGACGAATTTCGCCTCTTTTTCTTTGATCAATGTCAGAACATCGGCAGGAGTCATTTGCATCCTCGCAACGGTGGTACGTGTGGCCCGGGCCCAGCCGGGGGTTGAACGAGCATTGCAGTTCCTGTGCCATGGGCGCGCATATACAGATCAAGCACTTGCAAGCGACGCGCACCCTTGGCGCATCATATTAAAGCAAATGGCCAAAAATCACGCCCGAATTTGGTGCATATCGACCATAAAGATCCCGCTCGGGTTAAATGTCGAGGAGGATTAGGCGATTATGAGCTAATTCGGTGCATGGCGATCTCACGACACTTCCCAGCGTGGTCGCTATACTCGCTGACTTTCTTGCCGAGCCACCGATGCCTCATCCTCCCTCGCCGCCGCGCACTTTTCAGGAATTGATTTTTGCGCTGCAGAAGTACTGGTCGAACCAAGGTTGCATCGTGTTGCAACCCTACGATATGGAAATGGGCGCGGGGACATTTCATTCCGCCACGTTCTTGCGCGCCGTAGGACCGGAGCCTTGGAGTGCGGCGTATGTACAGCCCTCGCGCCGGCCGACCGACGGACGCTATGGCGACAATCCCTTTCGGTTGCAGCATTACTACCAGTTTCAGGTCTGCATCAAGCCTTCGCCGGACGAGTTTCAAGAGTTGTATCTCGATTCATTGCGCTACTTGGGATTCGACCCGCTGACCCATGACATCCGCTTCGTCGAAGACAATTGGGAATCGCCCACTTTGGGTGCGTGGGGGCTTGGCTGGGAAATCTGGCTCAACGGCATGGAAGTCTCGCAATTCACCTACTTTCAACAGGTGGGCGGGCTCGATTGTCGCCCCGTGATGGGCGAGATCACGTACGGCCTGGAACGGCTCGCCATGTATATTCAAGGCAAGGAAAGCATATTCGACATCGTCTGGACCGAAGGTCCCTTCGGCACGGTGACTTACGGAGATGTGTTCCATCAAAACGAAGTCGAACAGTCCACCTATAACTTCGAGAAGGCCGACACGGATGTTCTCTCGAGACAGTTCGACGCCAACGAGATCGCCTGCCAGCAGTTGCTGAAGGACCGATTGGTGCTTCCTGCCTATGAGCAAATGGTGAAAGCCTCGCACGCATTTAATTTGCTGGATGCGCGGCACGCGGTGTCGGTGACGGAGCGTCAGCGTTACATTCTTCGCGTTAGAACCTTGGCTCGCGCCGTGGCCGAAGGCTACCGCGAGAGCCGCGAAGCCCTAGGCTATCCGCTGCTCAAAAGCGCCGACACCCAGGTGGCGTAGTGAACGTGAAGGATTTGCTGTTCGAACTGCGCACGGAGGAACTTCCGCCGCGCACTCTGCTGGGATTGTCGAACGCGCTCACCGAGGGCATCGCCAAGGGAATCGACGCCGCGGGAATCGCACACGGCAGGGTTCACGGCTTTGCGACGCCGCGACGGCTGGCCGTATGGATAGAAAAGCTCGAAGAGAATCAGCCCGATCGGGCGGTCGAACGACGAGGACCGCCTCTTGCGAATTCCTTCGACCCGCAGGGCGCGCCGACGCAGGCAGCGACCGCCTTTGCCAAAAGCTGCGGCGTGGCGGTCGAGCACTTGTCGAAGCTCACGAACGAGAAGGGCGCCTGGCTGCAATTTCGCGGCATCGAGCGCGGCGCGGCCACCACGGCATTGCTCGGCAACATTCTGACCCAAGCGATTGCCGCTCTGCCGATCGCCAAGCGTATGCGGTGGGGCGCGCACAGCGCAGAGTTTGTGAGACCGGTGCATTCGTTGGTGGTGCTCTATGGCGAGGACGTGGTGCCGGTTGAAATCCTGGGCCTCCGCGCAGGGCGCGTCACCTCCGGTCATCGATTTCACTCGCCCAAGCCCATCACGCTCAAATCCGCCAAAGGCTATGAGAGCCGCCTGCGCCGAGCCTATGTGATTGCGGATTTCGCCAAGCGCCGCGAACGGATTCGCGCCGAAGTGACTGCCGCGGCGACGGCGGAAGGCGCAGGCTGCACCGCGCTGATCGATTCCGCCTTGCTGGATGAAGTGACTGCGTTGGTCGAATGGCCGGTGCCGGTGGCGGGTCGGTTCGAGCAGCGATTTTTAAGCCTGCCGCGCGAAGTGGTGATTGCAACGGTGCAGGATCATCAGCGCTATTTTGCGGTTCAAACCCCGCAAGGCAACCTGTCAGGCGGGTTCGTCACGGTCAGCAATATCGAGAGCCGCGATCCGTCCAAGGTTCGCGCGGGCAATGAGCGCGTCGTGCGGCCGCGCCTCAGCGATGCGGCGTTCTTTTGGGAACAGGACCGCAAGATTTCCTTGCAGGCGCATGCGGCAAAACTCTCAGGGGTCATCTTTCAAGCAAAGCTCGGCAGCTACGCCGATAAAACCGCACGCGTCACGGCACTTTCCGCGCTGATCGGCAGCCGCATCGGCGCGGACCCTCAAGTCGAACTCGCGGCCGAACTGTCGAAAGCAGACTTGATGACGGCGATGGTGGGAGAATTCCCGGAATTGCAAGGCACGATGGGGCGCTATTACGCCGAGGCAGAAGGGCTGCCGCGCGAGGTGGCGCGGGCGATCGAGGAACATTATCGGCCGCGCTACGCCGGCGATGCCGTGCCCGAGACCCGAATAGGACAAGCGGTCGCCTTGGCGGACAAGATCGATACCTTGGCCGGAATCTTCGCCATCGAGCAGCGGCCGACCGGCGCCAAGGATCCATTCGCGTTGCGCCGCGCCGCTTTGGGCGTGTTGCGAATCGTGCTCGAGTGCCGTCTGGATCTCGATCTGCTCGAGCTGCTGAGCGCGGCGGCCGCCGCTCAGCCCGTGCAACGCCCCGGCGTGGCCGAGGAGGTCTACGATTTCATTGCGGAGCGGCTCCGGGGTCTATTGCTGGAGCAGCCGGGAACGACGCCGGAGATGCTCGACGCGGTGCTCGCGAACCGGCCGCGCTCGCCGCTGGATGCAGACACGCGACTGACTGCGCTCAAGGAATTTTTGCGCTTGCCGGATGCCGCCGTGCTCGCGGCCATCAATAAGCGCATCGCCAACATCTTAAAGAAGGCGCAGCTGCGCGCCGACGTCAGTGTCGACCCGCAAGCTCTGACCGAAGAGGCCGAAATTGCTCTGCACCGCGCTCTTCGGGAATTGCGTGAGCCGGTGCTCGAAGCGACCAATCAGCGCCGCTATGCCGACAGCCTGCGCGCGCTTGTGGGCCTGCAGGCGCCTGTGAATGATTTTTTCGACCGCGTCATGGTGATGGATGAGGACCTAGCCCGGCGCAATAACCGTCTCGCCTTGCTGCGCGACGCGCAAATCTTGCTGGGCGGTGTTGCGGATCTGTCGCGCTTGCCTGGCTAAGGCTGACGCGTATGCAGCTAGCCAAGTCGCTTTTCTTCACCGCTTACATGATGGTGTCAGCGCTTCTGTTCGGCGGGGTCATGACGTTGTTATTCTGGGCGCCTTACCGCACGCAATTTGCGATTGCCCGCACCTGGGCGCGCATTTTGTTTTGGGTGCTGAAGAAGGTGTGCGGCCTTTCCTTCACGGTGGAAGGCCGCGAGCGAATTCCTCCCGGCAATCACATCGTCATGATCAATCACACCTCCGCTTGGGAAACCATCGCGCAGTTTTTGATTTTCCCGCCGCAGGTTTGGGTGCTGAAGCGGGAACTGCTGTGGATACCCTTGATCGGCTGGGGCTTGAAGCTGCTGCGCCCCATCTCGATCAACCGCGGCGCAGGGCATCGATCAGTAAATCAAGTCATCGAGCAGGGCAAGGCGCGGCTGGCGGACGGACTGTGGATCATCATTTTTCCGGAGGGCACCCGGGTGGTGGCGGGCGAGAAGCGCAAATACGGCGTGAGCGGCGCGCTACTGGCTACCGCTACAAACAAGCTGGTGGTGCCCGTGTCGCACAACGCGGCGGATTTCTGGGTGAGGCGCGGGATCGTCAAAAAAGCCGGCACGATCCGAGTGATCATCGGTACGCCCATAGACGCGGCCGGCAAGGACCCGCGGCAACTCAACGACGAGGCGCGGCAATCGATCGAAGCGGGTCTTCTGCGCATCGCGCAAGAATCCGCGAGCCAACGGAGCTAGCATGGCGGGCACTCGCGCGGCAAAGAACATCGATCAATACATTCAAGCGTGTTCACCCTTAGTGCGGCCGACCTTAAAAAGGATTCGAGCGACTATTCGACGTGCCGCGCCCAACGCCGCGGAAACCCTCAGCTACCGGATTCCTGCCTTCACGTTGCACGGGACGCTGGTGTATTTCGCGGCCTTCAAGAATCATGTCGGACTGTATCCCCCAGTACGCGGCGACGCGAAACTCATCGCCTCCGCCAAAAAATACGCAGGTCCCAAGGGCAATTTGAAGTTTCCGCTCGATCAGCCGATTCCTTACGCATTGATCGCGAGGATCGTGAAGTTGCGGGCCAAGCAGAACTTGGACAAGGCAGCCGCGAAACGCAAACCGTAGGATAGGCGCCCCACGCGAAAACTGTCGAAGCTCGAGCGCGCTTTTCGCGCCTTGGCGTTAGGCCAAGTAGGCCTGTAATCTTGCGGCATGTTCATCGGACACTTCGCGGTCGGTTTCGCCGCCAAGCGCCTCGCGCCGCGCACGAACCTGGCGTTGCTGATCGCGGCCGCATTATTCCTGGATATTCTGTGGCCGATTTTCGTTTTGTTGGGCTGGGAGCAGGTGCGAATCGATCCCGGCAATACGCGATATGTGCCGCTCGCCTTTACGTATTACCCGTGGTCGCACAGCTTGGTGATGTCGATGCTATGGGCGACGGCGTTCGCGCTGATTTATTACATAGCGACGCGTTATCGGCCCGGGGCGCTGGCCATATGGATCGCTGTGGTCAGCCATTGGATCCTCGATTGGATCAGCCATGGGCCGGATATGCCGATTTATCCCGGGGGTCCCCGTGTCGGTCTGGCGCTGTGGAATTCCATCCCGGGCACCATGATCGTGGAATTCCTGATGTTCGCCGCCGGTGTGGGTCTTTATGTGGCGGTCACCCGAGCATGCGACCGCATCGGGCGCTACGCATTCTGGGCGTACGTAATCTTTTTGTTGATCGCCTACGTCAGCGATCGCTTCAGCGGGCTTCCGCCGGGCGTGGATCAGATTGCCTGGCTGGGTATCATTTTAAGCGCGGTATTGATTCCTTGGGCATGGTGGTTTGATCGCCATCGCGAGCCGGCGGCGTTGTGATAGCGTGAAGATTCTATGCAGAAAAATCTGATTGCTTGCTTCGGTATCGTCGTACTCGGCGCCGCGTCCGCTGCCGCGCACGCCCCTAAAACGCATCGGCTCGAAGCGACGCCGGCCACCGTGGCCTACGGCTATTATTGGGCGGACGCGCCGCCGGTGCTGCGCATCGATTCGGGCGACATCATCGACGTCGATACGCTCCTGACCAACACGCCGACGGGCCTGGCGAAAGCCGGCGTTCCCGAGGACAAAATTCAGGCATCCCTCAAGGCCATCGTGTCCGAAGTGACGGGCGATCGCCATGGTCCGGGCGGGCATATTCTCACCGGCCCGGTGTACGTCGAGGGCGCCGCACCCGGCGACGTGCTGGAAGTGAAGATTTTATCCATCGATCTGCCGCTGGATTACGGCTACAACGGCTGCAGCGGTTATCTGCCGGAGAATTGCGAAAGCGGCGCGCCCTCCAAGATCATTGCCCTGGACCGCCCTAAAATGACGGCGGAATTCCTTCCCGGCATCGTGATACCGCTAAGACCCTTTTACGGCAGCATTGGCGTTGCGCCCGCGGCCGAATTGGGCCGCGTCAGCAGCAACCCGCCGGGGCGGCATGCCGGCAATTTGGACAACCGCGAATTGGTTGCAGGCAGCACACTTTATATTCCTGTGTTCGCTGCCGGCGCGCTGTTTGAAATCGGCGATGGCCATGCGGCGCAGGGTGACGGCGAAGTGGACCAAACCGCCATAGAAACCTCTTTGCGCGGGCGCCTGCAGCTGACCGTGCGCAAGGACATGAAACTCAAGTGGCCGCGCGCGGAAACCGCGAGCGATTACATCAGCATGGCTACGGATCCGGATCTAGCGGTCGCTACCAAGGCGGCCATCCAGGAAATGGTGGACTTCTTGGTCGCGGAGAAAAAGCTGACCCGCCATCAAGCTTATCAATTGGTGAGCATCGCGGGCAATGTGGCCATTACGCAGCTCGTGGACAAGCCCAACCTCGGTGTCCACGTCAGGCTGCCGAAGAATATCTTCGTCAACAAGTAGCGCGGTGTTCTAGCCGAACACCGCGACCATTTGCCGGCTGAGCGCGGCGGGCGTTCCGGTTGGATCCAGCAAGACGCTGGACTCGCAGGTGTAGCCCTCCCCGGCGGCGTTGATCTCGCTGTCGATGCGCCACCAGTCATCGGGGGCGAAATGGTAATCGTGCTTCAGAAACTGAACTGTCCACGTCAAGGAACTCGATGGCGCCGGCGTCTTCATCATTTGTAAAATCACGGACGGGACGCAATCCACGAGCGCCACCACGTGGGATTCGGTCAGCGCGCCGCTGTCGTTGTGCCGAACGAAGGTCTTGGATGTGCGCAGCGCCGAGCCTGTGAAGGGCCAAGTGCCTTCGGCCCATCGCAAACCGAAGTGCCGCAAGAATGCCGGACGCACACCGGGCGGCGGCACCGGTTCAGGCAAATCCTCTACGCGCGCACTGCTTGCGGCAGCCGGCGCAATCGTTATCGCCGCGGCCCGGGCCGCGCCATAAACGCCGGTCAATGTGGCGGCGACCTTATTGTCGCTCCACAAACGCGCGCCGGCGATCGTGACGGCCTTGCCGACGCGCAAGACTTCGGCCTGGATTTGCACGCTCCCGGCAAGCGTGGGACCCACAAAAATGGTTTCCAGACCTCGCAACTGCCGCTCGGCGGGCACCAAGCGGCGCATGGCCTCGTTGCCCAGGGCGGCCACCATGCCGCCGAACGTTGCGCGGCCCTGCGACCAGTCCTCGCCGATGACGGCGGTGCACACTTGGTCGTGCACAACGATCGAATTCAGTGTGTCGGAAAATTCCATGCACTCGATGGTAGCGGAACGAGTACATGAACTGACAACTAATCGGGCAGGGGGGCAGGGCCTATGTAGTTCGCGGACGGCCTCACGATTCGGTTGTCCTTGCGTTGTTCCACGATGTGGGCCGACCAGCCGAAAATGCGCGCAATGGCGAATGTCGCGGTGAAGAAGTCCTTGGGCAATCCCAGCGCCAAATAAACCACGCCCTTGTAGAACTCCAGATTGGCGCGCAGCGAACGCTTCTTGTGCGCGGTTTGGGCCACAAAGGCCTCGTCGACCGCCTTCAAGGTTTCGATCAACTGTTTCTCGCGAGGCTGCGCCGCAATTTCCTCGGCCAACACTTTGACGATTTTCGATCGCGGATCAACCACGCGGTATTCCCGGTGGCCCATTCCCATCACCAGCCGGCCTTGGGCTAGGCATGCCGCCACGAACTCGGCAGCTCGTTCAGGGGCTGCGACTTCTTCCGCCATTTCGAGCGCGCCCTGATCAGCCGCGCCATGCAGCGGGCCGTAAAGCGAACCCATGGCTGCCGCGAGCGCGGAGGCGGGGGGTGCCAAGGTCGATGACACCACCCGCGCCGTGAAGGTACTGGCATTGAAGCTGTGATCGATCTGCAGAATTTGAGTCTGCTCGAAGATGCCGACTTCTTTGTCCGTGGGTTTGCGGCCATGCAGTAGCTCGAGGAAGCGCTCGCCGAAGCGGCGAGTCTCGGGGTACCGAGTCGGTGTTCTGCCCGCGCGCAAGGCCGCCAGCGCGGCGTGCGCAGTGGGCAACCGCGCGGCAACGACGAGGGCTTCTTGCTCGTCGGCTGTACGGCCCATCGACCGCTCCGGCGGGGCCAAAGCCATCAAGGGCATCAGCGCTTGCAGCGTCGCCATGGGATGCCCGCCCAATCGAGCCAAACGCTCGAGCGCGCCGGCGAGACTTTCCGGCAACCGCCCCGCATCCCATAAAAAGTCTTCAAATTGCCGAAGCCGAGCGGCATCCGGCAAATCGCCGAAGACCACCAGGTGCGCCACGGCCGCAAAAGGCTTTTGGATGAGCTTCTCGATCGGATGCCCGCGGTAATACAGGCGCCCAGCTTCGCCATCGACCAGCGAAATCGAGGTGCTGTCCACGACCACACCTTCGAGCCCCTTTTTGATATCGACCACTGCGTTCATGACACCTCCGATCGTCAACTTACCGCCGCAACTGCGTCCGGTGCCAGACGGCGCAACTGATGGAAGTATCAGCGCAGCGGATAACCTTACTCTGGGTCGGTTATCCTTGAGCGATGCCGATCGAACGTAATGAGTTGCGCTGTTTCCACGCCGTCATCGAAGCCGGTGGGTTCAGCCGCGCCGCGGAGCGGCTTGATCTTTCGCAATCCGCCGTGAGCCAAACCGTCGCGAATCTGGAGCACCGTCTGGGTACTTCGTTGTTGCGCCGAGGCAATCCGCCGCAGCCCACCGAGGCGGGTATTCGGCTGTTGCGCTTTGCAGAAGCGACCTTGAACGAGGAACGCGAGACGCTCGCGGACATCAGTCAAATCCGGTCCGGCGCACTGTCGACGTTGTCCTTGGCGCTGTCCCCGGCCGCCAACTCCCGGATCGGCGTCGCGTTGCTCAAGGAATTCTGCGAACGCAATCCGCTGACGCGGCTTAAGGTGGTGGTCGCGCCCAGCCGGGAAATTGTGGTCGGGGTCGCCGAGGGTCGCTGGGAGTTGGGCTTCGGGCCGTTTCACCACAATATGCCGGCGCACTTTGCGCTGCATCCCTGTTTTTCGGAAACGCGGCGGCTGATGATCGCGCGCGATCATCCGGCCAACCTGGCACTGGTTCGCGACGCGGTCGGCGCCATGCGCGGCCTGCCCTTGCTCACCTCGTTTCTCGACGAATCCGCTCGCCGGTCGACGGGCGAGCGCCTACGCGATGCGTTTGGTTCGGTGTGGGAAGTCAGCCATATGGAATTGCGACTCGCGCTGGTCGCTGATGGCAAGGGCGTCACGTATGTCTCAGATCTGATCACGACGGTGCCGCCGCAATTGATTCCAGTTGAAGGCCTGCCGTACTCCAGTATCGATCGCCAGGTCGGCGCTTACGCCTTGAAGCATCAACCCATGTCGCAGGCGGGCACGCGCTTCCTGGCGTTGTGTCACGAGCGATGGCCGAAAGACGCACACGGCGTTCCGTAGCGTCGCAGTCGGCCGGCCTCGCCAATCCATGCGGTAGAATAAGCAAACGTCGCCTCAAGGACCCGCCATGAATACCCAGGATTTATTTTCGCTCAAGGGACGCGTTGCACTGATCACCGGCGGATCGCGCGGCATCGGCAAGATGATCGCGGAAGGATTCATCGCACAAGGCGCGAAGGTTTACATCTCCGCGCGCAAGGCCGACACATGCAACCAGACCGCAAAGGAATTATCCAAGCACGGCGGCACCTGCATCGCCATTCCCATGAATGTGGCGACCGTCGCGGGCGCCAAGGCACTCGCGGCGGCGGTCATGGCTCAAGAACCCAAGGTGGATATCCTGGTGAACAATGCCGGCGCTGCTTGGGGCGCTGCGTTCGACCAATTTCCCGAAGAGGGCTGGGACAAAGTACTCAATCTCAATGCCAAAACGCCGTTCTTTTTGACGCAAGCCTTGGCGCCGGCCTTGCGCAAGGCGGCCAGTGCGACCCGCCCTGCCAAGGTGATCAACATCGCGTCGATCGACGGCATTTATCTTACGCATCGCGAAACCTATTCGTACGTAACCAGCAAGGCCGGCTTGATCCAGCTGACGCGTCTCATGGCGGCGCGCCTGGTCAAGGACAACATCCATGTGAGCGCGATAGCGCCCGGCGCGTTCAAGTCCGATATGAATAAGGATGCGCGTGATCATGCCGACGAAGTCGCCAAGCATATCCCGGCGCGGCGAGTGGGCACCGACGAAGACATGGCGGGTGCCGCCATATTCTTAGCGTCCCGAGCAGGGGACTATGTCATTGGTTCTACCCTGACCGTCGACGGCGGCGTCGCTTTCGCCTCCCCGGCAATGCGCGCCTAGCCGGGCCGCGTTCCGCGCTCGATGTGTTTTGCCAACTCGTCTAAATCGACGTCTTCCTCGATCGGTATTTCCAGCGAGTCATCTTTGGGTGCCGGCACACTCTCGCGGCGTTCAATCTTCGGTGCCGAGGGCGCGGCGCGCTCTTCCGGCAACGGCGCCGCCTGCGTGGGCGGTATCCAATCCTTCTTCTGAGCAATCCAGCGCTGATAGCGATCGAAGTTCCACATGCCCGCCTCGCCTCCGGTTTGCAGGACATTGGCTATCTGGCTGAACTGCCCGCCGCGAATTGTTCCCTTGGACGCGGCGCTCGGCAACAGTATTTCGCACACCGGGACGCGCAACCGGAATTCGCTCAAGAAGTCGAGCCGCTGGCAAACCAAGCCGACGAAGCAATCAGCAAGTTGCGCGCGAATACCGCCTTGTATTTCCGCCGGAAACGACATGCACATGCGCGTCAAGGCCTCGGCGCAGCTTGCCGAGTGCATGGTCGCTATAACTAAATGGCCGGTTTCAGCCGCGTTCAAGGTGAGCCGCATCACTTCAGGCGTTCTCATCTCCCCAATGACCAGCACGTCCGGATTCTCGCGCAGGGCATCGACCAGGGCCTGTTCGTAGCTTGGGGAGTGCGTCGGGACCTCTCTTTGCCGAATAAAAGATCGTCGATTGGTGAAGAGGTACTCGATGGGGCTTTCGATCGCAATGATGTTGCGCGCGCTCGCGGCATTGATTTCTTCGACGAGCGCAGCCAGCGTGGTGGATTTTCCGCTTCCCGTAGGCCCCGATAACACGACGAGACCTGTCGTTGCCTCGGTGAGTTTCTTGAGATCCGGATGCAAGTTGCAGGCGCGAAGATTATTTTGAAACGAACTTAACAGGCGTACTGCCATGGCGACGCCGCGCAGCGTCTGAAAAATATTGATGCGGCACCTCACGCCCGCCAAGGTCCGCGAAAGATCGGCAGAGCCTCTCGTCAGAAATTGAGCCCAACCGTCGTTACCCAGCAGCCGGCGTGCGGACTCCACCATTTGCGCTCCCGCAACGGGCGGACCGATAACCGAGAGCTGCCCTCTGATCCGGGCGACCGGAGCGGCGTCGGCTTCCATATGAAGATCGCTGGCGCCGAGTTCTCGACCCTTTTTAATCCACTCTTGTACAGGCATGGTGCATTGAGACAGCGGATTACGGCCGCCGGTTCAGGGACTAGGGGCCTTTTTTGCCCCACCGGCGCTCGCCTAGCAGCTAATCTATCGGCATGTCTAAACCAAACATGCGGAACCGCGGGAACCGGTGCGTCATGAACCCATCTTTAATTGCAGCCGGCACCGCTGCTCCGCTTCGTTACGCAGCGCCGCTTTTGCTGGCCATGGCGATGATGGCGCCATCGGTGATTTGCGCTCAAATGCTGCGCCGCGCTGGATCGGTGCATACCGCTGAGGTGGATCTTGGCTACGAAATTCTCGGCGCGCCCGGTAAGGAAATTCCCCTGATCACAGTCAACGGCGGCCCCGGCCTCTCTCACGCGTACATGATGCAGAATGATTTATGGCAGCGTGTCGCCGCGCATCGGCTGGTCGTTTTGTACGATCAACGGGGCACCGGCGAGTCCAAGCATGTGCAACCCAATGCCCCTCAAAGCATGGCGGCGCAGGTCGCGGACCTCGACGCCATCCGCAACGCGCTTAATTTCGACCGTGTCGCGGTCCTGGGTGACTCTTACGGCGGAATGATCGCGATGGCTTACGCGGCGGCGCACCCCGAGCATGTCTCGCGGCTCATCCTGTCCGACTCCATCTCGCCTTCCCGGAAGAGCTTGGTGCATTTGCTGCCGCAGGTTTTCCCGGATCGCGAGGAAGAAGGCGAGCGGGAAGGCAAGGCTCTGTCTGCGGATGCCGAGGCCGCCGCTCGGGCCGGGTTAGTCAACCATATGCGGATGATGTTCTATTCGCCCGAGCTGCGCGACGCCTATTTGGCGCAGATGGGCGATCTTGGATTCGTGCCCGGAGTCGGAGCAGCGGTTCAACGCGCCACCCAGGATATCGATCTGACGCCGAAGCTTGCCGGTTTTCGATTTCCGACCCTGGTCATCAACGGCCGCTATGACATGAATGTCGCGCCGCTCACGGCGTGGCGAATGGCGCATGCCATACCCGGCGCACAAATCATCTTCTTCGAGAAGAGCGGTCATCTCCCTGCTTACGAAGAACCCGACAAGTATCTGCAGGTTCTCGAAACGTTCCTCGCTAAAGACGGCGTAAAGCCGGTGAAGGAAAAAAAACCGAAGAGGGCCGCCCAATGAGGCTTCTATTGTTGACCTGGGTTTCTGTTTTAGGGATGGGCTTGCCGCTGACTTGCTCGAGCGCCGATGCCACCAGCGCCGGCTACGCCGGTCTGGTTCGACGCGTGGCTCCGAGCGTGGTCACCATCGTCGTCGAAGAAAAACACGTCAGCGCCGGCCAGCGCGCTGCCGAACGGGCATCGGCAGACAATACCAATGACATCGGCGCCGTGATCCGCCGGTTGCTGACCGGGAGCCTCGGCGACCCGGAAAATCAACGGCCCGCAGGAGCGCTCGGATCGGGCTTTGTGATTCGACCCGACGGGCTCATCGTGACCAACCGACATGTGATTAACGGGGCCCTGAAGGTGCACGTGCGCATGCCGGACGGACGTGACATACCAGCGAAAATATTAGGGGCTGACGCCGTCACGGATATTGCCTTGCTGAAAGTGGCGCTGGTCAATTTGCCGGCGCTGCATTTGGGATCCTCGCAATCCGTGTCCGTCGGCGATCCGGTCATTGCGATCGGCAATCCTTTCGGGCTGGGGCAATCGGTGAGCGCCGGCATCATCTCCGCGCGAGCTCGCAATCTCGAGGAAGATCCGTACATCGACTTCCTGCAGACCGACGCTGCGATCAATCACGGCAATTCCGGGGGCCCTCTGATGACGCCCGACGGCGCGGTGGTCGGCGTCACGTCGGCGATTTTTTCCCCCAGCGGCGGCTCGGTGGGATTGGGCTTCGCCATACCTGCTGAAACCGTATCGTCGGTGATCGGCCAACTGGAATCCAAAGGGCATGTGGAGCGCGGCTATTTGGGGCTGTCGGCCCAAGAAGTGACGCCTCAGTTAGCCAAGGCTTTGGGTATGAAGAGGCCTGCGGGCGCACTGATTACCACTGTGGATTCAGCCGGTCCCTCGGCGGGCGCGTTCACTCCGGGCGATGTGTTGCTGGCCATAGGATCCAGCCACGTCAATCTCAAAACCTTGAGCAAGGTGACCGCGCGTCTGGCGCCCAACTCGCTCGTTACGATGACGAGACTGCGCGCCGGCAAACAGGAATCCGTGGCGCTGAAAATTGCCCGCCTGCCCGATCCACCGTCCGATCCGGCCCTGAGCGGTGATCAGGACAGCTGGGTCCCGTCGCTTCGCTTGGGTGTCGCCAACACCACCGAAGATATCCGCAAAGCCATCAAGGCCAACGACGAACCGAGCGGAGTGATCGTGACTCAGCTGCGACCCGCCGGCCCGGGGGCGGTCGCGGGCCTTCGGGTAGGCGATCTGATCACGCATGTCGGCACCAAGCAACTCGTCGATGTACGCGACATCACCGGCGTCGCCACCCCCACACCCCAAGCGCCATTATTGGTTCGTGTCGTGAGAGACGGGGCTGCCACGTTCGTGGCGATGACGGGGGAATCGGAACCTTAGGGCCAGCAACGCATACCGCATCACACATTTGCGGGCGTTTCGACATACCATGCATTAGGTTCACCGACTTGCACACCGCCCACCGCCAAACCAGGTCAGGCTTTAGAAAATCGCTGTTGCGCGTGCTGCTGCGCTTGTTATTCCGCGTTCAGGTCAGCGGCGATCGGGATGTCTTCTCCAACGAGCGCACGCTGATCGTCGCCAATCACGAGTCGCTGCTCGACGGGCTGCTGCTCGCCGTGTTTCTTCCCGTCGCCGCGACTTTCGTCGTCCATACGCAAATCACACGAAGCCTGTTGGTGCGCTGGTTGCTGCGTTTCGTGCCGCACTTGGTCGTGGACTCAACGAGCCCTCTGGCAATAAAGCTGACCATCCGCCTGGTCGAAACGGGTACGCCCGTGGTGATCTTTCCAGAGGGACGGCTGACGATTACCGGCTCTCTCATGAAGGTATATGACGGTGCGGGGTTCGTGGCGGCGCGCACCGGCGCCACGGTAGTACCGATTCACATCGAAGGTGCCGGGCACAGTTATTTTGGCCGTCTCGCCGGGATTTATCCGCGCAAGCTGCTGCCAAGAATCAACATCGCCATCCAACCGCGGCGGCTGATTTCGATGCCCAAGTTGGCTTCGGCCAAATTGCGCAGACGGCGCGCGGGCGAGCTCATGCGCCGCATCCTGCTCGATATGCTCGTGGCGACACGGCCGAAGCGGACATTATTCGAAGCCTTTCTCGATGCCAAAACAACATTCGGCTCGCACTATCGCTTAGTGGAAGACATTCGGATGGAAGAAGAATCGTATGGTTCGCTGCTCAGAATGTCGCTGGGACTTGCGCGGCTCACCCAAAGTCTGACGACTGCGGGGGAAATCGTCGGCGTCATGACGCCAAATGCAGCGCCGACGCTGGCGCTCATTCTGGCGTTGTCGGCCACCAAGCGCGTACCGGCCATGTTGAACTATACGGCCGGCGCCGACGGCTTGCGCGCCGCTTGCGCCGCTGCATGCATTCGAAACATCGTGGCATCGAGAGTGTTCGTGGAAAAAGCGCGCTTGATGCCGGTTCTAGAGCAGCTTAGCGGCGTGCGCATTCACTATTTGGAAGATCTCAAAGCGCGCTTCGGATTGACGGACAAGCTCTGGGTGCTCTGGCACCAGATGTTTCCGCATTCCGCAAGCGTAGCGCAAGTTCCAGAAGATCCGGCCATCGTGCTATTTACCTCGGGCTCCGAGGGAAAACCCAAGGGTGTCGTGCACTCGCATGCCTCGATACTGTCGAACGTGGCGCAAATCCGCGCGCTCGCCGACTTCACGCCGCTGGACAAGTTCATGATCGCACTGCCCGTGTTTCATTCCTTCGGGCTCACCTGCGGGGCGATCATGCCGTTGGTGTCCGGGTCAAAGGTATTCCTCTATCCATCGCCGCTGCACTACCGCGTGATCCCGGAATTGGTGTACGACCGGAATTGCACCGTGCTGTTCGGCACCTCGACGTTCCTGGCGAACTACGGAAAATATGCGCACCCCTACGACTTCGGGCGATTGCGCTACGTGGTTGCGGGCGCGGAAAAGCTTTCCGACGACGTGCGGAATTTATGGATCGACAAGTTCGGCATCCGGGTTCTGGAAGGATACGGTGTCACCGAATGTGCGCCGGTTGTTGCGGTGAATGTGCCCATGGCTTGTCGCAGCGGCAGCGTGGGCCAGCTCGTTCCCGGAATGCAGCATGAACTCGAGCCGGTGCCCGGCGTGGCGGATGGCGGGGTTCTACATGTCAAAGGGCCAAATGTCATGAAGGGCTATTTGCTCTTCGACAATCCCGGCGTGATCAGTCCTTCGGCATCCTTGAGCGACGGGTGGTACAACACCGGCGACATCGTCTTCATCGATGACGAAGATTTTGTCCACATCCGCGGCCGGGTCAAACGCTTCGCTAAAATCGCCGGTGAGATGATCTCACTGGAGATCGTGGAGAGGATCGCTGCGCAGGCCGCTCCCGGATTCATGCATGCGGCATCGAGCCGCTCGGACCCGGCCAAGGGGGAGGCCATCGTGCTGTTCACCACAGCGCCCCGGTTAGCCCGCGATCAGTTGAGCGCTGCGGCGAAGACTCTCGGAGCGCCCGAACTGGCCGTTCCGCGCATCGTTCTTGCCGTTAAGGAAATACCGCTGCTCGGCACGGGAAAGACCGATTACGTTCGCCTGAAAGCCATGGCCGAGAACCCAGCGGCCGAGGACATCGCGGTATGACACCGGACATTCGCGGCACCCTATGGTTGGCCCTGCTTTGTCTATAGCCGTCCCTACTTTGCACGCGCTGATCGTTGGTCCATTTTGAATTCTAAGTTTGATCGGTTATAGAGCCCCAAGACAGATCCCCTTGCCTCTCACGCATATTGAACCACCGAGAGCAGGTTTCCGTCTGGATCTCGAAACCAGGCAACCTTCGCCCCCTCAGGCGTGGTCAGTATTCCAATTGAGTCCTGGGGAAGACCGGCCATGCGCTCCAGGCTGACACCACGTTGGACCAACATGGCGAGCGTTGCGGCGATGTCCGCTACCGAAAACCCCACCACCGTATGCACCGTAGGTTGGGTTGATGGCACCGGCGACACCCGGAGATCGCCGCCCCCAACATCGTAGACCAGCGCGCCGTGAGATTTGCCCTTGAGCGGCAAACCGAGGAGTTGGCCGTAAAACTGCTCAGCCTCCACCATGCGCGAGGTCCAAACGATGGTTTGCAACTTCGAGGATGCGAGCATGGATTTTCCTACGCCAAACCCTTAGAAACACAAAAGCCGCGACGAGCGCGGCTTCCCTGGGAACTTTAAGACTATGCTCCCGGAGGTTCACTCGTCAAGACGAGTCATCGGCACTAAATGTCTAAATTCGATACGTTCAGCGCGTTCTTCTCGATGAATTCGCGCCGCGGTTCCACGGCATCGCCCATCAGCGTGGTGAAAATATCGTCGGCGGCCACCGCGTCCTCGATTCGCACTTGCATCAGCCGCCGCGTTTCCGGGTTGATGGTGGTGTCCCACAGCTGGCTGGCATTCATTTCGCCCAGTCCCTTGTAGCGCTGAATGCTCTGGCCTTTTTTGGCTTGCTCGAACAGCCAGGTCATGGCCGCCTTGAAGCTGGCGACTTCTTGCTTGTCGTCGCCACGCTGGACGAAAGCGCCGGGGCCTATCAAGTCGCTCAAAGTCTGTGCCAGTTCTGCGATACGCAGATATTCCGCGGAATCGAAAAACTCGCGCGGTATGTGTTTCTCGGAACTCAAGCCGTGCTCGAAGCGCTTCAGGGCGATTCGATGACCGCCGGCGGGCAAAGTTTCTACCGTTACCTGGTAGCGACGCGAGACATCATCCAGCGAGTTTAGGCGCTGCTCCAGATTGCGGCACCAGTCGCGAAGCACGTCGATGCGATCGAAGTCCTCGGGCGTCAGTTTCGGCACGTAGAGCAGTTGCTCCAAAAAGCGCCCATCGTAACGTCGCGCCCAGCGCGTCACGATGGCCTGTACTTCGACGTACTTGGTCGCCAAGGACTCTAGGCCCAAACCCGACAACGGCGGCGCCTCTGCATTGACATGCAGCGCGGCGTCCTCGACCGCTGTGTTGAGCAGCAGGGCGTTCAATTCCAAATCGTCTTTGACGTAGTTTTCTTGCTTGCCTTTCTTCACTTTGTACAAAGGCGGTTGCGCAATGTAGATATGCCCACGCTCGATGAGTACGGGCATTTGCCGATAGAAAAACGTTAGCAGCAAGGTGCGTATGTGGCTCCCGTCAACATCCGCGTCAGTCATAATAATTATGCGGTGATAGCGCAACTTATCGACGTTGAAATCATCTCGCCCGATGCCGCAGCCGAGCGCCGTGATGAGAGTGCCGACTTCCGCCGACGCCAGCATTTTGTCGAAGCGCGCTTTCTCGACGTTCAAGATTTTTCCCTTGAGCGGCAAGATGGCTTGCGTGCGTCTATCGCGGCCCTGCTTCGCCGAGCCGCCTGCCGAATCACCTTCGACCAAAAACATTTCCGACAGCGCAGGATCTTTCTCCTGACAGTCGGCAAGCTTGCCCGGAAGACCCGCGATATCGAGTGCGCCTTTGCGCCGAGTCATTTCGCGCGCCTTGCGGGCAGCTTCGCGCGCATAAGCCGCCTCGAGAATCTTGTTCACGATTGCCTTCGCTTCCTGCGGATGCTCCAGCAGGAATTCCTCCAATCGGCCCGCGACCGCAGACTCGACCACGCCTTTTACTTCCGAAGAGACCAGCTTGTCCTTGGTCTGGGAGGAGAATTTTGGATCGGGCAATTTCACCGAGAGAATCGCAGTGAGTCCCTCGCGTGAATCGTCTCCGGTGGTTTGAATTTTTTCCTTTTTCGAAGCCAGTTCTTTTTCGATGTAATTGTTCAAGGTGCGCGTCAAAGCCGCGCGGTAACCCGCAAGATGCGTGCCGCCGTCTTTTTGCGGAATGTTGTTCGTGTAGCAATACATGCTTTCCTGATACGAATCGTTCCATTGCATCGCGACTTCCACCTGCGTGTTGCCATCGCGAGTTTGAAACCACAATACCGATTCATGCACCGGCGTCTTGCTGCGATTGAGGTGCGTCACGAAAGCCTTCAGTCCGCCCTCGTGCTGAAACACCTCAGACTTTTCGTCGCGTTCATCGATCAGTTCGATGCGGACGCCGGAATTTAAAAAAGACAATTCGCGCAGACGTTTTGCCAACGTGTCGTAGTTGAAGGAGATATGCGTGAATATCTGCGAGCTGGGTTTGAAGCGGATCGTGGTGCCGTGATCCGCGGTATCGCCGATGGCCGCGAGCGGCGCCTGCGGCTCGCCGAGTCGATATTCCTGGCGATGCAATTTGCCGTCGCGCCGAATGAGCAATTCCAAAAAATCCGAGAGTGCATTGACGACGGATACGCCGACGCCATGCAGGCCGCCGGAGACCTTGTAGGAAGTGTCGTCGAATTTTCCGCCGGCATGGAGTATGGTCATGATGACCTCCGCGGCAGAGCGCCCTTCCTCGGCGTGGATATCGACCGGAATTCCGCGGCCGTTGTCCGATACGGTCACCGACTCGTCGGCATGGATGGTGACCCCTATGCGGTCGCAATGACCGGCCAGTGCCTCATCGATAGCGTTATCCACAACCTCGAAAACCATATGGTGAAGCCCGCTGCCGTCATCGGTGTCTCCGATGTACATCCCGGGCCGTTTTCGGACCGCGTCCAGACCTTTTAAGACTTTGATTTTGCTTGAATCGTATACGTTGTCCTGGGCCATGCTCGATCCTAATTTGTGACCGGCCATATTAACATTTTCCGGTGCTAAAAACCACTCCTTGCAGCGCAGAAAACCATTTATAATCAACGGGTTGCAAGGACTGATTGGAGGCCGACGTGACCCTCGTGGCGGGGCAGTGAATTAAGGCTTCAGAAGAGCCTCAGAATTGACCAAACTTTGCTTCGCAAAGCCATTAACGCACTGACTTATCCACATTCAGGATTTGTTGTACGGCCCCAGTGGCGCCACCGCCGAGAGACACGGCCGCGGCGATTGCCAGCGACAAGCTAGTTCGAGGCCGCCCTTAGCGAGCAACTTTTTGGCGATCAGCCGAAGGGAAGTGGGCGGTACTTCGTGCCGCGCATGATCGGCATGCCAGCACGTGCCTTTGAGCTCCTAGACCCCATCCCTATCGGACCGACAGCCAGCTTGCAGCGCCCCGCGGGCGCTACCCGAAAGCGTTTCCCATACGCAAGCTCTGAGACCCCAAAGCCACCGCTTCCGTTCCACATGGAACACCGCGCTGTACGCGATCCATACGGCGCACCCCTTCACAGGCGCTTCCACAGAAAGTCCGTTGGCAGCGCAACGATGATGACCGCACTCCAACTTCGACTTGCGTTCCACGTGGAACGTTCCGGAGTGTTTCGCTGCGCACCCTTTATCCGGCTCGCCCATGTGCGAGCTCCCAAAGCGCCGCTTCAGTTCCACGTGGAACCTCAGGCAGCGGTGATCTGCCCCGCAGCCACTTTGTAACGACGCCCAGGCGAGCCGAAGGCCGCGAACTCGCTGTGCAGCGTGGTCACGATCAGTTGCACGGACTGGGCGGACACCTCATGAATCAGCGCCGCCAATCGCTCGTCGTCCAACTCAGCGGCGGGATCGTCCAGCAACAGACTGGGCTGCACGGAGGAGTTCTCAGGGAACAGCTTGATTTGAGCGATGAGCAAGGCAGCTGCGAGCAGCTTTTGTTGCCCACGAGATACCCGGTCCTTCACCGCCGTGCCGTCCAAGCGAATGGTGAGTTCCGCCCGGTGCGGTCCAACTTGCGTCGCTCCCACATCCACATCGTGACTCCAGCTCTGATTCAGTGCCTCGGCCATGCTCAAGTCCTTGGCCCAGCCGGGCCGATAGCCCAACGAAAGCTCCATCCCGAGCAAATTCGCGCTGATAGCCTTGGCCTGCGGGTTCAAGGCGGCCACATATCTGGTGCGCGCCTCGGTGAGCAATTCGCCAGACCGCAAAAGATCACTGTCCCACACCGAAACCACTGAGCGGGGCTGGCGAGCCTTGAGGGCTGCATTTCGCTGTCTGAGCGCCTGCTGGTATCGCCGCCAATGGGCTACGAACGATTGCTCCACGTGGAACGTACCCCAATCCAAAAATCGACGGCGTCTGGAGGGCCCTTCTTCGATGAGATGATGCACTTCGGGATCTATGATTTGCACGGGCAGCTGCAGCGCCAATTCCGCGAGTGACTGCGGGCTATCCCCGTCAATGCGGGCGCGGATCCCCGTCCGCGAACCTTCCACTCCCAGGGGTATGCGCCGTGTACCTGAGTCCACCTCGCCGAAGACCACGAAACGATCGGCGCCATGGCGAATAAGGTGTTCCAACCGGCGTGTGCGAAATGACCTGCCGCGCCCGAGAACGTAGATCGCTTCCAGCAAGCTGGTCTTCCCGGAAGCATTGGGACCGCTGATCAGCGTGAAGCGCCGATCGAGTTCGATCTCCGCCAGCTGCAAGCAGCGGAAATCCGTTACTTGCAGCCGGCTCAAACTCACGGTCTAAAGCCTCATCGGCATCACGACATAGCGCGCGCTCGCATTGCCGGGAGATCGAATCAAACAGCTGCTATTGCTGTCGGTCAGCCCCAACTCCACGTCTTGCCCATCAATCGCCGCCAGCGCGTCGAGTAGATAATTAACGTTGAATCCCACTTCCAAATCATTGCCTTCATAGCCGACTTCGATCTCTTCCTCGGCCTCTTCCTGTTCTGGGTTGTGCGCCTGAACGGTGAGCAAATTCTTTTTCACGGTGACGCGAATCCCGCGATACTTCTCGTTGGACAAGATGGCGGTGCGCTGTAAGGCCTGCTTTAACACGTCGCGGTCGGCCCTAATTGCCGAAGCAGGCGCCGCCGGTATCACCCGCGAATATTCAGGGAAACGTCCGTCAATAAGCTTCGAAGTGAAGCGAATATCGCCGATCTGCGCACGAACGTGATTGGTTCCGATGGCCACTTCCGCCACGCCCTCCGCAGTCAGCACGCGTTGCAATTCGAGCACGCCCTTGCGCGGAACGATGACCTGCTGTGAGTTTTTCGCCTTGATTTCAAGAACAGTTTCGCAGAGCGCCAGCCGATGCCCGTCGGTGGCCACGGCCCGCAGCAGTTGCCCATCGATTTCCAACAGCATTCCATTCAGGTAGTACCTGACGTCTTGCTGCGCCATCGAAAAATGGGTTTTCTCCAGCAATCGCAGCAGTTCTTTGCGCGGCAGTTGCACCGTCTGCTGCGCATTGATGTCATCGATCACGGGGAAATCCGCCGCCGGCAGGGTCGAGAGGCTGAAGCGGCTGCGGCCGGCTTTGATAACGATTTTCTCGCCTTCCACGCTCAATGACACCGAGACCTTGTCGGGCAGCGCTCGCAAAATATCCAGAAATTTTCGCCCCGGCACGGTGATGTCACCGGCGTCTTGGACGGCGACCTCGGTTGCTGCCACCAGCTCGACTTCCAGATCGGTGGCGGTGATGGACAACTGTCCCCCGCGAACTCCTAGCAACACGTTGGCCAACACAGGCATGGTCTGGCGCCGTTCCACCACACCGATGACTGCCTGCAAGGGGGTCAATAATTTCTCGCGCTCTACCGTCAATTTCATGGGCTCACCGTCTTCGCATTCTTAGATTTAGATTCTTAAAGAGATTATTACTATGATTACTGAGGGACAGAATTCCGGTGCATAAGGCAAAAAACACGATATTTATCAAATACTTCCAATCTCACGAAAACACCTCAACACTTGTCCACAGCCTCATCGCAACCTGTCGCGCACCTGTGGATATCTTTATCCACAGATCCATCCACAGCTTGTCCTACCCTATCCGGCCAGGGTTCTCAACAGGTTCATATAGTCCTCGCCGATGCGCCTTTCCGTCTCGCGCAACTCCTTCACCCGCCTGCAAGCATGCAGCACGGTAGTATGGTCCCGGCCGCCAAACGCATCTCCAATTTCGGGCAGACTGTGGTTGGTCAATTCCTTCGCCAATGCCATCGCCACCTGGCGAGGCCGAGCGATCGAACGGCTGCGCCGCTTGGACAACAAATCGGCGATGCGGATTTTGTAGTACTCCGCCACAGTCTTTTGAATATTTTCGATCGTGACTAGTTTTTCCTGCAACGCCAACAGATCGCGCAACGCTTCCTTGGCGAACTCCAGCGTGATCGGGCGGCCGGTAAAATTGGACGTCGCCACCACGCGGCGAAGCGCACCCTCCAGTTCTCTCACGTTCGAACGGATGCGCTTGGCGATGAAAAAAGCCACCTCCTCCGGAAGATCGACGCGTGTCATCGCCGCTTTGCTCATCAGGATGGCGACACAGGTTTCCAGTTCCGGCGGCTCGATCGCGACGGTCAGCCCCCAGCCAAAGCGCGACTTCAGCCGTTCCTCGAGTCCGTCGACTTCCTTCGGGTATCGGTCGCAGGTCAATATCACCTGCTGTTGACTCTCGAGCAACGCATTGAAGGTATGGAAAAACTCTTCCTGAGAGCGGTCTTTTCCGGCAAAAAATTGAATATCGTCGATCATGAGGCAGTCGAGAGTCCGATACGCGGTTTTAAAATCGTTGATGGTGTTGTGCTGCAAGGCCTTCACCATGTCGCCGACGAATCTTTCGCTATGCACATAGGCCAGGCGCGCTTCCGAATTGCGCTCCTTGAGCTTGTTGGCCACCGCGTGCATCAAATGAGTTTTACCCAAGCCGACGCCGCCGTAGATGAACAGTGGGTTGTAAGCCTTGCCCGGATTGCCCGCGACTTGGATGGCCGCCGCTTTGGCGAGCTGGTTGCTTTTGCCCTCGACGAAGCCATCGAAGGTAAACTCGGCGTTGATGCGGCTGCCGAGTACCGTGGGCGCGAGTTTGCGGACCCTCGCCGACGCCGCCTCATCCCTCGAGCCGGCCGGCGCGGGAGGAATCATCACGCCGGCCCTCGTGCCCACATCGAGGGCCACTTCGGGGGCCATACCGTCGGCAAAGGCCTGAATGAGTTCCTTGATCCGGGGCAATAGATTTTGAGCCAGCCATTCGATGACATACCGATTGGGCGCGAGCAATTTCAGCTCGCCCTCGCGCTCTACCGCCTGCAGGGGCCGCACCCAGGTGTTGAACTGCTGTTCCGGGAGCTCGCCCTCGAGCACTCGCAGACAGCGGTTCCACAGCGACTCCGGCAAGAGCGCTCTCCTTGGGCTTGAGGGTAATGGGGCAAATGATCGAAAGGGCACGGAGTCTAGCTCCAACTTGAAGGGGCGTCTATTGACACATCCATGCACGCTCAGTACCCTTGCCGCCTTTCTTAAACAGCTTAGACCGTTGATTTAACCCGTAGTTTTCGCTCGAGTCGCGCTATGAAACGTACCTTTAACCCCAGTAATCTTCATCGTGCCCGTACCCACGGTTTCCGCGCACGCATGGCCACCAAGAGCGGCCGCCGATTGCTGGCGCGGCGCCGCGCCAAGGGCCGTAAGCGCCTCTGTCCCTAACGCGACAGGCTCGCTAGATCCGTAAACTGAAGTTCGAGCCGCGCAAGCGTTTGCATCAGCCGGCCGAATTTCGTGATGTGAAGCGGCACGGCAAAAAATTCGCCGACGCATTTTTTAGCTTATCCGTTCTGGCCAATCATGAAACCTATCCGCGCCTGGGTTTGAGTATCGCGACGCGCACGTTCGGCACCGCGGTCGCACGCAATCGCATCAAACGCCTCGCACGAGAGTCCTTTCGTTTGAACCAACATGCATTGCCGCCGGTCGATGTCACCGTCTCCGCACGAGAAGCGGCGCGACTGGCAAAGGGTGCGGACTTGCGCGCGAGCCTCGATGCGCATTGGAAGATGATTTCACAGAAATGGTAAAACCTCGCCAATTTTTACTCTGGAGCATTCGCGGCTACCAGCTTGCGTTGAGCCCCATGCTGGGCGCGCATTGCCGCTTTTATCCGAGCTGCTCTTGCTACGCGCACGCGGCGATCGAACGCTACGGCATTGTGCGCGGCGTTTGGTTAGGGACTCGGCGCCTGCTCCGCTGTCACCCGTTCGCAGAAGGCGGCTACGATCCTGTGCCGGATAAGAGACCGACCAATGCCTAACATCCGCATGATCCTCTGGGGCGTGCTCGCCGCCATTATATTTTTGAACTACCAAACGTGGGTGCATGACTATGAGCCGCCGGTAAGTGCGGCCTCGCAAACCAGCTCGGGATCAGCTGCCGCGCCGGGCGCCGCCGCGCCTGCGAACACCTTGGGCGAGTCGGTCCCGCAGGCGACCACGGCCGCGCCCAGCGCCGCGACGCCGGACGCCGGTTCGCCTGCCGCCGGTTCGCCGGCTGCCGCCGCGCAATCCGCCAACGTTTCCCAGCCGGCCGTCGTGCCTGCCGCATCCTCGTCGGATACAAGCGCGAACATGCTGCTTCAAGTCACCACTGACGTGCTGGATGTGGGCATCAATTTGAAGGGCGGCGAGATGGATCGCGCGGACTTGCTGCAGTATCCGCTTCGCAAGGACACGCCGAACATTCCGGTCAAGCTATTGAGCTATGAGCCGCCTCCCACGCGATACGTGGTGCAAAGCGGCCTCACTGGCGCCGCCGGCGAAGCTGCGCCTACGCATTTAGCCGAGTGGACTTCGGACCAGAAAACATTCGTTCTCGCGCCCGGGGCCGACGAGTTGCGGGTGCCTCTGCACTGGAGCGACGGTCAGGGTCTGACCGTCACCAAAACCTTCGTCTTCAAGCGCGGCCAGTACGCCGTCAGTCTCGAGTACGATGCGAAAAACGACAGCGCCTCGCCGCGGACGTTGGCCTCGTACGCGCAGATCTTGCGCCATTGGGAACACGCCTCGCGTTCCTATTTCGATGTCGAAACCTATTCCTTCAAGGGCCCGGCGGTGTATGACGGCACCAAGCTAAAGGATCTCAACGTCGAGAGTGATTCCGACGCCAAGTTCTCGGGCGTCATCACGGGCGGCTGGATGGCCTCGCTGCAGCACCAATTTGTCGTCGCCGTCGTGCCCCCGGCGGGACAGGCCTATCACTATCAGTTGCAGGTGCTCAATAACGAATACTTGCTGCAGGGAACCGGGCCCATGACGCCGGTGCCCGCCGGCGCCCATGCCCAGTTCCATGAGGAATTCTTTGTCGGTCCGAAATTGCAGTCGCAATTGGCGGGGCTCGACAGGCATCTCGAGCGCACGGTCGATTTCGGCATATTGACGGTGATCGCCCAGCCGTTGTTTACCGGGCTCAACTGGGTGCACAAGATGGTCGGCAATTGGGGCTGGTCGATCATCATCGTCACCGCGCTCATCAAGCTGCTGTTTTATCCCTTGAGCCAGGCGAGCGGCCGCTCCATGGCGAAGATGCGCGCAGTGGGTCCGCGCATGAAGCAGATCCAGGAAACCTTCAAGGACGATCGGGAAAAATTGGGCCGCGCCATGATGGACCTGTACAAGAAGGAAAAGATCAATCCGCTTGCGGGTTGCTTGCCGATGGTGGTCCAGATCCCGGTGTTCATTTCCTTTTATCGGGTGCTGCTCGAAAGCGTGGAAATGCGCCAAGCGCCCTTTCTGCTGTGGATCAATGATCTGTCCTCGCGCGATTTTTATTTCGTGCTGCCGCTGCTGATGGGCGCCGCGATGTTCGCGCAATTCAAATTAAATCCTCCGCCTCCCGATCCCATGCAGGCGAAGATCATGCAATTCATGCCCCTGATCATGACCGGCATGATGGCCTGGTTCCCTTCGGGTCTCGTGTTGTACTGGCTGACCAACACCGTGCTGTCGATCGCGCAGCAGTGGCGGGTAAACCAAGTGGTGGAAGCAGAGGCCGCCAAGCAGCGAAGCTAAAGCTGTGGCTTCACTCGATACCATCGCCGCCATCGCCAGCGCACCCGGGCGCGGGGCGGTCGGGATGATACGAGCCTCCGGACCCGATGTACCGCGCATTGCCGGCGCAATGTTGGCCTCCCTGCCGCCGCCCCGCATGGCTCACGTGGCAAATTTTCTCGGCAGCGACGGCGAGCCCATAGACCGGGGACTGGCGTTGTACTTTCCCGCCCCCGCCTCCTACACCGGCGAGGATGTCCTGGAGCTGCAAGCTCATGGCGGTCCGCTCATCCTCGATTTACTCCTGCATCGCTTGCTGCAGCTCGGCTGCCGCATGGCAAAGCCCGGCGAGTTCAGTGAACGGGCGTTCATGAACGGCAAAATCGATATCGCTCAAGCGGAAGCCATCGCTGATCTGATCGATGCGGGCACCACGGCGGCCGCGCGCGCGGCAGTGCGCTCCATGCAGGGAGAATTCTCGGCGCACATCGGCGCGCTGCAAGCGCAAATCACGGAGCTGCGCACGCTGGTGGAAGCGGCCATAGATTTTCCCGATGAAGAAATCGACTTTCTCCCCGGCAGTGTACTGGGCGATCGCATGGCGAATATTTTTGGGAGCTTCCAGTCCATCACGGATGCGGCGCGCCAGGGCGCGCTATTGCGCGAAGGATTGAATGTGGTGATCGCGGGCAAGCCGAATGCCGGAAAATCCAGCCTGCTCAATCGCCTCGTGGGCGAGGAGATCGCCATCGTAGCCGATCAACCCGGAACCACTCGCGACGTACTGCGCCAGCATGTCCATTTGGACGGGTTGCCGCTCAACCTGATTGACACGGCGGGACTGCGGGTCAGCGCCGATGCAGTGGAGGCCGAAGGTGTGCGCCGCGCGATGAGCGAGTTAGCCCGAGCGGACCGCGTACTCTACGTGTTGGATGCTGCCGCAGCGGAAGCCGATCGCGTGCCCTTGAATTGGCGCGCCGAGCTTGCCGACCTGCCGCCCGGCGTGCCCGTCACATTGGTGTTCAACAAGATCGACCTCACGCACGCGGCCGCCCGCCTCGACGAATCACATGAACCGGCACAGATTTTCTTGAGCGCCAAAACAGGCGACGGCTTGAGCTTGCTGCGTTCTCACCTGAAAAAAAGTGCCGGATATCGCAGCGGAGAGTCGGGCGCGCTCTCGGCGCGGCGCCGTCATCTGGATGCGCTTGCGCGGGCCCGAGCTTGCGTGGCGCAGGCGGGTGAGATTTTGAGGAGCACACGCGCTTTCGAGCTTTTCGCCGAGGAATTACGCCGGGCCCAGCTGGCGTTGGGGGAGATCACGGGGACTTTGAGCAGCGACGATCTGCTCGGCGAGATCTTTCGCAGTTTCTGTATCGGTAAGTAACGTCGCCGATTGGCGACATCAGACGTGCTGTTTGGTATCCAGATCGGCGATGCTTTCGACATCGACCGATCGTGCCAAGCGGACGAGCACCCCGAGAGCAATGAAGGCACCCAACGTGATAATCGCGGTCATGAGCGGAAAGCGCCAAAATAACCACAGCATTGTGGCCGCAGATACGGCCAGTATTGCTAAAAAAGCAACGATACCCATCCGTGTGGATGATGCTGAGCCCGCCATGCCGATACCCCCGGGATGCCTTGACGCCAATGGGAACAGTATACATAGGGTCTATGAGAACGCTATACAGCAATCCCCGTAATTTTTTCATGCCGCAGCTCACACTATTGAACGATCCTACAAAAGTCCCGGTTCACCGCTACTGAACGCTCACACAATAGCGGCTATCCGAGCATGCTCTCACGGCGCCAGTGCCGCGCCGTCAGAATGAACAGCAACAGGGCGAGCCCGAGCGACGCGGCGGCCGACACCAAAATATCCTGCAGGCTTATCGGTTCGTCCTTGAGCACGCTGGTCATCAGCAGGTGCTGGCTCAATGAGGGTATGAACATCAGCGTGCTCTTGGTTTTCAGCGAATAAATGCTGGCGAATGCGATCGGCAGCGTGGGCACCAGCAGCACCGTGGTCAGATAGGTCTGTGCCTCTCGGTAGGAGCGTGTGAACGAGGCAACCAGCGTCATGAGCGTGGCCCCCAGGGGTACGAAGGGCAAACAGATCGCAAAGAAAATCAGCGCCGTTTCAAAGCCCAAATTGGCGCTCATGCCGACGCGTTCGAGCGGCACGAAGCGAAATACGCAGACGAATGCGGTCAGGCTCAGGGCCAGCGATATGCACATAAAGGCGCAAGTTGCGAGCACTTTGCCGCCCACCAATGCACTGCGCGCCACGGGCAAACTCAATAGAGCTTCCAGCGATCCACGCTCGCGTTCGCCGGCGGTGGAATCGATCGCCAGGTACAGGCCGCCCATGAGCAGTGCGAACAGCACGAAATAAGTCATCAAGCCGAGCACCACGACGGCGCGTCCGGTGGGAGTGGCGACGTCGACTTCATTGACGGCGACCGGCAGAGACAGCAGCGGACTCACACCTCGCATCTGCAGCCGCAATTGCGCGATGCCGCTGCCATAGGCTCCGAGAATTGCGCGCGCTCGGTCCGCGAGCTTGCGCGTTTGCGAATCAGCGCTATCGGCGAACAACAAAACCGGCGCCGGCTTCGCCGCCGTGAACAGTTGCGGATAGTCCGCAGGCACCAGCAGCACCACTTGCGACACGCCGCCGCGCACGGCGGCGCGTGCCTCATTCTCCGACAGGTCTTTCTCGGTGAGCTTGACGCCGCGCCCCTTGAGGTATTGAACAAGTCCCGGGGCGTATCGACTTCCCGAGATCGTGATCTTCAGGGGCACGTCCGACTCGACCACACTTTGCTCGAGCATGCGCGAGACCATGACGCCAAACAGTATGGGCCCGAATAACGGGCCGAACAGCAGTGCCGACAACAGGGTGCGCCGATCACGCAGGTTCTCGAGAAATTCTTTGCAAAAGACGACGAGCAGCGTGCGCATTCAGCTGACGCCTTCCGTGTCCCCGAGCACTTGCAGAAACGCCTCTTCCAAGGTCGCGGTGCCGCTGCGCTCGCGAATATCCTGCACGGTGGCATCCGCCAAGACCCGGCCGCGGCCAATAATGACCACCCGATCGCACAGCGCGGCCACTTCCTGCATGACATGCGAGGAGAACAGCACGCAACGCCCCTGCGCCTTCAATGCCAACAGCATTTCGCGCAAGTTGCGGATGGCCATCACGTCCAATCCGTTGGTGGGCTCATCGAGCACCACATTTCCCGGGTCGTGAACCAGCGCGCGGGCCAAGGCCACCTTGATGCGTTGGCCCTGCGAAAAACCCTTCGCCCGGCGTTCGATGAACTCATCCATTCCCAACGCCTGCGATAGCTCGGCGGTCCGGGTTTTAAGCTGCGGCGCGCTCATTCCATGCAGCGAGCCGAAATAGCGGATGTTCTCGCGCGCCGTGAGATTGTTATAGAGCCCTGCCGCATGCGGCAGCACGCCCAAGTGCGCGCGCGCCTGGGAAGTTTCGCCCCGGATGTCGATGCCATCGATGCAAGCCCTGCCTCCATCCGGAGTGAGCACACCGTACAGCATGCGCAAACAGGTGGATTTTCCCGCGCCGTTGGCGCCCAAGAGCCCGGTGATCTCGCCGTCGCGTGCGACAAAAGACACATCCCTGGCCGCCTCGATGCTGCCGAAGCGCTTGCTCAAGCCCATCGCCTCGATCATGGTGCGGGCCCCGTCATGCTCAAGAAAAATGGCTCCGGCGTGTGCCGCTCCAGGCAGCTCGCATCGAGCTTCTCCGGCGCGGCGCTGTCGAGAAATTCCGCCATCAAGCGCGGCACACAGCCGGTGGCTAGTTGGCCGTGACCCTCACCCGGCAATATCAGGTGTCGATGACGAACAAGGCCAACGGCTGCGCGTTCGGCATCGGCCGGCGGTGTCACCGGGTCCGCTTCGCCGGACAGCAGCAGGGTGGGAATGTCGCTGTGTAAGGGCTCATGCAGGTCCGGATCCATCGGACCTCGCGGCCAAAGCTTGCAGATCTCGTGCAAGGCATCCATGAGGTCCGTGCCTTGGTAAGTCTTGGCGATGACAGCGCGGTCGATCTTGGCGGTCGCAAAAAACGGTTCATCCTCGCTGCAAAGCACGGTGTACTGCATGCCGTTTGCCAGCTGATCGCCGATTTGCCGCGCATTCATGACGGATTGGGAGGCGAGCGGCCGCAGCTTGGCCTGCGAGGCTTGGTGAATCAGGGCGGGCAACAGCGAGGCCTGCATGGCGCTGTAGGAGAGAAAGCGCAGCGCGGCGCCGAGTATTTTGTGATTGAACTCAAGATCCATCGGCAGGCCGCTGTTCGGATCATCGATCGTCACCATGGCCTTTTGCGGCCCGAATCGCGTGAGCAAGGAATCCAGGTTTTTTTGCAGGTCCGGATAGACCGCGGCGCAGTCGGGCGCCTGCACACAGCGCGCCAGGATCAAATGCAATGCATTCTCGCCGTCTAGGGGCGTCTCGACGCCGATCAACTGTTCCGGATAGGTGACGCCGTCCAAAATGACTGCGTGCACGCGTGCCGGATAGCGGCGCATGTACAACTCTGCAACCCGCGTGCCGTACGAGGCGCCGTAAAAATCGATCTGCTCGAAGCCCAAGGCCGCGCGCGCCTCCTCAAGGTCCCGTACCGCGATGCTGGTGGTGTAGAAACGCACGCGCGGCCCCAGCTTCGCGATGCAATCGACGGTTGCCTTTCGCAGCGCCGGCAAAGGATCCACCGGCTCCTGCCAGTCCTCCGGATAGTCGCAGGATTGCGGACTGGAGCTGCCGGTCCCGCGCTGATCCAACAGCACGATGGCATGATTGCGGTTGGCGCGCGCGAAAGCGCCGCTGAAGGCCACGTATACTTGCAGCGCGCTTTGCCCAGGGCCGCCGGCCAGCAGGAATAAGGGCGACTCGCTGCTGCGGCGGTTCAAGGCCGGCACCACGGCCAACTTCAAATCTATGGATCCGTCCTTGGGATGCTCGCGGTCCAGCGGCACACGCAATGTGCCGCAGCGAGCGGGAATGGAGGTCAGGCGCAGCGGGTGTTCGAGCCGGCATTCCGTCAAGGGCAGCGACGCCGTATCTTGCGCAGCGGCGCGCGGTGTCCACCACGCGCACAAGCCAATCCACACCAGCGCCCAAGATATCTGCCGCATGCCTTTCTCCCTACATCAGATTGTAGGGGATTCGCTACCCACGCTTGGAGCATGTTGGTAGATTTGCGGCACAGTTGGACTTTTGTTTTGAGGACACCATGACCGTCATTCGCGAAGCCGATGTGATTACCAGTGTCGCCGGCGCCCTGCAATACATTTCTTACTACCACTCTGCGGATTTCATCCGCGCCATGGGGCGTGCCTACGAGATCGAGCAAAGTCCCTCGGCGCGCGATGCCATTGCGCAGATTCTCACCAATTCTCGCATGTGCGCCGAAGGCCACCGGCCGATCTGCCAGGACACCGGCATCGTGGTGGTATTCGTCAAAGTGGGTATGGGGGTGTCTTGGGACGCGACCTCGGACCTGGAATCCATGATCAATGCGGGCGTGCGCCGCGCCTATCTTGACCCGGCGAATAAACTGCGCGCTTCCATCGTTTCAGATCCGGCATTCAAGCGCGGCAACACCCGCGACAATACACCGGCCGTCATCCACACCGAATTGGTTCCCGGGGATCAGGTCGAGATTACCGTCGCCGCGAAAGGCGGAGGATCGGAAAACAAGTCCATGTTCGCGATGCTGAACCCGGCCGATTCCGTCGCCGACTGGGTGCTGGAAAGGGTGCCTGAGATGGGGGCGGGGTGGTGCCCGCCCGGAATGCTCGGCGTCGGTATCGGGGGCAGCGCGGAGAAGGCCATGCTGCTTGCGAAGAAGTCGCTCATGGAGCCGATCGACATCGGCGAGCTGATCGCGCGCGGGCCGAAAACGCCGTTGGAGGAGTTGCGGCTGGAAATTTATCGGCGGGTGAATGCGTTAGGGTTAGGCGCGCAAGGCTTGGGCGGGCTGACCACGGTACTGGATGTCAAGATTCTGGATTATCCGACCCATGCGGTATCACTGCCGGTCGCGGTGATTCCGAATTGCGCGGCGACCCGCCATATCCACTTTACCTTGGATGGCAGTGGTCCGGCGGTGCTGACGCCGCCGGATCTCAACCTGTGGCCCAAAGTCAATTGGCGTCCGGATGCCGGCGCACGCCGCGTATCGCTCGACGGTCTGACGAAAGAGCAAATCGCCACCTGGAAACCGGGCGAGCGCATGCTGTTGTCGGGCAAGCTCCTGACCGGTCGCGATGCCGCGCACAAGCGCATCTGCGCCTTGCTCGATTCCGGCAAGCCCCTGCCCGATGGCTTGGATTTCACCGGCCGCGTGATCTACTACGTCGGCCCAGTCGATCCGGTGGGCAGCGAGGTGGTAGGACCGGCGGGCCCGACCACGGCCAATCGCATGGATCGATTCACCGACACCATGCTTGGCAAATCGGGACTCTTCGCGATGATCGGAAAGGCCGAGCGGGGACCTGAAACCGTCGCCTCCATCGCCAAGCATCGCTCCGCCTACTTGATCGCCGTCGGCGGAGCGGCTTTCCTGGTGTCTAACGCCATTCGCGCCAGCCGCGTCGTCGCGTTTCCGGAACTGGGCATGGAAGCGGTGTACGAATTCCAGGTCAAGGACATGCCGGTCACGGTGGCGGTCAGCGCGGACGGTGAATCGGTGCACGAGACGGGGCCCGCGAAATGGGCAGGAAAATTTGCAGGCATTCCCGTGGCCGTGGAATAGCCGTCGTCGGCCAGCGCCCTCAGAGCATTTTTCGCATCAATAGCGCCGCGCCAAAGCGGGTCTCGAAGCTGCCGACGATGACAAAACCGCACGCAAGGTAGAACTGCTTCGCGTGCGTGTTGCCCACGACATGCAAGACATTCGAGCCCCCGCTGCGCGCCACCTCGGCGCAATGCTCGAGCAGCGTGCGTCCCACGCCGCGCCGTTGGGTGCCGGGATCGACGAACAACGCGTCAAGATCCGTGTCGCCATCATCGCGGGGCAGGATGGCGGAAAAACCGACGATGGTGCCCCCCTGTTCCAGTACGAATACGCCTCCGGCGCTGATCTGCTCCACCGGCATGTCGATTGCATCGGGATGGCGCAGCAAGGCTTCGCGATCCCCTTCGTTGCCGAGCGATGCGCGCAACTGCAGCGCCTCTAATGTTTTGCGTTCAGCGGGGATGGCACGACGAATGGTCACCGCCCGACTATACCCGTTCACCGCGGACCCAAAGTTCCGCTCCCGCGGTCAGTATTTGATGGAGCACCCGTACGGTCGGGTTACCGCGCGGGGCGCCGCGTGACCTTGGGCGACGGCCATCATCGCTTCTTTGAGATACGGCTCGGCGCGAGCGATATCCGCTTCATCCGAAGTTGCGATGCTGTCCATGCCGCCCATGTACTGCAAGGCGCCGTTCGGATCGATGACGAACAGCTGCGGCGTCGTCTTCGCAGCGTACAAACGCGCCACGGTACCCGCTGGATCCAAGATCACTGCGCTGGGGACCGCCTTGCGCGATTGAGTCAGGGCATCCGCACCGGCACCGTTGACGTAGCCCTGTTTGCCCGGCGCGGAGGAAATGACGGTGAGCCAAACGATGCCGTTGTCGCGCGCAAGGCCCTGCACACTTTGCATGTTGCCACTGTTGTAATGCTTGCGCGTGTAAGGGCAGTCGGCATTGGTCCATTCCAGCACCACGATTTTGCCGCGGTAATCATTCAAATGAACCTGGTTGCCCTGGGTATCGGCGGCCGTGAAGTCCGGAGCTGGCTGGCCGATTTGCAGAGGCGTGCCGGCTGCGACGTCAAAAATGCCGATGAGGCCCACCACGAGGGCGACGATGACGGCAGCGGCCAGGATGCCTGCGCCGCCATGATCTTGGCCCGGGGTGTTTGACGTATTGCGGCCCATTATCCGCTCCTCGATTTTCTCAAGCGTGTAGGAGTGAGAGGCGGACACAAGCGCAATGGTTCCCTGGTGATTTTTTGAGCATAGGTTTAAGGTAGCGACCCCTGATAAAAAACGAGTAGATTCAGCCTGATGCGTTTCGCGAAGCAATACCAGGTCATCGTGATAGGCGGCGGCCATGCCGGCACCGAAGCTGCCCTCGCGGCCGCGCGCATGGGGGCGAGTACGTTGCTGCTCACGCATAACATCGAGACCCTGGGGCAGATGAGCTGCAACCCCGCGATCGGAGGCATCGGCAAAGGGCATCTGGTCAAAGAAATCGACGCGCTCGGCGGTGCGATGGCACGTGCCACCGACCAGGCGGGCATACAGTTTCGCACCTTGAACGCCAGCAAGGGCCCGGCCGTGCGCGCCACCCGCGCGCAGGCGGACCGACAACTGTACCGCCGCGCCATACGGCGCATCCTCGAATCGCAGGATCATTTGACGCTCTTCCAGCAAGAGGCGGCTGATTTGCTGCTCGAGGGCGATCGGGTGGTCGGCGTGATGACGCAAAGCGGCATCGAATTGCGTGCCCAGGCGGTGGTGCTGACCGTGGGTACTTTTTTGGGCGGCAAAATTCACGTCGGGCTCGAAAGTCATCCGGGCGGCCGGGCGGGCGATGCGCCCTCGACGCACCTGGCGGCGCGTCTGCGCGAATTGCAGTTGCGAGTCGGGCGGTTGAAAACCGGCACGCCGCCGCGGATCGACGGCCGCAGCATCGATTTTTCGGCGCTGCGCGAGCAGCACAGCGATGAACCGCGGCCGGTGTTCTCGTATCTCAGCACTCGCGCTGTGCACCCGCGCCAGATCCCCTGCCACATCACGGCGACCAACGAACGTACTCACGACATCATTCGTGCCGCGACGATGCGTTCGCCGCTGTTCACCGGTTTGATCGAAGGGGTCGGCCCGCGCTACTGCCCCTCTGTGGAGGACAAGGTGGTGCGGTTCGCGGACAAGCAGTCGCATCAAATCTTCGTCGAACCCGAGGGCTTGGATACGCACGAGATCTATCCCAACGGCATCTCGACCAGCCTGCCCTTCGATGTGCAGTATGAATTCGTGCGCAGCATCGCAGGCTTCGAACAGGCGCACATCACGCGGCCGGGCTATGCCATCGAGTACGATTTTTTTGATCCGCGCGATTTGAAGTACAGCCTGGAGAGCAAATTTCTCGCAGGGCTCTATTTTGCGGGCCAGATCAACGGAACGACCGGCTATGAGGAAGCGGCCGCGCAGGGGCTGCTTGCCGGCATCAACGCGGCGCTGCAGGGACGCGACGCCTGGTGTCCGAAGCGCAGCGAAGCGTATATCGGCGTGCTGGTGGATGATTTGATCACCCGCGGTGCGACCGAGCCGTACCGTATGTTCACCAGCCGCGCCGAGTACCGTCTGTCCCTGCGCGAAGACAATGCGGATCTGCGTCTGACCGAACACGGTAGAGCGCTGGGCTTGGTCGATGATGAACGTTGGGAGTTCTTTCAGCGCAAGCGCGGCATTGTCGAGTCGGAGATCGACAGGCTCGAGCATGCCGTCGTTCAACCTGGCGAGGTCGATACGGCATTGCTCGGCAAGCTCAAGGCCCCGCTGTTGCGCGAGGCTCATGCCTTCGACTTGCTGCGTCGGCCGGAAATCTCGTACGACGATCTGACCTGCGCGGCACCCGGCCCGGCCGCCGACTGGCACGACGAGCGCCTGCGGGAACAAGTAAAACTTCAGGTCGAGGTGCAGGCGAAATATTCGGGCTACTTGAAGCGCCAGAGCGATGAGATCGAGCGGCAGCTGAAACACGAGGAACTGCTCTTGCCCGCTGACATCGATTACTCGCAAGTCTCCGGGCTTTCGAACGAAGCGCGCCAGCGCCTCTGCGATGTGCGGCCGGAAACGTTGGGGCAAGCCGCGCGCATTCCGGGACTGACGCCTGCCGCGGTGTCGCAGTTGCTGGTGCACTTGAAGAAGCGCGATCGAGCCGCCTAGTGGCAATTTGCCCGCCCACTCTTTAACATCAGCGCACTTTACTGATCTCAAAGGCTCGGAGAACTAGATGCTTTTTCGATTGAAGCCCTTAAGCTGGGTCGTCGGCGCCGCGCTGACTTTAAGCCTGTCAATGGGCGCGCACGCCGCGGGTGATCCGGTCCAGGGCGAGAAGAAATTTTATACCTGCTACGGCTGCCACGGCGTCGCCAATTACAAGAACGCCTATCCCGATTACAGCGTGCCGAAGCTGCGTCACCAAACTGCCGAGTACTTGATCGCGGCAGTGCAGGAGTATCGAGAGGGCTTGAGGCCCCACGCGACCATGCACGCGCAAGCGGCCTCGCTGTCGGATCAGGATATTCAAGACATCGCCGCCTACCTGCAAGGTCCCGAGGCGGTGAAACCCGGCGCGAGTACCCAGGCCAAGCCGCCGAAACAAGTCGCTGCCTGCGTCGCCTGCCACGGCGAGACGGGTCTTGGCGTCGAGGCGCCCCTGAACCCCAAGCCCCCCGTGCTGGCCGGACAGCATGAGGACTATCTTGAACAGGCCTTGATCTCTTACCGCAATGGCCGCCGCAAGAACGTGGTCATGGCAGGCATGGCGCAGCTGTTGAAAACCGACGAAGACGTACAAATTGCCGCGGAGTACTTCGCGAAGCAGCCTTCGCCGCTGACCACCGCGACCACCAATAGCAAATAACTGTACCCTTAGCGCTCACTCACGCAGCGCCGTCAAGAACTGCGCGAACGTCTCGTAGTAGGCGTCGCGGTTAGGCTTCTTTCGATAGCCGTGTCCCTCGTCGGCCGCCAGCAGGTACCAGACCTCGCGGCCCTTGGCGCGCAACTTGAAGACGATTTGCTCGGCTTCCGACAAGGGGACTCGCGGATCATTCTTGCCGTGAACGACCAGCATCGGACGGGTTATCCGATCGGCATTGGCCAGAGGCGAGATTCGCCTCAAGAAGCTGCGCATGTCGGGATCGCGTTCATCGCCGTACTCGGCGCGCCGCTGGTTCTGCCGGTAAGGCGCCGTATTGCTCAGAAAGCTCACAAAGTCGGCGATGCCGGACACGTCCACGCCGCCGCGCAATCGGTCGCCGTAATTGACCATGGTCGCCAGACTCAAATAGCCTCCATACGAGCCGCCCGCGACCACCACATGCTTGGCATCGAAGCTGCTTTGCAGAGCGATCCACACCAACATGGTGCCGATGTCCTTCACGGCGTCCTCGCGCAGCGTGCCGTTGTCGAGCGCCATATAGCTCTTGCCATAACCCGATGAGCCGCGCACGTTGGGCGCAATCACCGCGAAGCCGAGCTCGTTCACCACAAACTGAATCCACGGATCGAATCCCGGACGGAACTGCGATTCGGGGCCGCCATGCAGCGTAATGAGTATGGGGTGCGGACCGGGCGTCGTCGGCTCGTAGGCATACAGCGGGATCTGGCGCGCCTTGCCATCCACTCGATCGAAGGTCGGAAACTCTTTAAGCGTCGGCAGCACGAACTTGGAAAGATCCACCGGTCCCGCTTCGCTGCGAGTCCAGGGTTGGAGGCGGTTCTCGGCGATGTCCAGCACATATGCGTCCCGCGGCTGGTTCGCCGCCGCAAATCCGAAAGCCAGCCGCTTGCCCTCGGCATCGAAGCTCAAGGAGCCGATGATCCCCAACTTCTGCAGGCGCGGCGGCGCGAGGTCTTGATGCGTGCGCAAATCCTGCAGGTTGAGCTTGCCGGTGCCCGCCTCGTTGCTGACGAAGGCCAAGTAGTGCCCGTCGCGCGAAATCGCCAATTCCTCGATATCCCAGGGAATGTAGCCCGAAATGACGCTCTTTTCGTTGTTGAAGAGATTGACGTAGCGCAGCCGCGCGAATTCGCCATCTCGGTCCGAGATCAAGTACACGCCTTGACCGTCGCGCGAAAATTTTGCCGAAACGACGCCGACTTTCGTAGGCGAGGGATCCACCTCGCGCTTTTGTCCGGAATTCAGATCAACGACGTAGAGATAACTCTCGGCGACGGAAACCTCTTTCAGCACGAGCAGCTTGGAATCGTCGGGCGACCAATCGAGCACCGACCACGCCGCGCCGCTTGCGTCCGCGGTCAAGGCGAGCCGCGGCAAAGTCCCCGATTCCGGATCGACGATATCGATGTCGTAGCTATGGCCGTCCCGAGCGGTGCTGAAGAAGGCGACTTCGCGGCCGCCGTTCGACCAGATCGGAGCGCCGTTCAAGGATTTGCCGTCCGTCAGCAGCTTTGCGGGCTCGCCGAGCCTCTGATAGTAAAGCTGCGCATTCTCATTGCCGCCTTCGTCCTTGAGATAGACATAGGCGCTGCGCGCGGGGTCCGGCGAAAACGCCGCTTGCGTGATCGGCTCGCGCAGGAAGGTCAATTGACGCCGTGCGCCGCCTGCCTGCTCCACCAGGTGCAGCTGATCGACATCGCCGAAGCGCGTTGCGATCAGCAGTTGGCCCTTCGGCGACCAGCCGAGCGGCGTTGCCTGGCGCGCATTGAGATAACCCTGCACTTTTTCCGTCAATCCCGCGGACGGTTCCGGGATGTTGTCGAAGGTCAAATTGCCGCGTTCGACGCGCGTGGCGGCGAGCAGCGGGGTATCAGGCAACAGTGACGAGACCAGCAGCAGCGATAAATAAAGTCGGTTCATTATTTCCCATGTTCTCACACGGCGAGGATAATGCAGTCGATGGCGGGCTTCGAGCATTTGATTCAATCCTACGACGTCGGCGATCTGCTGGACGACATCGCGAGCGCCGACCCGCCCGCGTACTTGCGCCGCTGCTTCGCCGAGGGCTGCTCTGCGCCTACCTTGTCCTGGCCTCGTGTGCAGCAGTTGGCCATATGCGCGATGGTGCTCGATGCCATCATCAACGATCGGGATTACGAATTCTTCGAGCATGAGCTGGTTTCGGACTGGCGCGTCCACTACAGGAAGTCTTGCTCGAAGCTCAAAGAGACCGCACTGCAGGCCTTGCGGCGCGTGCCGCGGCGGAATGACGCCGATGCCGGGGCAGCCCAAGCCGGGGCGGCCCAAGCCGACGCGGAATTGGAAACGCTCATCAAGCGACTGGCTGAGGTCTGAATGCATCGTATGCTGATCCATGCTCGGCAGACCCTGGCGGCGATCGCGGCGTTGACGGCGGCTGCCTGTGCAGCGCCCCATCCCAAACCGGTCGCCGCGCCGCCAGTAGCGCCCACTTTAGATGCTTCTTACGATTGGCATGTCCTTCTCATCGCTCCTTTCGGCAGCGCTCTCAAAGATATTCCCTTGGCGCTGCACGAGGTCCTATTGTTTCGTGACGCGGCTCCGCCGGCCGCCGGCGCAGCGCCGCCCGATGAGCCTGAGTGCTATGCCGTCGAGGGCAAGGCACCGCGGTTCATGGCGCGCTTGCCGTCCGAATACCTCGTGTGCTTCAAGCACGATCGATTGTCGCGTGTTGAAGCGACCGTGCGCCTGCCACTGACCGAGTCCGCACAAATATTCGCCGACGCCTGCGGCCTCTGGACGAAGAATGCCCTCCCGGTTGGAGCCCCAGCCTGCGAGGGCGCCGACGGGAACATTGCCTTCGCCGTGCATCTGGAGAGCGAGGCCGATGCGGCGGATGCGCAGCTGGTCATTACGCTCAACTCGACAGAGTTCCCTGCCGATCGCTAAACCTGTGCAAGACCTGGAACGCGACATACTCGCCTCGGGCGCTGGAGAACTCGGAGTAGCGCTCGACCGCGCGCAAGTGGAGTCGCTGCTGCGGCTGGTGGATGAACTCGAGCAGGGCAACGCGCAATTCAATTTAACCGCGATCCGCGATCGCCCCGGGATGCTGCGCAAACATGTGCTCGACAGCTTGAGTTTGCAGCCTTACTTACGCGGCGAGCGCCTGGCCGATGTCGGCACCGGTGCCGGCTTTCCAGGACTCGTGATGGCCATCGTCAATCCGCGCCGCCGATTCGCGCTCATCGAGGCTACCGGCAAGAAGGCTCGCTTCGTGGAGCAGACCGCCGAGCGCCTCGGCTGCCGCAATGTGCTAATCGTCAATTCTCGCGCGGAAACCTATAGGCCGTTCGAACTTTTCGATACAGTGGTGGCTCGAGCCCTGTCATCGCTGGCGGACTTCGTGGCGTACGCCGGCCATTTGTGCGCGCCGGACGGGCGGTTGCTGGCGATGAAGGGGAAGAGGCCCGATGAGGAGATCTCCGCGCTGCCGAGATCATTTCGCGTGTTGGCGGTTCATCGCCTGAAGGTTCCCGGTCTCATCGACGAGCGGCATCTGGTGGAATTGGTGCGAAGCTAAAAAATCGAGCAAGTCATGAAGCGGGCGAAGAATTGAAGCGGGTCATTGCGGTGGCCAACCAAAAAGGCGGCGTGGGCAAAACCACGACGGCGGTGAATCTTGCCGCATCGCTTACGGCCACCAAGCGCCGCGTGCTGCTGATCGATTTGGATCCCCAGGGGAATGCCACGATGGGTTGTGGTATCGATAAGCATGCACAGTCGCGCACCAGCTGCGATGTCTTGCTGGGGGATTGCAGCGCCGTCGAGGCGTTGGTCACCGTCGAATACGGCGGCTTCATGTTGATGCCGGCAAACCAGGATCTAACGGCCGCCGAAGTGCGATTGCTCACCATGGTCGTGGGACGCGAGTTCAAGTTGCGCAATGCCTTGATGCCGGTGCGCCAAGATTTCGACGTAATCCTCATCGACTGCCCGCCCTCGCTCAATATGCTCACGTTGAATTCGCTCGTGGCGGCGGATTCAGTCATGGTGCCCATGCAGTGCGAGTACTACGCGCTGGAGGGCTTGACCGCCTTGATGCAAACCATCGAACAGATCAAGGACAGCATCAATCCTGATTTGGAGATCGAAGGGTTGCTGCGAACCATGTTCGACCCACGCAACAACTTGGCGAACGAGGTATCCGCGCAGCTGCTCGAGCATTTCGGCGACAAAGTTTTTCGCACCTTGATTCCGCGCAACGTGCGCCTCGCCGAGGCCCCGAGTTTCGGCAAGCCGGTCTTGTTTCACGACAAGGAGTCGCGCGGGGCCCTCGCCTATCTCGCGCTCGCCGGCGAAATGATTCGCCGCGACGATCTGTCCGGCGCGCCCGATATTCCAGGACCGCCCGATGCTCCGGGACCCCCTGACGCGCCCGGCCCGCCCGATCCTTCCGGCGAGACCGTATAATCGCTCAATCTCACGGGAACTTGCCATGTCCGGTAAAAAGCCTTCTTTAGGTCGAGGCCTCGCTGAATTGAGTCCGCTGCTCAAGCAGCGCGCCGGCGTGCCGGATGCGGACAAGGCGCACGTGATGGTGGGCGATCGCTTGGCGTCGCTGCCCGTGGATTTATTGCAACGGGGCAAGTATCAACCGCGTGCCGACATGCGTACCGACACGCTGGGGGAGTTGGCCGATTCGATCAAATCCCGCGGCTTGGTGCAGCCCATCTTGGTGCGCCCTCTGCCCAGGCCCAATCCGACCGAATCGCAACGCTACGAAATCATCGCCGGCGAGCGCCGTTGGCGAGCCGCGCAGATGGCGGGGCTGTCGGAAATCCCCGCGGTCATCCGCGATGTGCCCGACGAAGACGCGGTCGCCATGGCGCTCATCGAGAATATTCAACGCGAGGACCTCAATCCTCTGGAAGAAGCCCGTGCGCTGTTGCGTCTGATCGAAGAATTCGGCTTGACGCATCAGGCAGCCGCCGAAGCAGTCGGGCGTTCGCGCGCCGCCGTGAGCAACTTGGTGCGGCTGATGGAATTGACCGACGAAGTCAAGGAAATGCTCGAGGCCCGTCAGATCGAAATGGGTCATGCGCGCGCACTGCTCGGCCTGGGCACGCGCCGCCAGCAGATCGAAGTCGCGACGCTGGTCGCCAAGAAGACCTTGTCGGTGCGCGACACCGAGGCTTTGGTGCGCCGCATCATGAATCCCCACGCGGCCGGCCCCGGCACGCAAGCCGCGCCCGTGGATCCGGACATTCACCGGTTGGAGACGGAAATTGCCGAGAAGTTAGGCGCCAAAGTGGCCTTTCAGCATGCCGCTTCCGGCAAGGGCAAGCTCATCGTCAGCTACAACAGTCTGGATGAACTCGAGGGCATCCTGGCCCACATTCAATAGCACCAAAAATCGGCTCAAAACGCCTTGATGCACCGGGACGGCGTCTCTATAATGCGCCGGCCATTTTTGGCACAACAAGCGAAGTGTTCTTGACTTCGCCCCACGGGATTTAAAAATTGGTCGCGATCGATTTAGCCTTAGCGCGGCGGCTGGCTCTCAGCGTCGTGCTGGGCCAGGCGGCCGTTACCGTAGTCTGCGCACTGCTCGGCTGGCTGATTGCGGGTCCTCACGCCGCACTGTCCGCGGCGATGGGCGGCGGGATCAGCGCCGCCGCGAGTTTAGTCATGGCATTGCTAGGTTTTGGCGGCAAATCGGCCGCTGATGGGCAGCGGGCGATGCGTGCGTTCTTCATAGGCGAAACCGCCAAGATCGCAATCGTCATCGTGTTGTTCGTGGTGGTGCTGAAGACGATGAAGGTGGTGCCGCTCGCGATGCTCGGCACTTACGTAGCAACCTTCCTCGTGTTTTGGGTTGCTCTGGCGAATGCGCTGCCGCCGCTCGGCGGGACAAATGTCCCGCGCGGACGCGCAAAAAATAGTTGATTTGAGGCGATTGAGACACACATAAGATTTGAAATGGCAGCAGAAGAACCTACCAGCGCGAACGAATACATTCTCCATCACTTGACGTTCCTTTCGAACAAGGAGCCCAAGGGAATCGTGGATTTTTCCGTGATCCATCTGGACACCGTATTCTTTTCCGCGGCGCTGGCACTGCTGTTCGGCGGCGCGTTTTATTTTGCGGCGCGCACCGCCAAAGCCGGCGTACCGGGTAAGTTTCAAAACTTCGTCGAGCTCCTGGTCGAGTTCGTCGATACGCAGGTCAAGGACAGCTTCCACGGCACCAATAAATTGCTCGCGCCCCTGGCGCTGACGATCTTTTGCTGGGTATTTCTCTTCAATGCGATGGACATTCTGCCCGTCGATCTGCTCCCCGCGCTGGCCCACCATGTGGGCGTCGAGCATCTCAAAGTTGTTCCGAGCACCGATTTGAACACCACTTTCGCGATGTCATTGACGGTGTTCGTTCTCATCATCTACTACAGCATCAAGGTGAAGGGCCTCGGCGGATTTTTGGCCGAGCTGACCATGCAGCCCTTTACCGCCAAGAATCCCCTCGTGAAGATCCTGCTGGTGCCGGTGAATCTGCTGCTGGAAATCGTGCCGTTTCTGGCGCGGCCCATTTCGCTATCGCTGCGCTTGTACGGCAACCTGTTCGCCGGCGAGATGATTTTCCTGCTGCTTGCGGCCCTCACGCTGCATGGCGCCGCGCAGCTGTCGAGCGCGGGCGGTTGGGCGCTTCTGGTGGCGCAATTCGCGTTGGCATTTGCATGGGCGGTGTTCCACCTGCTGGTAATCACACTGCAAGCCTTCATATTCATGGTGCTGACGATCGTCTATTTGTCGATGGCGCAGGAACACCATTGATGCCTCGAGTCCTGTTACACAAATTTCGGATCTGTTTCGCTTAGGAGAATTGAATGGAAAATTTTGCACACGTCCAGGCCATGACCGTGCTGGCTGTCGGGATCATCTTCGGCATGGGCGCGCTGGGCACTGCCATCGGCTTCGGTATTCTGGGAGGCCGCTTCCTCGAGGGCGCCGCTCGCCAGCCTGAGCTGACGCCGATGCTGCAGGTCAAAATGTTCATCGTCGCGGCACTCGTCGACGCCGTCGCCATGATCGGCATCGGATTCGCCCTGTTCTTTACCTTCGCGAATCCGTTTACAGCCGGTCTGACGCACTAACAGTGCCGGTAACCGTGCTGGTCAGGAGACGATTGTGAATATCAATCTCACGCTGATCGTGCAGATGCTCGTGTTCATCGTTCTAATCTGGTTCACGATGAAATTCGTGTGGCCGATGATTTTAGGGCCGATGGAAGAGCGTTCGCGCAAGATCGCGGCGGGCCTCGAAGCCGCCGAAAAGGGTAAGCAGGAGCTGGCTTCCGCGAATGAGCGCGCCGAGGCCATCATGCGCGAGGCGCGCGAACGCGCAGGTCATATCATCGATCAGGCGCAGCACCGAGCCAACGATATGGTTGAAGAGGCGAAAGGCGCCGCAACCGCCGAAGGCGCGCGATTGTTGGCATCTGCGAAGGAGCAGATCAGTCTGGAAGCGGCACATGCGCGCGATGCGCTGCGCCGCGATGTGGCTCAGATTGCAGTCAGCGCCGCGTCGAAGATTTTGGAGCGCGAAATCGATCCTCGCACGCATAGCGATCTGATCGACCACCTTGCGGCGCAGATCTAGGACGGCTGGACATGGCTGAGAAGACCACCATCGCGCGGCCCTACGCCAAAGCGGCTTTCGAAGAAGCCAAGGCCGACAAGCGCCTGGCGCAATGGTCGCAGATCCTGCGAACCGCCGCCACCGCCGTGCGCGATCCGCGCATCCACGAACTGCTTGGCAGCCCCTCGGTCACAGCCGAAGAGCTTGCGCAATTCGTAATGGGCCTCTTAGGTCCCGGTCTCGACGAGCACGCCGAAAATTTTTTTCGCACCCTCGCGGAGAATCGCCGATTGGCTTTCCTGCCCGAAATGTCGGCTCTGTTCGACGAGTTCAAGGACGAAGAGGAAAGCGTCGTCGACGTGACGGTCACTTCGGCCGCGCCCATCGATGGCGCGCAGCAGCAGGCGCTCTCCAAAGCCCTGGAGCGCAAGCTCAAGCGCACGGTGCGCCTGCATTGCGCCACGGATCCCACACTCATCGGCGGCGCCGTGCTGCGTTCAGGCGATACGGTAATCGACGGTTCCTTGCTCAGCCGGCTCAAACGCATCGCGTTCGAGCTGACGGCTTAAACGACCAGTATTTGCTAGAGGATTAAGGTATGTCCATTAAGGCATCGGAAATCAGCGACCTCATCAAGGCGCGCATCGACAAGTTCAAGTCCGCCACCGAGGCGCGAAATGTCGGCACCGTGGTGAGCGTCACCGACGGCATCGTGCGCATCCATGGGCTCGCGGACGCGCGCTATGGCGAGATGTTGGAATTCACCGGCAATACCTTCGGGCTGGCGTTGAACCTCGAGCAGGACTCGGTCGGCTCGGTGGTACTCGGCGACTACAAGCACATTTCCGAGGGCTCCGAAGTCAAGACCACGGGCCGCATCCTTGAAGTGCCGGTCGGCCCGGAGCTGCTCGGACGGGTGGTCGATGCACTGGGCGTGCCCATCGACGGCAAGGGTCCTGTGAATGCCAAGCTAAAGTCGCCGTTGGAGCGCGTTGCGCCCGGCGTCATTTTCCGCAAGAGCGTGTCCCAGCCCGTTCAAACCGGCCTCAAGGCCATCGACGCCATGGTGCCGATCGGCCGCGGCCAGCGCGAGCTCATCATCGGCGATCGACAGACCGGCAAGACGGCGGTGGCGATCGACACCATCATCAATCAGAAAGGCACCGGCGTTAAGTGCATCTACGTTGCCATCGGACAGAAGCAAAGCTCCATCGCCAATGTAGTGCGCAAGCTCGAGGAGCACGGTGCCCTGGCGCACACCATCATCGTCGCGGCTTCCGCGTCCCTGCCGGCGGCCATGCAATATCTTGCGCCTTATGGCGGCTGCGCCATGGGCGAGTACTTCATGGACAACGGCGAGGATGCGCTGATCGTGTATGACGATCTGTCCAAGCAAGCCGTCGCCTACCGCCAAATCTCGCTCCTTTTGCGTCGGCCCCCCGGCCGCGAAGCCTATCCCGGCGATGTGTTCTACCTGCACTCGCGACTGCTGGAGCGCTCCGCGCGCGTCAACGAGGAATACGTCGAAAAAGTCACCAAAGGCAGGGTGAAGGGCAAGACCGGTTCGCTGACCGGCCTGCCGATCATCGAGACCCAGGCGGGCGACGTCACGGCCTTCGTGCCGACCAACGTCATTTCCATCACTGACGGCCAGATTTTCTTGGAGACCGATCTATTCAATGCCGGCATACGTCCCGCCATCAACGTCGGCATTTCCGTATCCCGCGTCGGCGGCGCCGCGCAAACCAACATCATCAAGAAGCTGGGCGGCGGAGTTCGATTGGCGCTCGCGCAATACCGCGAACTCGCGGCGTTCTCGCAATTTGCCTCGGACTTGGATGAAGCCACCCGCAAGCAGCTGGAGCGCGGTCAACGCGTCACCGAGCTGATGAAGCAGAAGCAGTACGCGCCGATGTCGGTGGCCGAGATGGCGCTGTCGCTGTTCGCTGCCAACAACGGCTACTTCGACAAGGTGGACCGTCTAAAAGTGTCCGATACGGAAAGCGCATTGCAGTCCTTTGCGCGTTCCAGCTTCGGCGACTTGCTGAACGGCATCAATGCCAAGCCGGACTTGACGAAGGAAGTCGAAGCGGGACTGAAGAAGTGCTGCGACGAGTTTTTTGCAACCATCTAAAACCGAAGGCTTCAAAAAAAAATAATGGCAGGCGCAAAAGAAATCCGCGGCAAGATTGCGAGTATCAAAAATACCCGCAAGATCACCAAGGCGCTGGAAATGGTGGCAGCGAGCAAGATGCGCAAGGCGCAGGAGCGCATGCGCGCTGCGCGCCCCTATGCGGAGAAGATTCGCAAAATCATCGGGCACCTGCGGCAAGTGAATCTCGACTACAAGCACCCTTTCACCTTGGAGCGGCCGGTGAAAGCCGTGGGCATCGTCGTGATCAGCACGGACCGAGGGCTGGCCGGCTCGCTCAACCTGAACTTGTTCAAGGCGACGCTGGCCGCGATTCGCGAAGCACAATCGCGCGGCGAGAAGGTATATCTCTGCCTCATCGGTTCCAAGGCGCTGCAGTTCTTTCGAAGGCTCCAGGGTGTGGATATCGCGGCATCGGTTACGCATCTGGGCGACAGGCCGCACGTCGCCGACTTGATCGGCACGACCAAGGTCATGCTGGATTTTTATCGCGACGCCAAAGTCGATCAGCTGCTGCTGGCGCACAATGTGTTCGTCAACACCATGACCCAAAAGGGCGTGGTTTCACAGCTGCTGCCGATTCAGACCGTCGACAAGGATGAACTGCAGGAGCGCTGGGATTACATCTACGAGCCGGGATCCGTTGAAATTCTCGACGGCATTCTGATGCGCTACGTCGAAGCGCAGATCTTTCAGGGCGCCGTTGAAAATGTCGCGTGCGAAATGGCGGCGCGCATGGTGGCCATGAAGGCTGCGACGGACAACGCCGGCGAGCTCATCGATGAGCTACAACTTATTTACAACAAGGCCCGCCAGGCCGCGATCACGAAAGAGCTTTCGGAAATCGTCGGCGGCGCGGCAGCGGTTTAGGCAAGAGGTTAGCAATTATGTCCAGCGGTAAAATCGTGCAAATCATCGGCGCGGTCATCGACGTAGAATTTCCGCGCGATCAGATTCCCAAGGTGTATGACGCGCTGCAGCTCGATGACGTGGATCTGACCCTCGAAGTGCAGCAACAGCTCGGTGATGGCGTGGTTCGCGCGATTGCGATGGGCCCTTCGGAAGGCTTGCGCCGCGGGCTGACGGTCAAGGGCACGGGCAAGGGGATTTCCGTGCCGGTGGGCGCCGGTACGCTCGGGCGCATCATGGACGTGTTGGGCAAGCCGCAGGACGAGCGCGGTCCGGTCGAAGCGAAGGAATATCTGCCGATTCACCGCCCGGCGCCCGCCTATGATGAGCAGGCAGGCGGCCAGGACCTTCTGGTCACGGGTATTAAAGTCATCGACCTGCTGGTGCCTTTTGCCAAGGGCGGCAAGGTGGGCCTGTTCGGCGGCGCCGGCGTCGGCAAGACCGTGAACATGTTGGAGCTCATCAACAACATCGCCAAGCAATACAGCGGCCTGTCCGTGTTTGCCGGCGTCGGCGAGCGTACCCGCGAAGGCAACGATTTCTATCACGAAATGATCGAGTCCGGGGTCATCGACAAAGACAACCTCGGCAATTCCAAAGTCGCCATGGTGTACGGTCAGATGAACGAACCGCCCGGCAACCGCCTGCGCGTCGCACTGACCGGCCTGACCATGGCAGAATATTTTCGCGACGAAAAGCAGGCATCGGGCAAAGGCCGCGATGTGCTGTTCTTCGTCGACAATATTTATCGCTACACCCTGGCGGGAACCGAAGTCTCGGCGCTGCTCGGCCGCATGCCCTCGGCTGTGGGCTACCAGCCGACGCTCGCCGAAGAAATGGGCGTGTTGCAGGAGCGCATTACCTCGACGAAGACCGGCTCGATAACATCGATCCAGGCCGTGTACGTTCCCGCCGACGACTTGACCGATCCGTCCCCGGCGACCACGTTCGCGCACTTGGACGCGACCGTGGTGCTGTCGCGGCAAATCGCCTCGCTCGGCATTTATCCGGCTGTCGATCCGCTCGATTCCACCAGCCGCCAGCTCGATCCGTTGGTCGTCGGCCAGGAACATTACGACACCGCGCGCGCCGTGCAAGCCGTGCTGCAACGGGCCAAGGAGCTGCAGGACATCATCGCGATCCTCGGCATGGACGAACTCTCCGAAGAAGACAAGTTGAGCGTGTACCGCGCGCGAAAAATCCAGCGCTTCTTTTCGCAGCCCTTCAACGTGGCGAAGGTATTCACGGGTCAGGACGGCAAGATCGTCTCGTTGAAAGACACCATCCGGGGCTTCAAGGCCATCATTGCTGGCGAATACGATCATTTGCCCGAGCAAGCCTTCTACATGATCGGCGCCATCGAAGAAGCCGTCGAGAAAGCCAAGACTCTGTCGTAAAGAAACCGCATCATGGCCAACACCATTCACGTCGACATCGTCAGCGCCGAGGGCCAGATTTTTTCCGGCGAGGCGAACCAGGTGTTCGTGCCCGGATCTCAGGGCGAACTCGGCATCTATCCGCGGCACGCGCCGTTACTGACCACATTGAAGGCCGGCGACGTACGTGTGCACGTGGATGGCCAAGAAGAGCAGGTGTTCTATGTGGGCGGCGGAGCTCTGGAAGTGCAACCGCATCAGGTGACCGTGCTCGCCGATACGGCGGCTCGTGCGCGCGATTTGGACGAGGCCGCCGCGCTCGCGGCGAAGCAGCGCGCAGAAGAAGCCGTGCGCAGCCGCGGCGACAAGGTCGATGTGGCCGCGGCGCAGGCCGAGCTGCTGCGCGCCGTGGCGCAATTGCGCGCCATAGAACGCATGCGCAAGAAACAACGTTAGGAGCCCGGCTCCTAGGACCTCCGCAACTTCGGAGTCTTCATGCAGCTTTCGGTCGTGATTTTGGCAGCCGGCCAGGGCAAGCGGATGAACTCCAGCTTGCCCAAGGTACTGCAGCCTTTGGCAGGCCTTCCGCTGCTGCAGCACGTGATCAACGTCGCGCGCAGCTTGAATCCCGGCGATATATACGTGGTTTACGGACATGGCGGCGTGCAAGTGCAGGCCGCTCTTGCGCACGAACCCGTCGAGTGGGTGTTGCAGGCTGATCAGTTGGGCACGGGCCATGCCCTGATGCAGGCCATGTGCGTCATCCCCGACGATCATGCGGTGCTGGTCCTGTACGGCGATGTACCTTTGATCAGCGCAAGCTCGCTGACGAAATTGCTGAATGCCGCCGCCGCCGGCGCGCTCGCCCTGCTGTCCGTCGAACTCGATGATGCCGCCGGCTACGGGCGGCTGGTGCGTGACGCGAAGGGCGAAGTCATCGGGATTGTGGAACACAAGGATGCGACTGCGGCGCAACTGAAAATACGCGAAGTGAACTCAGGATTGATGGCCGCGCCGGCTGGGCCTATGAGAAAATGGCTGCTGGGGCTCAACCGGAATAATGCCCAGCGTGAATATTTTCTCACCGATGTGGTCGCCGGCGCCGCAAAGTCCGGCACCCAGGTCGTGGCGATTGCGGCCGCGAGCGCTTTAGAAGTGGCCGGCGTGAACGACAAAATCCAGCTATCCCAAGTGGAGGCAGGATACCGGCGGCGGCGCGCGGAAGAGCTGATGTTGGCCGGCGCGACCTTGGCTGACCCGTTGCGGGTCGATATTCGCGGCCATGTCGCCGTGGGACGCGACGTTTTTATCGACATCAACGCGGTGCTCATCGGCGACGTGCACCTGGGTTCTGGCGTCAAGGTGGGTCCCAACTGCGTCATTGCCAACTCGACAATCGGCGAAGGCACCGAGATCTTCGCGAACTGCCTCATCGACAATGCGACCGTGGCGCAAGATTGCCGCATTGGTCCATTCGCGAGATTGAGGCCCGGCACCGTGATGCACCGCGACGTGCACATCGGCAATTTCGTTGAGGTCAAGAACACTGAGATCGGCGCCGGCAGCAAGGCCAACCACCTCACCTACCTGGGTGATTCGAGGATCGGCAAGGGCGTGAACGTCGGCGCCGGCAGCATCACCTGCAATTACGACGGCGTAAACAAATGGCCCACTCTCATCGAAGACGGGGCCTTCATCGGTTCGGGCAGCATGCTGGTGGCGCCGGTGCGAATCGGCGCCGGTGCCACGATCGGTGCCGGATCCACGATCACCACGGGCACGCCGGACGGCAAACTGGTCCTGGAGCGCTCGAAACAAATCACGATCGATGCGTGGACGCGGCCTAAAAAGCTGGACGACAAGCAGAAAGCCGAGGTCATTGCAGCCGCCTTGGCGAAGCCCAAAGTCTAAGCTCCTAGAACTGGGCGTGAACGCGCACTGCGAATATCGAGACCGGTCCGCGATCCCGGTTGTATGCCGGGTTACCAACCCATTGATAGTCAAGCGTGATCTGCGCGTGCGATAGAACAGCGGCGTTGTAATAGGTTTCCACGATCATCTCCGCTCCCGGATGCGGCAGTTTGCCGTCGCCAACGAGAATGCCGAGACCGCCGGCGTTCAAATACCGCTCGCGCGCCGCCGATATGCCATTGACGATTCCCGCCAATCCCACGGTGTCGCGTGCGCGGCTCCAGGCGGAGCCTTTCAGCGATAGTCCGGTGGATACCGTGCGGTCGATGTCCGAGAATTCGTAAGCCTCGACATTCCCGGCGGCTTTGCCGACCCGCGCGAAGAAGCCCAAATCCTTCGATAGCTGCTGCTCGACATTGAGGTGGGCGCCAAGCCGCGTGCGGTAGCGGCGCACGGCGGCGATGTCCACCGGTGTTTGCGCGTCGATCGCACGCTGAACGGCCTCGTCGAGCAGCCCCATGCGCCCGAAGCTGTCGAATACCGTGAGCATGAGCTTGCCCGAATGATCGGCCATTTCATGGCGGTGCTCGAGCTCGGCGATCAGCTGAAATTCTTTGAAGCCCGGCTCAAGATGCGCGCTGTTGGGGATGTTCGATAGATCGAAGACGCCGGCGCGGGTGCTCCATGCGCCCTGATACCATTCGAGCGCGGTACCCACCGTGTACCCCCACGCATCGGCGGCATAATCGAAGGTTCCGGCATCGACGGCAGCCCAATTGAGGAAATCCGCGCGCGGATCGTGCGCGTATTGATTGACGTCGAAAACATCCGACACGCTAAATTTCCCCAGCCAGATCACAATGCGATTTGAGCATCGATCGCCGCCGAGCTGATTCGCGCCGGGGTCCAGGGCTGCGCGCTCGCCTTGAAGATCGAGGGTGTCGCGCACAAACAGGCGGGGTAGCCGAAAGTAGGGCTGCGTCTTACCGATCTTGTACGCCTCCCCGCTGGGAAATCCGGCCACGCCCACGGTGTTGTCGAGGCCGAACCCCTGATCGATTTCCGGATTGATCCAGAGTTCCGCGCCCGGCCACAGCCTCGCGCCCAGATACAGGGTGATGTCGGTGGTCTCCCGGCCGATGCGAGGTGTAAGACTGTTCGGGCCGCGGTACGGGGCGTTGAACCCGGAAGTATCTTGCTCGACGTAGGTGAATTGAGCGTGGAATCCAAACTTCTCGCGCGGCGTTTCCGCACTCAAGTCTGCATCCGTCTGCGGGCCGGCGGCGGGTGATGCCCAGCCCACGCTCGCTGCGAAAGCCGTGAACACGGCGAATACAAGCAAGGCCGCACGTGAGTTTATGAAAATTCCAGCCATTTCTATCTCGATTTGAGCGAAGACATTCACGCTCGAGAGGGCGCGCTGCGGCCGGTCAACGCATCAGCGCTTTGAAAATATACCCTACTAGGGTATGCTACATCAAGAGGTATGAATGCATGAGCCACGTGGCAAAAGAAAAGATAAAACTGCTGAATCGCATCAAGCGGTTGCGCGGTCAACTCGAGGCAATTGAGCGAGCGGTGACGAATGATCAGGAATGCGCCGACGTGTTGCAGCAAGCGACGGCATGCCGGGGGGCTCTCGATGGATTCATTGCTGAAGTCATTGAAGATCATATTCGCGAGCACATGATGGATCCGAAGGCGGGCCGGGATGATCCTCGGGCGGCGGCGGCCGAGGAGCTGGTGGAAATCGTGCATCAATACCTGAAAAAATGAATCGGTAAGCTGCTCGCCGTAAAGTGAGCGCCCGGCTCCCCGGCCGCGAAGCGACACGGATCATGAAAGGGTCGATATGAGCGAAGTGCCAAACGATTCCGATCGGCCGCCTGATGGGAAGGATCCGATCGCTCGGCGCGCGTGGCCTCCTCAGCGCCAGTGGCGGGTGGTGGGGATTGCCGCTGCATCGGTAGTCGCCGCCATACTGGTGCTTTGGCTCGCTCTGCGAATTCCCGGCTCGCGAGAACCGGCGGCCGCACCCGCCGCCGCACCGGCCGGCACATTTCGCCCCACCGCCCAGCAACTCAAAACCCTGACCATTGAAGCAGTAGGCACGCACGCCTTCGTCAGCGAGGAATTAACGGAAGGCAAGATCGCCGCCAACGCCGATCACGCAACCGCAGTGTTTACGCCTTTTTCAGGCCGCGTCACCCGCGTCATCGCCGGCTTGGGCGATACCGTCAAAGCGGGTGCGCCGCTTGCCACCCTGGAATCTCCCGAGTTCGTGCAGGCACAAAACGACCTTGAATCGGGTGCCGCTCAGCTGAAGCTCGCGCGCATCAATGAATCTCGTAAACACGCGCTATACGAGGCCAAGGGCGGCAGCTTGCAGGATTGGCAATCCGCGCAGGCGGAGCGGACCACGGCGGAAACCTCGTTGAACTCGATCCGCAATCGCCTGCGCATCCTGGGCAAATCGCCGCAGCAAATCACCCAGATGGAAAGCGCTCTGAAGATCAATCCCGTCGCGACATTGGCTGCCCCCATTGCCGGGGTGGTCATCGATCGTCAAGTCGGTCCCGGACAATTTCTGCAAGCCGGCGGCGGCACGCCGGTATTCACTATCGCCGATCCCTCGAGCGTTTGGCTGCTGGCCAATGTGCGCGAGACGGATGCAGGTCTCGTAGAGCTGGGACAACCGGTGGAGGTGCGCGTGCTGGCTTACCCTAAGCGTACTTTCAAGGCGCGGCTGACCTATGTCGGTGCGGTGGTCGATCCCTCCACACATCGATTGCCGGTGCGCGCGGAGATCGACAATCGCGATGGTGCGCTCAAGCCGGAGATGTTCGCCAATTTCCGCATTCTCACCAGCGAGCCCTCCGAGTCTGCGGCCGTGCCCCAGAGAGCGATTGTCTACGAGGGTGCCGCGGCGCATGTGTGGGTTGTGGGGGACGATGGGTTGATTAGCTTTCGAAGCATTCGGCCGGGGCGCAGCAACGATGGATTGGCGGAAGTACTCGAGGGCTTGAAGCCCGGCGAACGAATCGTCACCAAAGGCGGTCTGTTCATCGATCAAGTGGCCGCTCCCGCCTCCTCGTGAACGCCATCGTCAGCTTCGCGCTGCGCCAGCGCGTGCTCATCATCGTCCTTTTAGTGATGGTGCTCGCCGCGGGGGTGGCCAGCTTTCTCACGCTCAATATCGAGGCCTACCCTGATCCGGTGCCGCCGCTGGTCGACATCGTGACGCAAAGCACGGGGCAATCCGCCGAGGAAATTGAACGCTACATCACCATTCCCCTTGAAATCCAAATGGCCGGCATCCCCAATGTACAGGCCATCCGTACGATTTCTCTTTTCGGCCTCTCGGACGTGAAAGTTCAATTCACGTATGACTTCACGTACACGCAGGCGGAGCAGTGGGTCATCAACCGCTTGTCGCAACTCGGCGCCTTGCCGAACGGCGCCCAGCCGCAGCTTTCTCCCACCAGCCCGATTGGCGAAATTTTCCGTTATCGAGTCGCGGGTCCGGCGAACTATTCGGTTACGGATCTAAAGACACTGCAAGACTGGGTGCTCGAGCGTCGCTTCAAGGCCGTTCCGGGCGTCATCGACGTGACGGGCTGGGGCGGCAAGACCAAGACCTACGACATCGCGATAGACCAGCGCAAGCTCATCGGCTACGGCTTGTCCGTGCCGCAGGTTTTGCAGGCGCTCGGCAACGCCAATATCAATGTCGGCGGCCAAACGGTGGACTTCGGCGCTCAATCGGCGGTGGTGCGCGGCGTGGGCTTGATCCATTCGGCCGACGAAATTCGCCGCACCATGATTTCCGGCAATCAGGGTGCACCGGTGGTGATCGGCGACGTCGCCGAGGTCAGCATCGGAAATCTGCCCCGTCTCGGGATCGCCGGGTACAACGACGTGGACGACATCGTGCAAGGCATCGTGCTCATGCGGCGGGGCGCGCAGAGCATCCCGACCATCCGGCGAGTCGAGGCAGAAGTGGACAAGCTCAATGCCAGCGGCATTTTGCCGCCTGGGGTGCAGATCGAGCGCATTTATGATCGCAGCGATTTGATCAAAGTCACCACACATACCGTGCTGCACAACATGCTCGCCGGCATCGTGTTGATCTTTCTTCTGCAGTGGGCTTTTCTCGGCAACATCCGCAGCGCCGTGATCGTCGCCATGACCATCCCGTTCGCGTTGTCCTTCGCGATTGGGCTCATGGTGCTGCGCGGCGAATCGGCGAATCTCTTGTCGGTGGGCGCGATCGACTTCGGCTTGGTCGTAGATGCGACGGTGATCATGGTGGAAAACATCTATCGGCACTTGGCCGAGGCCTCGGCGCACCTCGGGCACGGCCCCAGCACCTTGCACCGGATCCGCGTGCGCAGCGGCTTTCGCGGCAAGACTGGAACGATTTCCGTGGCGGCCGCGGAAGTCAGCCAATCGATTTTCTTTGCCGCGGCCATTATCATCGCCGGATTCGTCCCGCTCTTTACCTTGTCCGGCATCGAAGGACATATTTTCGGGCCCATGGCGAAAACCTATGCTTATGCGATCGCCGGCGGCCTGATCGCCACATTCACCATCGCACCCGCCTTGAGCCTACTGCTGTTTCAGGTCAAGGTGGAAGAACGCGAAACGCCGGTGGTGCGCTGGCTGCGCCGCGCCTATGAACCGGCGCTGGAATTCGCACTCGCGAATCGCATCGTTACCTTCGCCGGAGTGGCCTTGATCGGCCTGCTGGCGGTGCTCGCCGTGCACTCCCTGGGATTGGAGTTCCTGCCGAAGCTGGAGGAAGGAAACCTGTGGATACGCGCGACTTTTCCGCAATCGATTTCTCTGGAGGAAAGCGACGGCTACGTAAACCGAATGCGCGTGCTCATCGCCAAATATCCGGAAGTGCAATCGGTCGTGTCTCAGCACGGCCGGCCGGATGACGGCACGGACGCCACCGGGTATTTCAACGCGGAATTCTTCGTGCCGTTGAAGCCTTTCGACACGTGGCCCCACGGTATGGACAAGGAGAAGCTTACGCAAGCGATGACCGACTCGCTGCAGCAGCAGTTTCCGGGCGTGGACTTCAATTTCTCTCAATATATTCAAGACAACGTCGAGGAGGCGGCTTCCGGAGTCAAAGGCGAAAACTCCGTCAAGGTCTTCGGCAACGATTTGGAAACGCTGGAGCGAACCGCCGACAGCATCGCTGCGGAACTCGCCAAGGTCCCCGGCATCGCAGATCTCGCGGTACTGCGTTCCTTGGGGCAACCGACCATTCGCATCGATGTCGATCGGGTGCGCGCTGCGCGCTACGGTCTCGCGCCCGGCGACGTGAATGCCGTGGTGCAAGCGGCAATCGGCGGACAGAGTGCCGGTGATCTTTACGAGGGCGGCAGCGATCGGCATTTTCCCATGATGGTGCGGCTGGCCGCGCCCTTCCGCCAGAACCTGGACGCAATACGGCGCATTCCCATTGCAGCGCCCGGCGCCACGGGCGGCGGTTCGATCCAGATTGCGCTTCAGGATGTGGCGGACGTGAAGCTCGTATCCGGCGCGGCATTCATCTATCGGGAGCAGCAACAGCGCTATGTGCCCATCAAGTTCAGCGTGCGCGGCCGCGATCTCGGCAGCGCCGTGCTCGAGGCGCAGCACGCAGTGGAATCGTCCGTAGCGCTGCCCGGCGGCTATCGCCTCGAATGGGTGGGTGAATTTGGCAACTTGCAGGAGGCGGCCGCGCGCTTAAGTGTAGCCGTACCCTTTTCGATCGCATTGATCGTTCTGTTGCTCTACTTGAATTTCGGCGGTTTGCGCGATGCGCTGTTGGCCGCCAGCGTCATTCCCATGGCGCTGCTTGGGGGCATCTTCGCGCTGTGGGTGACAGGCACACCCTTCAGTGTTTCCTCGGCCATCGGCTTCGTGGCCTTATTCGGGATAGCGGCCATGGACGGCATTCTGGTCTTGTCGTACTACCACTTGAGCCTGGACTCGGGCCTCGATCGAGCCGGCGCCATGTTGCACACCTGCCGCACGCAGCTGCGGCCGGTCATGATGACTTGCATCGTGGCGTGCGTGGGCCTGCTGCCGGCCGCCTTTTCCACCAGCATTGGCTCGCAGGTGCAGCGGCCGCTGGCGTTGGTCGTGGTGGGCGGTATGCTGCTCGCTCCGGTACTGATACTGCTGGTTTTGCCCGTGCTGATCTTGAGGTTTTCGAAAGCGCAGGAACTACCCACGGAGGCGCCCACATGATCCGCGCGTGCCGCCGCGCGCAATTGGCATGGATGGCAGCGATGCTTTGCGGGTGCGTGGGGCCCAACTTTCACCGGCCCGCGCCGCCCCACGCCGAGCGCTATACGTCCGAACCGATAGCCTCGCAAACCGCCTCTGCCCGAGGGCCCGGCGGCGAGGCGCAAAAATTTCTAGCCGACTCCGATGTCCCCAAAAATTGGTGGACGCTGTTTGGGTCCGAAGAACTGAATGGCTTGGTCGGCGAAGCGTTGCGCTCCAATCCCGACGTGCGCTCGGCGCAGGCGGCACTGCGCCAGGCGCTCGAGAATACAGCCGCACAGCGCGGCAGTTACTTTCCCACGGTGCAAGGCTCATTCGATGCGAGCCGGAATCGCGACGCGGTGGGTGTGTTGCAGCCCACCTTGAATTCGGGCGCGCCGATTTATAGCTTGTTCACGCCGCAGCTGACGGTGAGCTACGTTCCCGACATCTTCGGCCTAAATCGAAGACAGGTCGAATCGCTGGCCGCGCAGGCGGAGGCCACCCGCTTCCAGCTCAATGCCACCTACCTGACGTTGACCGCCAACGTGGTTACGGCGGCCATCCTGGAAGCGTCCTTAAGAGCGCAAGTGGCCGCCACCTTAAGCGTGATTTCTCTGGAGCGCGAATCCTTATCCGTGCTCCGCGACGAGCTGAAGCTCGGTGCAATTGCAGAGCTCGATGTGTATGCGCAGGAGGCGGCCCTGGCGCAACTGGAAGCCGCCCTTGCGCCGCTGAATCGCCAATTGCAACAAACGCACGATCAGTTGGCCGCGCTCACCGGCCACCTTCCCGCGGACTTCGAGCCCTCGCACCTGGAGCTCGAACAATTGATGCTGCCCGCCGACCTCCCTCTCGGCGTGCCCTCGCAACTGGTCGAACGACGTCCCGATGTTCGAGCGGCCGAAGCGCAGCTGCACGCGGCCACGGCGCAGGTGGGTGTGGCGACCGCAAATATGCTGCCGCAGCTCACCATCACCGGCGATTCGGGTAGTACGGCAACATTCCTCGGAGATTTGTTCAAGCCGGGTACCGGATTTTGGGCGATCGGAGCCAATGCCACACAGACGCTGTTTGCCGGAGGGACCCTGCTGCATCGTAAACGTGCCGCCGACGCGGCGCTGGATCAAGCCGGGTCCATGTACAAGTCAACGGTTTTGACCGCATTCCAAAACGTGGCCGACGCTTTACATGCGCTCGCCGCGGATGCCGATGCGATGAATGCCTCCGGCAGGGCGGAGGAGGCCGCGCAGAAGAGTCTCGATGTATCGCGCCATCAGCTCGAACTCGGTGCGGTCAGTTATTTGGCCTTGCTCAGCGCGCAGCAGGCCTATCAGCAAGCGCTCATCTCAGCGATACAGGCGCGGGCCAGCCGCTTCACCGACACGGCCGCCCTGTTCCAAGCACTGGGAGGCGCGGTGTCCCCGCCTTAGGACTTAAGGGGCCGCGCGCGCGACCAGCATGGCTTTGGCAAATCCCGCGTGCAACCGGCCGATACCACGCGCCAGGTGCATGAGCGATGTCAGCAATAGCACGCCGGCCACACCCAAGATCGGTATGGCTAACCCGGCATCGAATAACCACTGCGGCTGCACCTGAGAGAAGGCTTCGAACCCCTCCGCACCAAACAAACCGGCGTGGCTCAAAGCGGCCGCGATCGGCAAGGCGATGAATGCGAGGCTGCACGCGAGTCCCACAATCGCAAGGACAAAATAGGCGATGCCGATGGGCAGCATGAGTATGAAGTACGCGATCGTGGTCCAGGTGCGCCGATCTTTCAGCATCTCGCCGATACGCGCCCAGAACCCTAAGGCAGAGCCCTGATACACCGGCCGCCGTGGCATGCGCACGCCGGTCATGGCCTCAATCAGACGTCCCTCCGCCAAAGACACCACGCGTCCGATCGAAATGAACATGAGAAAGAAAGGGACGCCGATGACGAGAACCGCCAAGCCGGCGGACAGCGACAAGCCCGCCACGGCAAAGGTGAAATAAATAATTCCGGTGGCGAGGCACAGCAGCATGAAGAATAAGGACGTGTAGGCGCGGGGATCCAGAAATACGCCGAAGAACGCGCCCATCTTGGACTTCGGCATCTTGCGTGGGGTCGCCATCGCGGCCTTCACTTTGACTTCGGTGTCGCGATACGCGCTCGCGACCTCGTCGGGTGCGCCATACGTGGAGGCGATCAATTCGAGCACGTCGGCCTCGCTCTTGTCGGGATGAGCGGCCACTTCGGCGCGCAAATATTCCTCCGCGTCGTACAGCGCGTCCTGGATGAGTGCCGAATCGGCGCCCGCGAGCTCCTCGCGTAGTTGCCTTAAATACTGCTCGATTGAACGTGGCGCACTGCGGTTCATGACGAAGGTCCTATTCCTGACGGTTGTTTTTCTGTGAATCGGTCTACGAAGTCGCGGGTCGCGGCCCAAATCAATTTCCATTCCGCGAGCACGGTTCGACCTTGCTCGGTGATGCGGTAATAACGCCGCGGTGGCCCGGCGTAGGAGGGAACGATGCGGCTGGTCAACAAACCGCCTGCGGACAGCGCCCGCAGCACGGGATAAATCGTGCCTTCCTTGAAAATGGACACCCCCTCGTTGGCACTGGCCAGACGCTTGGCAATCTCATAGCCGTACAGGTCCTCACCGCTTTCGGCGAGCACGGCCAACAAAACCAAGCCAACCAGGCCTCCGTTTAGCTCTTTTTGAAATTTTCGGTCGTTGCTATCGTCCATTAGCTAATACTATAAGCTTACCAATACTGTATAGCAAACTATATAACAGGCCATGGCGTAGCGGCTCAAAAGCCATGGATTTCTTGGGCGCGTCGGGCACACTAAGCACCCCTTTTATGCAGCGTTGGTAGCAAACATGTGTGGCATTGTCGGCGTCGTCGCCGAGCGCAACGCGCTCCCCATCCTGATGGAGGGGCTGCGCCGCCTGGAATATCGCGGTTATGACTCCGCCGGCGTGGCGGTTTTGGATCACGGTGAATTGGCGCGGCTGCGCACCGTGGGCAAAGTGAGGATGCTGCAAGAGGCCTTGGATCAAAAGCCCATTCACGGGTCGATCGGCATTGCACACACTCGTTGGGCCACACACGGCATACCCACGACTGAAAACGCGCACCCCCACGTATCGCGCGGTGACGTGGCGGTGGTGCACAACGGGATCATTGAAAACCACGAGGCGTTGCGGTCTGAGCTCAAACGGCTGGGATACTCATTCACTTCGGAAACCGATACCGAGGTCATCGCGCACCGGATACACCATCATCTGGCATCCTCACCCGATCTATTGACGGCGGTCCGCAAAACCCTGAGCGAGCTCGAAGGGGCTTACGCGCTGGCGGTCTTGAGCGAGACGGATCCGGAGTGCATCGTCATGGCGCGCCAAGGTTGTCCGGCGGTCATCGGCTTAGGGATCGATGAAAATTTCGCCGCCTCGGACGTGGCCGCGCTGTTGCCCGTCACCCGCCGCTTCATGTTTCTGGAAGAAGGCGATGTCGCCGAAGTTCGGCGCCGCTCGGTAAAGATTCTGGATGCGGCCGGCGCAGTCGTCGTGCGCGCCACGCGGGAAAGCGAGTTGCCGGCCGACGCCGTGGAGCGCGGGCAATACCGGCATTTCATGCTCAAGGAAATTCACGAGCAACCGCGGGCCATTGCGCAGACCCTGGAAGAGCGCGTGGCCGGCGGCAAGCTGCTCGATGCGGCCTTCGGGCCGGGCGCCGCCGAGATCTTCAAGCGTGTGAAGGCCGTGCACATCGCCGCCTGCGGCACGAGTTTCCATGCGGGCGTGGTGGCGAGCTATCTCATCGAACAGATCTGCCGAATACCGGCGCGCGTCGAAGTCGCCAGCGAATACCGCTATCGGAATCCTGTCATCACCGCGGATACATTGTTCGTGACCATTTCGCAGTCGGGCGAAACGGCGGACACGTTGGCGGCCCTGCGCAACGCGAAGCAGGCTCAGTATCTGGCTGCATTGAGCATTTGCAACGTCCCCGAGAGCTCCATGGTCAGGGAATCAAACCTGGTGCTGCTGACGCGCGCCGGCCCTGAGATCGGCGTTGCCTCCACCAAAGCGTTCACAACGCAGTTGACCGCGCTCATGATGCTCACAATCGCATTGGCCAAGAACGGTCCCGCGGCCAGTGAGGAAAGGGCGCTGGTGTCTCAACTGGTGCAACTGCCCGGTCTCGTCGAGAAGACCCTCAAGCTCGATGCAACCATCCAGGCGCTGGCCGAGTCGTTCGTTGAGAAAAGGCACGCGCTATTTCTCGGCCGCGGTCCCTTGCAGGCCATTGCCATGGAAGGGGCGCTGAAACTCAAAGAAATTTCCTATATCCACGCCGAGGGTTATCCCGCGGCGGAACTCAAGCATGGTCCCCTGGCATTGGTCGATGAAGATATGCCGGTGGTCGCCGTCGCGCCGAGCAACGATCTGCTGGAAAAGCTCAAATCCAATCTGCATGAAGTGCGCGCTCGCGGCGGAAAATTGTACGTGTTTGCGGATCCCCAGGCGCACATGCGCAGCGAGGAGGGCATCACCGTGATCGAGATGCCGCATCACGCCACAGCCATTCAGGCTCCCATCCTGTTCGCCATTCCGATGCAATTGCTCGCGTATCACGTCGCGGTGCTCAAGGGCACCGACGTCGATCAGCCGCGCAATTTGGCGAAGAGCGTCACAGTCGAGTAGCACTGAAAAGCCAACGCTAATCACCACGCACTTGTCGTCGTAGCCCATGAATGTCATGAAATGGATGCTCGCTTCGGATCCTGCGATAAAGTGGCAGGTGCTGCGCGATCTCACCCATGAGGGTGACCAGGCCGTGGCAATCGAACGCGCGCGGGTTGCCACCGAGGGGTGGGGAGCGCGGCTGCTTGGGCTTCAGTCCGCTCGCGGCCACTGGGGCGGCCGTGATGATCCGGGCTGGATGAGTACGGTCTGGAGTCTTGCGCTGCTCAAGGATCTCGGCGCGGATCCCGAGAGCGACGAGGTCCGCCGCGCCGTCGGTCGTGTGCGCAAGCACATCACTTGGCATCAACACGAGGGCTGCGGACCGTACTTCGACGGCGAGACCGAGCCTTGTATCAATGGCGCAATCCTGGCAACCGGCGCGTATTTCGGCGAGCCAAGCAAACGGCTGCTCGAGCGCCTTCTCAGTGAGCAACTCGAGGACGGCGGTTGGAACTGCGATGCGCCGAAAAGCGAACACGCGTCGTTCCATACGACAATCTGCGTCTTGGAAGGGCTACTGGAATACGAGAAGGCGCAGGGTCCGTCGACCGCTACGGGCGAGGCCCGGGCTCGAGCTGAAAATTATCTTCTGGAACGCCACTTGTTCCGCTCACTGCGCTCCGGCGAGCCGATCGATCCGCGCTGGATGCGCTTCGCGTTTCCAGCCCGATGCTTCTACGACGTCTTGCGCGGACTAGACTACCTGCAGCGAGCCGGCGTCGAACCCGACAAACGAGCCGCCGAAGCGATCGAGATCGTGACAAAGCGGCGACATAAAAACGGCCGGTGGCCGCTTAATTACGACACCGCCGGCCGAAAGAATCCGCACGCTCGTCTCCAACCGCATCTCATTCCTTTCGAAATGGAACCCGGTGCGGGCCGCGCCAGCCATTGGAACACCCTCCGTGCGCTGCGAGTATTGGATTGGTACCAGAGCGGAGCCGCGCGGCGCGCGTCGTGACGCGGTGGGGTCGCCTTGCGCTCGCGGCTAACAGTCAGTTCGGGGATCTGGGTGATACATTGCAGGTGGATACTTGACTAATAATTCACAGAGCTCCACCAACCTGTCCCCGAACAATGTCGTCGACGCCGTGGTCCACGACACCGTGGGACGCAACAGACTCGTCATTAACCTGCTCTTGGTCGCTACGTTCGTTGTAATTCTCAACGAGACGCTCATGGCGGTAGCGATCCCGCGGCTTATGCGCGACCTCAACGTCACGGCCGGTGCGGTGCAATGGTTGACCACGGCATTCCTCCTCACCGTGTCGGTGGTCATTCCGGTCACCGGCTTCTTGCTACAGAGGATGAACACGCGGCCGATCTTTGTCTGGGCGATGTCGTTGTTCAGTCTGGGCACGTTGATCGCCACTCTGGCTTCCAATCTCGAAGTGCTGATCCTCGCTCGTGTCATTCAGGCATGCGGGACTGCGATCATGGTGCCGCTGCTGATGACCACCGTGATGACGCTGGCACCCCCGGAAACTCGCGGCAAGACCATGGGCTTCATTTCCACTGTCATATCGGTGGCGCCCGCCGTCGGCCCAACCATCTCGGGAATCATCCTCAACTATCTCACTTGGCGTTGGATGTTTCTTCTGATACTGCCCATTTCGCTAGCCGCGCTTGCGCTGGGTGCTCGGCGTATGCAGAACGTGACGACGCCGCACCACGCGCCGATTGATGGGGTTTCGGTCATTCTCTCAGGTGTAGCTTTCGGCGGCATAGTTTATGGACTCAGTAATATTGGTGTCCCCGCTGCACCGGGAACGATCCCGCCGGGAATGTTCAGTGTGGTCGGTGCCGTGTTCTTGGCTGTGTTCATCTTGCGGCAGTTTTCGCTTCAGAAATCGGGCTACCCGCTGCTCGATCTACGCACCTTCGAGTCGCGTAACTTCACGGTATCGGTGCTGCTGATGGCGAGCATGATGATGGCGCTGTTCGGTACGATTATCCTGCTTCCGATTTACCTGCAGAACGTGCTCGGGCTCAGTACCTTACAAACGGGACTGTTGCTGCTACCGGGGGGTTTGCTGATGGGCTTGCTGGGCCCCACTGTTGGGCGCTTATACGACAAAGTGGGGCCGATCAGGCTGATGATTCCCGGCGTAATCGTCGTAAGTGCCGTGCTGTGGGCAATGACGCTGTTGGGTCCGACGACTTGGGTGGGCAATATCCTCGCCGGACACGTGCTGATGAGTGTCGGCTTTGCTTTCCTGTTTACGCCCCTATTTACCACCAGCTTGTCGTCGGTGAAGCCAAGCCTTTACTCGCACGGTAGCGCTGTCATCGGCACCATTCAGCAGGTCGCCGGTGCGGCCGGCGTTGCGATGTTCGTGGCATTAATGTCGGCACGGGCTACGACCTTGGCCGCACGCGGGCTCGCCCCCGTCGACGCACTGTCGGGCGGCATCCGGGGCGGGTTTCTGTGCGGTGCCATCATCTCGCTCTTCGCCGTAGGCTGTGTGTTTTTCGTGCAGAGGCCATCCGGACCGCCGGAGGTGGGCCATTGACGACACGGGACAATTGCTTGTGAGCGGCGTGGGGAATTCCTGCGGTCGCGAAGTGATTCACGGCTCGTGTCACTGTGGAGCAGTCAACTGGCAATTCAAGGGGCTGCCGGAGGGAGCAACGGCATGTAATTGCACGGTCTGTCGCCGCTATGGCGCCTTGTGGGCCTATGACTTTGAAGGCGAAAGGATCGATGTCTCGGGTCCCACCACGGTCTACGTTCGAGGCAAGGCGATAGAGTTCCACTTCTGCAGCAATTGCGGTTGCGTTGCCTACTGGCGATCGCGGACCGAGAGCGAAGGGGGACGGCGCCGGATTGCGGTCAATTTGCGTCTCACTGAACTGGACGCCGTTGCACAGGTTCCTATCGATCATTTCGATGGGCTGAATACGTTCGATGACTTGCCGCGAGACGGGCGATGTATAGCCGACTATTGGTTTTAGGGGGATGCTCGTCCGGTAAGCCGCCGGCCCTGATGGTTCAGCTTTGCCTGCAGGACGACCAGGGGGTTTCGGATTTCTTGAATCTGATGCAGTCCGTCGCCGCCTCGGAGCACATGAACTTCGTCGACGTCAGCGCCGACACTCAAGAGAAGCTGAAAGTCATCCACGCCAAGTACGCCAAGCTCGCCACGCCATCCTCCGTCATCAACGTGGATATCGAGAGTGGCGATCGTCTCGTCGTTACCGCTGACAACATAGACCTGCCGACTTATCAGGTGTCAGTGGATTCACGGGCAACTTGTCACCGGCCGACAAGCAGCGATTCGTCGACATTCTGATCCCCCGGTTGCGCGCGCAGTGGCAAGTAGACACCGTGCCGGTCGGCGTCCGTCCGTCTGCGATGAAATCATGTCCGGGTCAAATCTGAAGAATTAACATTTGGCACGGCAATAGTTTGATGTCCGGCTAGCGCAGGTGCGTCGAAGTGGCGACGAGTATGCGTTCGCCGTCCAGGGTTAGGCTGAGCGTGGTGCCGTTGTCGCTGGTCGATTGGGGCTGCGGAAAATAGATGAAAGAGCGCTGAGCCAAGAAAAGTGCAAGACACAGCGCAACGTAGATCAAGGCCGCAATGGCGGCGAGGATTAGGATGCTGCGCGGCATGAAGAGTTAATGGGGGCGCGTCGCCTTGAGCCCCACGGAGGCTCCGGTCAAAGCTCGTCTTCGCCGATAGGCATGCCCGGCGGGGCGTCGAGCGGCTTTGAAATCACAAATTTCGCCGGATCGTCTTGAAACTGCTGGATACGATGGGCGAGATAAGCTGCCACGGGCGCATTCGGGCCGCTGCTGGCCTTGATCTCGCTCAGTTTCGCATACGTGATGGCGCGCACCGCGAGCGAGGCCTTGGGATCCGCCGCCAACGTGAGCAACGCCTCGACAGTACGGCCGTAAACTGCGGACTGAACTTCGGCGCTCAGCGTCGGACGGGCGCTCTTTGATCCGGCTTGCGCCGAGCCCACGGCGAGCGCGGCATCGATGACTTCGCCGAGAGAAGGCGCATTGGCGCGCTTGTTGTACTCGACCAGCCGCGCCGCGCGTTCCGGATTGAAGAGCGTGGCGAGGGTCAAATCCGCCGCGGATTCCGCGGCGGCGATGGGATCGAACGTGAGGCCCGTCTGCGATGGCAGAGACTCGCGGCTGCGATCGAAGCCGGGAGGTCTCGGCGGAAACAGGTTCAGCAACGGCTCGGGCAGCGTGAGAGTTTCCGGGGACAAGGTCTTGATCACGGCACGCAGCGCCTTGCGTTGCTCCTCGGGAGAGACGATGGCCGCATTCATCTGGCCGTCACCGCGCACTTGATAGCGGTAGTCGAGGCCGCCGATGAGCTTTACCGCCGCCTCGCACTGATAGCGATGCATTAAATAGAGCGGCACCAACGTATCCTGAAGCGTGCCGAGCGGCGCCCCCGTCGGAATGGCCTTTTCGCTGAACCGAGCCAATGCCGCGGCGCGAATTGTCATGATGCGCATAAGCTCATCCGCGGCATCCGGGCCATTGTCCCAAAGATGCGCGTGCGGGTGCGCACCGCCGGCGGCGCGTGCATCCTCGTCGGTGATGTACAGCAATCCGGATTTCGCGGCAGCGCTCAAAATGGCATCGAGCTGCGCGCCCTCGCTCGAGCCGTCTGCGAATTGGCGATAGCCGTAGTTGATTGCGGCCTTGTCCCAGAGGCCGATATTCACGGCATATGCGGCAGACAGATCCGGGGTCCCGTCCTTGTCCAGTGTTATCCAGGGATGTGGATAGTCCATCACCGAGACGGATTCCGCGCTCTCATGGGGAAAGGCGCTGGCAGCAAAATTATGCGCGAGTCCCAACGTATGGCCGGTCTCATGGGCGGCCAATTGGCGGGTACGCGCCAGCGCCATGGCCAGCATGGGATCGTTATCGGCGGTCAATTGCCCTGTCACATAAGGCGAGAGCAACGCTTCGGCAATGAGATAATCCTGACGTCCGCGCAAGGATCCCAAGGTGACGTTGCCCTTGATGATCTCGCCGGTGCGCGGGTCCGCCACCGCGTGGCCGTACGACCAACCTCGCGTGAAGCGATGCACCCACTGAATGATGTTGTAGCGCGCATCCATGGGATCCGCGCCTTCGGGAAGCACATCCACTTTGAAGGTGCCCGGCGCCCAGCCGGCCGCTTGGAATGCTTGGTCCCACCATCGCGCCCCCTCCACGAGCGCCGACCGGATGGGCTCGGGAGCACCGCGATCGACGTAGTACTGAATGGGCTTGACTGCCGCGCACGACTGCGTGCACGCGGGGTCCTGTTTGATCAAGCGGTGCCGCGGGATGAATCGTTGGTCGAGCGGCGCGCCGAGCGCGGCCGCATAGTCACGGTATTCGAACTGAAAATAGCCGGAGCGTGGATCATAGCGGCGCGGTGTGTAGCCCGGAGGCGGCAGCTCGAGAAAGGATTGGTGCTCGCGCAGCGTCAACGCATGCGAATCCGGCGCGACGTCGCCGACGAACGATGCGCGCACGGGCGCATCCGAGGCAAAGGTCAGAACGGCCTCGACCTCGGTGTTCTTCGGGAACACTTTGGTCGCGTCGATGACGATGGCAGAGCGCGCGGCGTCGAGCTTGTAGATTCCTTGCTTGGTATTGGTCAGCGCATCGGAAACGCCATGCGCATCGCGCAGGAAAAACTCGGTCGCATCCACCAGCACCGCTGTCGAAGCCCCACCGGAAATATTTTCGGCCGCCACGGTGAAGCTGGCCAGAATGGACTCGGGGAAGGATTGAACCACCGCCAAGCGCTCGGCAGGATCATGGGCGGAGCTTCTAAAAAACTCATTGGGCTGAACCAGCAGAATTTTCGGCCCAAAGCGCTCGAAGCGAACCAGTCTCGCCGGCGAAATCTGGCCGCGGTCCAGACCCAAATCGTTGGAGCCCGTGCCGTAGGGCAGCGAATCGAAATACACCATGTCGGCATTGAACTCGCGGATTTCCAGGTACAGCCTGCCGCCCTTGTCGTCCCAATGCAACGGCAAAAAGCCGGCCATGTGCCGCATCCCCGCGGTCTTGGCGTCAATGGAAGGCTTCCCTAAGGAGTCAGCCGCCATCCCTAACACCGGCGAGCAGAGAATCAGCGAGGCCACTATCATGGCGCGCAACATCGTCCGGCGCAGGGTCTTTTCAAGCATGGGTGAAACCTCGGTACCGCGAAAGCAGAAAAAGCCCAGTAAGGTACACGCTGCGGCGCCGCTGAACAATTTTAGCGCCGCCTATTTCCGCAAGTTCTATTTGGATGCCGCAACACGCGTGGTGACTCCTGCGGAAATGCGCCGCCGCGCGGCGCTCATCATCAGCATCTTGAGACAATGCCAAATACCGGTTCGAAACATTCTCGATGCCGGTTGCGGCATCGGCCTGCTGCGCAAGCCTTTCAAGGAATTTTTGCCGCGGGCGCGATATGTGGGCCTGGAAGCGAGTCCTTATCTGTGCGGCCGTTTTAAATGGGTACGCGGTTCGGTCGTCGATTTCGCCCCGAGCCGTCCTTTCGATCTGGTGGTGTGCTACGACGTTCTGCAATACCTGCCGGAGGCGCAGGCCGTGCGCGCCATTGCAAATTTAGGCCGGCTCAGCAGCGCGGCGCTGTACGTGTCGGCGCTGACCACAGAAGACTGGCGCGAGAATTGCGATCGTAGCCGCACGGATCGCGCGGTGCACTTGCGCACAGGTGCATGGTATCGGCGGCGCTTGAGCAAATCCTTCCACTATGTGGGTTTTGGCGTTTGGATCCGCAAGAACGTTACCGCGGTGCTCTGGGAGATGGAGGGTCCGAGCTAGGCCAGGTTCCTAAAGCTTGTCCAGCACCGAGCTCACCAACGCCGCATGCACAGGTTCAGCTGCGCCGACGTCCGCGCGCGCATGGTTGACCAGCGACACCAGAATGTATGTTTTGCCGGCGGTCGTGGTCACGTAGCCGGCAACCCCGCTGACCCCATCAAGATGCCCCGTCTTCAGGCGCACCGAACCGGCGGGGCTGCCCTTCATCCGCGAGCGCAGCGTTCCATCCATGCCGGCCAAGGGAAACGATGCCAGGTATTCGGGCGCGAAGCGGCTGTGATAGGCCGCATTTAAAATCCTAGCCATTTGCAGCACCGAGATATGGGTGCTGCGGGACAATCCGGAGCCGTTGTCGAGATCCACTCCGCTCAAGTCCAATTCTCGCTCGCGGCCCCAATCGGCGATGGCGGCGATGCCTTTTTCCACCGTAGCCGGTTCGCCGTAGCGCTCCTTGCCCAACGTCAGCAGCAGATGCCGTGCCATTAGGTTGCTGCTGTGCTTGTTGGTGAGGCGCACGATTTCGCCCAAGCTCAGCGAATCGAAAGTGAGTAGCGGCTTGGCATCGGCCGGCGCCGCCTCGATGCGCAATTTGCCGCTGAATTGACCGCCGGACTCCCGCCACAACTGGACGAAGGTGCCGAACGCATACGTGGCCGGCTGCAGCAGCGTGCGCGCGAAGCTGCGTTGCGCGCAGTGCGCCGACAGCGTGCCGGAAAACACCACTCGATCCCATTGCGGGGAGGCTACTTGAAAGTCCACCCTGCCCGCCGAGCGGCTGCAGGGTCCTGCGGCGAAACGGATGTGATTTTCGACATTGAGATTCACCGGCGCCGGGCTCGCGATCACTTGCACTTGGCGAGCGTCGGGATCGGCGAACAACTTGAAGTCGATCGATTGGAAATTCACCATCAAGGCGTCCGGCAGTACATTGTATGAGCGGTTTGGCCGCCCGTCGAAGGCGCCTGGATCCTCCAAGGGCAGCGAAAATGCGCTGTTATCGATGACGATATCGCCGTCGATGGACTTCAAGCCTTGGCTTCGCAAGCCTTGCACGAAGCTCCACCATCGCTCCATCGTGATGTAAGGATCGCCGCCACCCTGCAGGATCAGATCCGGTCCGTGAAGATAGGCCCGCGTCTGCCAGATGTAGGCCGGCCCCAGCAGGTCGAGTGCCGCGTAAGTCGTGACCGTCTTGATGGTGGAGGCGGGACTGCGTGGGGTATCCGCATTGTGGCTTATCACGACACGGCCCGTATCAGCCTCGAGTACCACGAAGCTGACCGCGTTCGGCGGCAGGCGTTGCGCCGTCATCGTCTGCGTCACGGCGGCGGGAATGGCGGTGCCGGCTGCCGCACCTAGACCGGCACAGCACAGGTACAGCGCGGCCCCCACGGCCCATAGGGTCCTGCGCATCAATTGAGCGACAACGAAATGCGTTGCCACGCCCGCGAGCGCCAGCGAAGCCACAACATGAGGCCAAGGAAAAAAATATAGATCAGCGCCGCGATCCACCCACCCACGGCGCCCAGGCCGAACTGCGGCAGCCAATGCACCCAGCCAGAGCCCGGCGGGAAAGACAGGCTATGCGCCAATGGAATGAAGACCAGCCAAGAAAGGGCAAGCACCATCAGTGCCGGGAGGCGAACATCTCCGGCGCCACGCAGGTTGGCGCTGCTGCTGATATTGAGACCGTCGAACAATTGATATCCGGCGGCAATCCATAGCAGAGTGCAGGAGCGCGCGATCACCGCCGCGGCCTGCGGATCGGCGCCATTCGTGAACAAGGGCATCACCACGGGCCCCGCGGCCGCGAGTATCACGCCGACCGCGCCCATGTACAGCACGACAATCCAGATGATTCCATTGCCTACCTTGAACGCCCAGTCCTTCCGATGGGCGCCGATTGCCTGGCCTACCAGCGTGGTGCCCGCCATCGCAATGCCCACCGCAGGCATGTAACAAAAGGAGGTCAGCATCATGACGATTTGAGTCGACGCACCGTCGACGGTTCCCAGCCGCACTTGCATCAGCTGAAAGAGGGCGAAACCCAAGATATCGGCGGCGATCAGGAGCCCCATGGGAAATCCCAACTTGATCTGATGCCACAAAGTGGCGGTGTGCAGCCGCATGGTGAGATGTGATTTATAGCGCCGGCGCGTCGCGGGCCCCAAAAACCATGCGAGCGCCACGACGACGCCGACCAGTTGCGCGGCGTTGGTGGCCCACGCTGAACCGGCGACGCCCATGCCGAGATTGAACATGAATAGCTGATTGAACAAGGCATTGATGAGCGCCACGCTGGCTGCAATGCGCAATGTCACGGTGGGGCGGCCGATCCCATTAAAAAAACCGAGTACCGCCCAGAGCGCAACGCCTAACGGGCCGCCGAGCATCCGAGGAAACCAATAGCGCAGCGCCAGATCCATGATGTCTTGCGGCAGGCCGAAGGGGCCGAACAGAGAGCGCCCCGTCAGGGCCAGCAAGACAAACAGCGGCAGCGTGAACAGCGAGGCCCATAATGCGGTCCACGTCGCCTGGGACGCCCGGCTGTAGCGATGAGCGCCGTGAGCCTGCGCAACCAAGGTCTGCACGGCCAGTCCGATCCCGCCCAGCAGCAGTCCGAATACGAGCACCGGCCAATAAACTGCTCCGATCGCCGCGGTGGCCGCCGGCGAAACACGTCCGATGAACCAGGTATCGGTGGCGTTCAACACCGCCTGCACGGCGCTGTTTACCATGAAGGGAAACGCCAATGCCGCGACCGCCAGGTAGTCGAGCCGCGGCCGGCCGCTTTTGCTAAAGGCTTGCCCCGCCAGTAGTTTTATCGTCTCATCCACTTAAAGTTAGCCTGAGTGTTTTCAATATCCCGCGTAGGATGCGGCAATGGCCCCAAAGTTGCGATGCAATTTGCCCGGTGCATTCGTGGCGCACGATCGTGGCAACGGCACTTGGCAGCTGACGCGCGCCGTTCCGCGTACTCTAGCCGTGTTTCTGCGGGAAACGGAACGCGGGGCCGCACGCGCCTTCGGCTTGGGTCCGATCGTCGAGGTCGGCATCGAATGGCGCGAAAATCGAGCATTACTGACCTTCATGTCGGGCGGCAAGGTCGCAAGCGTCGAGGCCGCGAGTGCGATTGTTCATGAGCCTTTGGAACACTTGTACGAGAGCCTGCCTTTGGTGAGCATCGATGCGAATGCACGGCGATTTTGGCGCAGAGTATTTCGCTTGGTGCGCATCCCCGGCGGCCGATTCCTTCTCAAGCTCATGACGCGCTCAGGCAGCCATTGATCGCAAGTCTCGGGGGAAGCGGGATACAGGTCACAAGAAGCGCTGCTTATTGTCAATTTTCCTGCATTTACCCGCTAAATCCAATCCTCCGACGCTCGACTCTTGCGTTGAACTGCGACGCTCGTCAAGGCTCCTAGGCAGGGTTTCCCGCACATTGAACGGCACACCAAACGCTATATTTTCCCGGGTAGGCCTCATTGCTCGATATCAAGACAAACGCCGCTGAGACTCCCAGAGTCGCCACCTCGTTCGACCCCTACGGGCGGTTGCTGAAAATGCTGATGCCGAGCCTGCGCGGCGTGGTCGTGCATGACGGATATTCCAACCTGATCTGGTCTTCCGGCGACTGGGATTTGAGCGACGAGCCGCAAGTGATCAGCGAGGCCATCGCAAACGCAGTTTCGGACAGCGCCGAGTTCCCCGGCGTCGCGAAGACCATCGATGCGGATAGCGTCGTGTATGCCTTTGCGGTACGCGGCGAGCAAATCGAATTGCTCGGCATCGTGAGCCTGGTCGTGCGACTGTCGGGTACTCAAATCGAGCCGCGTCCGCTGCAAACCGTGCGCCAACTGGTGCAACCCGCTCTCGAATGCCTGCGGCGCGAATTGGCGCTTCGCGCCAAGCTGGGATTGAGCGAACGCGACCTCAACATCAAAGAGCGCGATCTCGAGCTCATGATGGACCTTTCCTCCAATCAAGCCGCAGCGAGCGATGCCGACGAGTTCTCGCAAATTCTGCAGACCGGGCTCGACCGGATGGGCTGCGCACTGGCCGCGCTGTGGGTGCCGGACAAAAATATTTCCGTGTCCCTGACGCGCAGCGGTACGCCGATGTCGCTCGACGCGCTGCAACGGGCTCAGCACCACCTGACGGCATGGATGCAGATGCAACAGCGCACCATCGTCATCAATCACATTTCCAAGGTGGCTAGCGATGTCGCCGCGCCGTACAAAATCCTAGCCTGCCCAATACGCCACCACTCTGGGCGTGTCATGGGCGTTCTTGCGCTTTTCAATCCGCCGAGCGCGGCCGATTTTGATGCCCAGCACACGCGGGTTGCCGAGATGCTGGCCAAGCGATCGTCGAGCATCATGCAGGCACAGTACGACAGCAGCACGGGCCTCATGACCCGGCAAGCCTTCGAGCAACAGGCCGCCGCCGTGCTGGCATCGGCCGGCGGCTGCGGCCATAGCATCCTGTATCTTGATATCGACCGGCTGCATGTCATCAACGAGACTTTCGGAATGCATATCGGCGACGATGTCATCGTCAGCGTCGCAGACCGTATGGCCAAGACTCTTCCCCCCGAAGCATTGTCGGCGCGCATTTCGGGAGATCGGCTGGCGGCACTCATACCGAACTCCACCATGGAGTCGGCGGCCGCGATCGCCGAACAGATTCGCGCCGCCGCTGAAAGCATCGTGCCTCGCGCAGGCCAGGGTTCCTTCGAAGTTTCGGTGTGCCTGGGCGTGGCGCCCATCGGCCGCTCGGACAATCCGCTCGCGCACGCGCTGGCCACGGCCGAAATTGCCTGCAAGGCAGCCAAAGACCGCGGGCGCAATCGCGTGGAAATGTTCCAGGACTCCGACCAAAGCATCATCAAGCGGCACACCGATATCTTGGTGATCGGCAAGTTGCGCGACGCGTTGGAAAACGACGGATTCCGCCTGGATGCCCAGCCCATCCTGCCGTTGCGCGGTAATTATGGGCGGCCGCGATTCGAACTGCTCATCCGAATGGTGGGGGAACGCGGCGAAATCATCCCCCCGGACAAGTTTCTTTCCTCCGCGGAGCGCTACCAGCTCATGCCCAGCATCGATCGTTGGGTCGTGCGCAGGGCCTGCCGGCTACTGGGACAACACCGGGCGTCGGTGGGCGAGGAATTCGCGCGTTTCGCCATCAATCTGTGCGGCCAATCCTTGCAAGACGACTCATTCTTGGAGTTCGTGGTCGAGCAGCTCAAGGCGAGCGGTCTGCCGCCCGGCGTGTTGTGCTTCGAGTTGACCGAAACAGCGACCATCGGCAACCTTGAGAAGGCCCAAGTGTTCATGCGCACGCTGCAACAGATGGGGTGCCAGTTCGCCCTCGATGATTTTGGCACCGGCGTCAGCTCGCTCGCGTACCTCAAGGACCTATCGGTCGATTACATCAAGATCGATGGCAGCTTCGTTCGCGACGCCGCCACCAATCCGCGTTCCGAATCGATGATCAAGGCGATCGCGCAGCTGGCGAAAGTCATGTGCATGGAAACCATTGCGGAGTACGTGGAGACCGACGAGTTGCGCGTCCGCATGACGGATCTCGGCGTGGACTATGGTCAGGGCTTCGCCATGGGCAAAGCGCAGCGGTTCGAAGACTTGCTGGAAGAGCTCGCGATTTACGAAGCCACGGTTAGCAACTGGGCGCTGCCCGAACGCGCCGAGCGGACCCTCGAACACTAGCTCTTGGGTTCCTTGGACTGCTGATCATGCTTGGACGCCTTGTCGGCGTTCTGCTTCTCCGTTTTCGTCGCGTCCCGGCACGAATTCTTCATGTCTTCTTTGGTGCGGCCCGCTTCGCTCGCCTTCTGCTTGGCCATGCAGTCCTTCATCATTGAATGCCTACTCGGTGCGGCCGGCGTGTCGGCAAACGAGACGCTGCCTATCAGGGCCGCCGCCAACGCCAGGGCGCCCCACTCCCAAATCATGTTGCGTTTCAATGACTGCTGGCTCATGGCGGCTCCGATTAAAAAATGAGTGTAGCCCCTGCGGCGGGGTGCGCCATGCCTGCAGACAGCCGCCGATTGTCGGTGCAGTCCTACAGGAGGTTCAAGGTATGGCCCACAGGCAAAGAATCGCCCACATGCCTAAATGCAGCATGCTCATACTCACTAGACGGGCCGGTGAATCGTTGCGAATCGGCGATGATGTGGAGGTCACCGTGATGGCCGTTAACGGCGCTCAAGTCCGCATCGGTATCAAGGCGCCCATCAATGTCAGCGTGGACCGCGAAGAGGTCGCCGAACGTAAGCGCCGCGAGAAAGACAATTTCATTGGGTCAGCGAACCGCTAAGCTGCTTCCAACCTTAAGCGATTAAGGTTATCTTTAAAAAAACCGATGAAGGATGCGCTGCGGCGTGAACCGCTTGCGGCGAGTTTCTATTTATGACGATTCCCATGACTATGGCGCCGGACCTGCTGGTTCAGGCCTGGTTCAACACCGATAAACCCTTGAGCCTTTCCACCCTGCGCGGCAGGGTGGTCGTGTTGGCAGCCTTTCAAGTGCTGTGCCCAACTTCCATCGCGTCCGGCCTGCCTCAGGCACGCAGAATCTACGAAACCTTCGCGCCGGAAGACGTCACCGTGATCGGCATTCATACGACCTTCGAGCATCACGACGCCTTCAACACGGCGGTGCTGAAGGCTTGCATCCATGAATATTGCTTGAAATTTCCCATCGCCTTGGATCAACCGAATCCGACCAGCCCGATTCCACTCACCATGGAGCGTTACAAAATGCGCGGCACGCCAAGCTTGGTGTTGATCGATCGGCGCGGCATAGTGCGCAAACACGCATTCGGAGCCGTCGAAGACTTGCGCATCGGCGCCGAAATCGGCGCGTTGACCCAGGAGCCGGAAACCGCCGCACTTAAGCTCAAGACAGGCTGAAGCGAACTCGGATTTGGGTGCGCACCGCCACCGGTTTGGCGTCGCGCAACACCGGCTGATAACGCCACTGCGATACCGCCTTGACCGCGGCCTCATCGAAGGTGCCGGGCACGCTGGCGGCGCGCACGGCGACGTCCTGCACCTTGCCGCTTTCGGACACGGTAAATTCCAACTCGACCCAGCCTTCCGTCTTGCCTTGCGCTTTGATCGGATAGACCGGTTGAACCGCCTTGAGCAGTTTCAGCTGGCTCGACGGCACCAGATTGGCCATGAAATTTTGTTTGGCGACAACGGCATCGAGATCGTGCTGCGCTGAGCTCAGTTCGGCCGAGCCGAAGCCGACCGCTCCCGCCTCATCCAGCCAGGTTTTCGCGGCGTCATATTGCCCAAGAATCAGCGCGCGGCGCGCCTTGGCAGTCAATCGTGTGCCGAGGTCCTGCAGCAGCGGCGCTAACGCCGCATTGCCCGGCTCAAGCTGCTTCAGCGCCAAATAAAAATACTTCGCGCAATCCTTCGCTGGCTCGATCAACCTGTCCTGCAGCAACCGTTCATTGGCGTTTTTAAGAAGCGTACTCCAGGAATCCACATCGGCTTGCTTGAGGGCGCCGGCAAGGTCTCGCTGCTTCTCGATATCCGCGGCTTCGGCTACACCGTTCGCGCCCTCGAGCAAAACGCTCGCGCGCGCATCGTCGCGATCCTGGTCGATCAAAGGGCCGTCGGCGAGGCGGCGCGCCGCGAGATCGACGAGCGGTGTGACGTGATCGCGTGGAGACGTGTCGCGCGGTTGCTGAGGTGGCTGCGATTGCGCAGGTTGCGCGGGCGGGGGCTGCCCCGCTTTGAGTTGCGCCGCTTTGAGCTGCTCCAAAAAGGCATTTTGCGCGCGCGCCATCTGCTGCGCATGGACTTCGGCCTGATCCGCCCGCGCGGTGTCCGCCGGCTTGGTCATATCCTCAAGGTGCACGGCCGCTGGCTTCTCGGCGCCCCGATGCGTGAGGGCCACGATGACGGCGATCACTGCCAGCGCGGCGACGGCGGCGCCGATCAGCCAAATGCGGCCTGGCTCGGCGGCTCTTTTGCGCTGCGGCGATTCGGCGGCACGGCGGCGCTGCTCTTGGTATTTTCTGATGGCGGCTTCCGCGAACAATCTTGCGCGCGCCGGCGACATGGGCTTGTGAATGAAGCGGTAAACCAGTCCTGAGCTGATGATGCCGGCAAGCGAAGTTTCGTCGCCGCGATGGCCGGCGGCGACCACGACCAGATCGGGGAACTGACGCTTGATGTGCTCGACGAATAAATTGGCCGCCTCATGCAGCGCCTGCGCATCGAGCACCAAAATACCGACCTGACCGGCCACCAAGAGATCGCTGACCTTGTCCGAGGACGGGACGTGCCACAATCGTCTCTCATCGCCCAGCGCCGCGCGCAAAGTCCTCAGAAACTCATCGTCGGTGGTGAGGATGACGAGTTCGACGAGGTCGCTCGCTAGGCTGAATTTCAGCGCTTCCAGCGTGCCGTCTTCGGAAGCTAGTACCAATGGTTTACCTTTCGAGCCAATAATGTGGACCGGGCGCAGCCGTGCGGCAGTGCAGCAATGGCCTGGCGACCGCTTAACCCAGTGTCATTCCGCGGACGACGGCTATACGATACGGAGTCTTGAGGCGCTGACAACCGCTGTTGCACCGCGTCAATTGAGTTCTGTGACTGGTGGCTCATTTAGTGGCGAAGATGCTCGGGGGTTCATTGGGCGCGTCAATTGGCATCACCTCGAAACTCGCTTCGCAGCAGCGTCCAGCCCTGGAACAGCTGCTGTTCTTCAACGTCAACCAGCATCGGGTACGCACCGGGATTCAACAATCCATCGACACCTATGGCGTACCGGAAATCTTTGAGCAGGACGGCGGTTTACGCGTGCGCGTCGGCGACATCGAGGGTGTCCAAACCCTGTTCGCAGTCTCGGAAGAGGGCCGACCGGTCGGCGTCGCCGTGTTCGTTCGTTCGGCTCACGAGCGATTCGCGGTGCTGCACCTGGGAGTCGATCCGAAGGCGAGCATGACGGCTGACTTGAGCACGCGGGTTTTGCTCAAGCTCATGCACGAAATCCGCAGCACCGCTCGCCGCACACGCGGTGTGGATTGCATTGAATTGGTCTATAAAGTGCGTCACGCTGTCCGATTGCACATTTAAAATCAGTGGAAAGGGGATGCGATGTCTAGCATGAATCGTGGGCGCAAGCTCATTCTCGCCGCCGGCGCTCTTACGTTTCTGGCGGCGGCACCGCTGTGGGCGGCCGACCAAAAGAAGGTTGAGCGTTTGCCGCTGGACGGCAGTGACTTCCCGATCTCCTCTGCGGTGACGGTCAAAGGCGGCACCGACACGTACTTCTTGAGCGGTGCGTTGGCGCCGGTGATCAACAAGGATGCGCCGAAAGGCAGCACCGCCGCTTACGGGGATACGGAGACTCAAACCGTCGGGGCGCTCAACGCGATCAAAGGAACGCTCGCCAGGCTTGGGCTCACCATGGGCGACGTGGTGAAAATGACCGTATTTCTGGTGGCCGACCCGGCCAAAGACAACAAAATGGATTTCGCCGGAATGATGGCCGGGTACAAGCAATTCTTTGCCACCGCCGATCAACCCAACAAGCCGTCACGCAGCGCTGTTCAAGTGGCAGGTCTTGCCGCGCCCGGGGCGCTGGTGGAAATAGAGGTCATCGCCGCCAAGGCGCATTGATCGCCTTCGGTGCCGATCGATCGTCGCAAGCTCAAGGCCCAGCGCCATGCGGACGGCAAATTGCGCTGCGCCTGGTGCCCGCCGGACCCGCTGTACCTGGCCTATCACGATAACGAGTGGGGCGTGCCGGTGCGCGAGGATCAACCGCTGTTTGAAATGCTGTGTCTCGAAGGGGCGCAGGCGGGCCTAAGCTGGATCACGGTGCTGCGCAAGCGCGAGACATACCGGCAGGCCTTCGATAATTTCGACGCTGAAAAAATGGTCCGCTACAACGCGGCGAAGCGCCGCCGTCTGCTGCTCGATCCCGGCATCATCAGAAACCGGCTCAAGGTGGACGCATTTATCGCCAATGCCGGCGCTTACCTTGAAATCCGCGCATCGCACGGGACTTTCAGCGACTACCTCTGGCAGTTCACGAATGGCAAGGTCCTGCGCCGCCGGCCGCTGTATCTCGGCGACATCGCCCCATCGACCAAGCACAGCGATGCGATGGGCAAGGCTCTCAAGAAAAAGGGCTTCAAATTCGTCGGCTCAACCATTTGTTACGCCTTCATGCAGGCTGTGGGAATCGTGGATGAACATCAACGTTACTGCTGGGCAGCCGGCTAAGAGACATCAATGAGAAAGATTTCGGTGAGCTTGAGATTTTCCGCAGCGCTTCTGATCCTAGGCGTCAGTGCGCCGGGCTTTGCACAAACGCAGAAACCGGCATTCAAACCGCTCGATGTCTTCGATCTGCAATGGGCCGCGGATCCGCAGGTCTCGCCCGATGGACGCAGCATCGCTTACGTGCGCTCGGGGTTTGACATCAAAACGGACCGAGCCCGGGGCAGCGTCTGGCTGGTCGGGAGCGATGGCAAGAACGAACGGCCTTTGTCGAGTGCGCCGACCAGCGGTTCGCCGCGCTGGTCGCCGGATGGCACACGCATTGCCTACGTCTCCCGTGCGGCCGACGGCTCCATGCAGCTCTTCATGTATTGGACGGCAAGCGGCGTGACTGCGCCGATCAGCAACTTTACCGATGCACCCAGCGGCCTTGCATGGTCGCCGGATGGAAAATGGCTGGCCTTCACCATGCCGGTGGCGCAAGAACGCAAGCCTCTGAAGGTCGAGTTGCCGGAAACGCCGAAAAATGCCAAATGGGCGGACCCGCCGAAATTGATCGATCGGATGGTTTTCCGCGCCGACGGCGAAGGGTATTTGCCGAGCACCTTCAACCAGGTCTTCATGGTGTCCGCCGATGGCGGTGCCGCGCGCCAGCTGACGCACGGCGATTTCGATCATCAGGGTCCGCCGGCTTTCACGGCGGATGGGCGCGGCGTGCTGGTGGGCGCAAACCGCCGCGCGGATGCGGACTACGACCCCTTGGACAGTGAGATCTACCGCATCGACCTGGCGGACGACTCCATTCATGCGCTCACGGACCGCCGCGGTCCCGATCGTCATCCGGTGCCCTCTCCCGACGGCAAGCACATTGCGTACTTGGGCTTCGATGACAAGCAATTGGGGTACCAGGCCACTCAGCTCTATGTCATGGACAGCGACGGCAGCCATTCGCACTCGATCACGGCCGGCCTCGACCGGGATGCCGCCTCGCCGAAATGGCTGGGCGACGCTAAGCAACTGGTATTCCAATACGATGATCATGGGTCGATCAAGATCGCCGCCGTCGACTTGCAAGGCAAAATGCGCGTGCTTGCCGACGGCGCGGGGGGTGGCGATGTCTCCCGTCCCTACGCGGGAGGTTCGTTTTCGATTTCCGCGAACGGCCGATTCGCCTTTACCAAAGCGAGCCCGACGGCCCCCTCGGCGCTTGCCACCGGCACCTCGATGCGCGACATCGTGACCTTAGGCAACTTGAGCGACAACCTGCTTGCACAGCGAACCGTCGGTGCGCTGGAGGAAATCACGTTCGATTCCTCAGCCGACCATCGGCGCATGCAAGGCTGGATCGTCAAGCCGCCGGGTTTCGATCCTTCGAAAAAATATCCCTTCGTGTTGGAAATCCACGGTGGTCCGTTCGCCATGTATGCGCCGAGCTTTGCCGCCGAAATCCAGCTCTATGCCTCGGCGGGCTACGTGGTGCTGTACATGAATCCGCGCGGCAGCACGGGCTATGGCGAGGAGTTCGCCAATCTGATTCATCACGACTATCCCAACAAAGACTACGACGACCTCATTTCGGGCGTGGATGCGGTGTTGGCGCGCGGCTATGTCGACCCGGAGCGCTTGTTCGTCACGGGCGGCAGCGGCGGCGGCGTGCTCACCGCGTGGATCGTCGGGCACACCGATCGCTTTCGAGCCGCCGTAGTGGTCAAGCCTGTGATCAACTGGACCAGCTTCGTGCTGACCGGCGACATGACCAATTATTTCTACCGCTATTGGTTCGGCGAGTTTCCCTGGGATGACATGCAGGCGTATTGGAAGCGATCGCCGCTGGCGTACGTCGGCAATGTGAAGACGCCGACCATGCTGATGACGGGCGAGGTGGACTACCGCACGCCGTCAAGCGAAGCCGAACAATTCTATCAAGCCTTGAAACTTCGCAAAGTCGATACGGCGCTGGTGCGTGTTCCCAATGCTTCCCATGATATTTCGGCGCGGCCGAGCCTGTTGATCGGCAAGACGGCTTACGTGCTGGCCTGGTTCAAGGCGCACGACATACAGGGGCCTTGAGGCTACCGGCGGCGACCGCCGGCGAGCTTTGCGTGCTCTGCGACGTGTGAATGGCGAGCGAACGCCATTCCCGCTCGAATTCCGCCAGGCTCAACAGATTCATGGCGGGCACTGCGCCTCGAGCCGCAATCGGCGCATAGCCGCCGACGCGGAGCAGCTTTTTAGCGAGCACCACCGCGGCTGTTGCCGGAATCTGCGCCCCGTCTCCCCGCTCCGCGACGAGGGTCCAGGTGCAGCTTTGCGGCCGGCCGTTGATGTCGCGGCCGCGCACCAGCACATGCATCGCGCCGTTATCGCTGCCAAAGCCGTCAAACCACGCCGCCAGACGCTGAAGGAGTACCGCATGGCGAGGCAGGTCGCGGATCAGTCCCATGCGCACCAGGTATCCGAGGAAAGACAGCGCGTGGTGCACGACAGCGACCTCGTAGCCGGCGCGCACGGCAAGCCGCTTAAGCTTCGGGTATGCGGCCGGCAGCAGGAACGTGTCGGGAACATCGATCAGCGATAAGCCGCGCGCGCCCACGGGAGATGGATATCGATGGCGCGTGGTAGCTCCCCAACCGTGCGCGCCCGAAAGCGCCGATTCACGCCAGATCGGAATCGGCCTGCCCACGTATCCCAGCACGGAACGGATGGTGGCGAGTCCCCGCGGACCTGAGCAGCCCGGCGCGATGCCGATCTCGATTTCTTCGATCGCGGAAAATGCGCTTTCCAGATGCTTGATGACCGCAGAAGAAAGGGCCGGAAGGGTGGAGGCGCCGCTGATGACCAGCGCATCGTTTTGTAGGGCCAGCGTATTCAAGAGCTTCACGTTCTCGACAAATCCTCGCCCATCCGCCAAGTCGATGTAGTGGATGCCTTGGATGGCGCACGCCCTGGCGAGCGTTCGATCCCGACCCTGAAAGGGTCCTACCGTGTCGATCAGGACGGCCGGGTTCAATTCCTCGAGTCGTGCCCCAGTCAGGTCATGGGCGTCGATGGCGAGTGTGGACATACCCGCTCTTTGCCCGGCGACACGGGCCGGTACGCCTCGCCCTGCCGCTATGATGGCCAGACCGGGCGTTTGCGAAAGTGCATGGGTTATCCGTCGGCCGAATGTGCCGAACGCACCGAGGATGAGAACCGCTGATTTGCTCAATCCGGCAAATACCGGTGCGCTTCGCCGGGAAGCGGCACGTAGCAACTCTGGAGGCGGCCGAACCATGCATAACGGTTGCGTGCGATGAGGCGATACACCCAATCGCGAATCGACCGCGGCACGATGCGAGCCGCGGCAGCGAGCGGCTTGTAAATGCCGCCCACGTCCCGCGCGATGACCAGGCACGCCTCCGACTCGCTGTAGCATCGACCCTGGTACAGCACGAGGAAGCTCGCCGGTGCCTGCGGCGAAATTCCGGCGCGGGTGAGTGCGGCGGCGCCACGTTCCGATTGCATGGCCAGGAAGCGCCAATGAGCGCGCTTATCGTGACGCACGATCCACTTGAGGCCTGCGCAGCACAGCACGCACACGGCGTCGAATACGACCGTCGGCGGCTCGAGATGATCGCTCATGCGTTCACCACGTCGAGCTCGCCAACGTAGTGCACGATGAGCCCAATTCCAGGAAGTGCGGCACGCACGTTGAAGTAATAGCGGTTGCCGCGGTGAGATTCGCTGGCATCAATGCCCTTGAGCCACGATTGCGGCCAAGACACGCCTAAGGTGCGCCCGGCAATCGCGGTCCAGCGAATCGAGCCGCCTTCCAGCGAGAATTTAAATCGCAGCCGCGTGAGGCCGACGGTCTCATCGACGCAATCTCCCGCCCGGCGCAAGCTTGAGCGCATGGGCGGAGCGGTTCCGAAATAACGTGTCCAGCGTTCCCGCCTTGCGCCATGCGTGTTTTCCAGGAGTACTCGGACCGGACCATTGTGCTGATCCGGCGGCAGGCCGCTCGCCCATCCAAATAGACGCGACATCAAACCCCACCCGCGCACGACGGTGGCTCTTCCGACGAGCGTCACGGGCCGACGCTCATGGACCGCGCGAATGGCTGGGGCGAGGGAGTTCCATTGCGCAGACATCAACGCCCGACACACGGAGCCGCTCCTGATGTCACCCTCCACTGCAGTCGAGGCAAATTCAGTGGTCATGGGGAACCTCCTTCGAAAAATGCAACCTGATCGATGATGTGTCCTGCCCAAGCGTGCTCGACGCTCAAAGAAAAGCTGAATCGGCCGAGCGACTCCTCGCGGTGAACGACCTCGATCACGCCCGGCGTCATCCACAGGGGAAGGGATAGTTCGATTCCAAAGCAGCGCAGGAAATAGCCGGCGCTTCTGAAGACCAGTGCTCGTTCGCGCACACTAAGCTTGAGCCGCATGCCGACACCGCAGCCCACCATTTCCTCAAGGCCCGTCGCGCCGCCGAATCGCTTGGTGCTCTGGATCACTTGCGGCAAGCCGTGAGCGCGATCGTATATGCGTGTCCATGCCTGCCCGCCCAAACGCTCGCATCCGGTCACCAGCACCGACACCGCCGTGCGTTCACTCCTTTCGAGCGGCAACGGAGAACCGACGATCCTCGCCACCTGGGCCAGCAGCCAACCCGTCCGGCTCAAGCGGGTATGCGCCACCTCGCCGAGGTAAACCACACGCTCGCCATCGCTCAAATGACGCGAGAATCGCCGTCTTACGGCTAAGGGAAGCTCATTCCATGCCTCTCCGGCGAGATCGGCAAAGCGATTTTCAGACCGCTCGCCATCCCCGGCGATCGGCACGCGCGTGACATGATTCCGTTGCGCACGCATGCGTAGGGCCGCGGCTAGGCGGCCCCCCGGCGTTTCACGGCGCCGACTCCGCGGCCCAAAAATCGCGCGATGCCGCCGCCCATTTTCATCAGTGCGGACACTTGACATCGGGGCAGCGCCAACATCTGCTCGTACCAGCGGCCGCTGCGATCGACAAAATCCAACATCTCCCTAAGCCGCGCAACGGCCACCTCACTCACATCCTTGTCGGTGGAAGCGGCCGCCAGACAGTCGCGCAGCGCAGCCGCGGCAGGATCGAGTTCGCGCGCCTTGCGGCCCGCCGCGATACGGGTCACGACCGCCCAGATGTCGGTCTCCGCTACGAAGAAGTCCCGGCGGTCACCGAGCACCGGGGCGCGGCGAATCAGGTCCCAAGATTGCAATTCACGCAACGACGTCGATACATTTGAGCGCGCCATTCCCAGCGCCGCCGCAATATCTTCGGCAGTGAGCGGCTTCTCGGCCAGATACAAGAGCGCGTGCACTTGGCTGACGGAGCGATTGACGCCCCAATGATCGCCCATGCTGCCCCAATGCGCGACGAATCGTCTCACCGCCGGGGCCAGGGTGCTGAAAGTCTTTTCTTCTATTTCTGTCATGACAGAAATTACAGCACTAACGGTCGGCGCCGTCAAGCCGCAAGATTATGTCAAACCGACGTTCAGCGCTTAGTAACGCTATCAGCCGTTTGACCGAACAGTACTTTCCTCGCCTCTTCGGTCATGGTCGGACTGCTGCTGAATTCGGCGCCCTTCTCGTAGGCTCGGACGGTGGCCGGACGCGCCTTGACGGCCTCGAACCATCGCTTCAGATGCGGAAAATCCTCCAGCCTCTGCCCTTGCGACTCATAGGGAACTATCCATGGATAGCACGCCATGTCGGCGATGGAATAGGCGCCGGCGACGAATTCCCGGTCGGCCAGCCGCTTGTTCAACACGCCATAGAGACGATTGGTCTCTTTGACGTAACGATCGATGGCATAGGGAATTTTTTCGGGTGCGTATCTCGCGAAATGATGGTTCTGTCCGGCCATCGGGCCGAGTCCGCCCACTTGCCAGAACAGCCACTGCAAAACCTCGACTCGGCCGCGCGAGTCATTGGGAATGAATTGCTCGCTCTTCTCCGCGAGATACACGAGTATCGCACCGGATTCGAATACCGAGATGGGCGCGCCGCGCTCCAGCGGCGTGTGATCGACGATGGCCGGCATTCGATTGTTCGGCGAGATAGCCAGGAATTCCGGCTTGAACTGCTCGCCCTTGCCGATATTCACGGGCACGATGCTGTAAGGCATCTCCGTTTCTTCCAGAAATAAAGTAATTTTGTGGCCGTTGGGCGTGGGCCAATAGTACAAATCGATCATCGGTGATTCTCCGCCGGTTCGAGCGCCATTTTGTGTTCCCTCAACAATGCAATGCAAACATCTTCCTCGCGCGGCCTCAAGCGCATCTCCGCGAGCCGCGACCGGGTCCGCGTGTTTCGCGTCCAGGGCAAGATCGAAGCATCTAAGTTCTCCGCGGCCGCCGTGCGCCACTCGAGCAGGCGCTTGCGATCCGCCGCACTCTTGGCTTCCCTGCTTTCAGGCGGCAGCAGAAATTTCTCGATATTGAAGCCGGTCATTTGCACGATGACGGTGTCGCCTTTCTGCATGATTTTCGCGAGTTTCAGGCAATTTTCGCGCCGTTCGCCCACGGCGGGCTCCCGGCAAACCGCTGCCAACGGCGCCAGCGGCGGAATGAGTTCCGCACGGGCGACGCCGGCGAGTGCGGTAAATTTCGCAGCGTCCGAGGCAATCACGCCGCTCGGCAATTGACGTCGCACCGCGCTCAACGCATCGAACATGAGCACCAGGAGCTGATTGTAGTAAAGATCGAAGCGGGTGCCGCGCGCCATGTCGGCAAGCACTCGATCGATCTCGATTGTATCTTTGTCCTTGTGGGCGGTCGACAAGCTCGCCAGCCATGCGGCGCCGTTGTCCGGATCCACCCATCGCAACACGGTCGCAACATCTCGGCTGTCGCAGCCGGGGCTTGCCGCGCACAGCTGCAAATGCAGCCAATCGATTGCCGCGCTGTCCGGGGACAGTTCGCTGGCGCGCGCGATCAGTTGCAGCGCCGCGGCCGCGGCAGAAGGCACCGCGCGGCCGCTGAAACTCAAAGCCGCGGCGGTCGCCAAGGAATTGGCATCCGCGCGGGCCGCAAGCACGCGCACGGCTTGCTCGCGCCAGGCTTTGAATTTATAGAGTTCTGAATTGGAATACGCTTGCGGAACGGCGCTCGCCGCTGCTGCGCCTAGGTGGCACAGAGCAAGAACCGGAATCAAAAATTTGAATGCACGTTTGACCACGAGTCAAACCAGCCGCTAAAAGTTGTTACGCTTGCCGGCAGCTGTTAGACCTGCGGTGATCGCCAGGCGCATCGCGTCCTCGACGGAAATGTCCAGCGGCTGAACCCGGTCCTTGGGCAAATAAATGGTATAGCCGCCAAAGGCGTAACTCATTGGAAAATAGACCGTCACCCAATCTTGACCACCATGCGCGAACAATACCGTGGGCACGTCTTCGCGTGTAACAAACCCGATGGCATGAACGTCGGCAAAGTGCGCCAGCACCACGCGCTGCAGATCGCGCTTCTCGCCGCTGCCGGAAGGCAACAAGCTCACGACATCGCGAAAGCCGCCGTACAGTGTTTTTACAAACGGGATCCGGCCCAAAAAATCATCCCAGTACTTGAGCAAAATGCGGCCTGCATATGCATTGACCACGCTGCCCACAAACAGCAACATCAAGAAACCTGCGATCAATCCCAAGCCGGGCCAGTAATGCTCGGGACTGACCAGTCGCAGGGCGATGAGCGCACGGCGCAGCCAGCCCTCCACCGTATTCACCAGCCACCAGATCACATACACCGTCAGAGCCAACGGCAGAACGGTCACCAAACCGCTCATGGTCAGGGTTAAAATCTTGCGCATGGGATTATCATCGCATGATCGGGCACAACGCGCCCACTGGGACTTGAAGCCATGGCACAACCTTCCGCGCTCAACATCTCACCCGCAACACCGGCGGATGTGCCGCTGATTCTTTGCCTGATCAATGAACTAGCCGATTACGAAAAATTGCGGCATGAGAGCATCGCTACCGAGGCGTCCATACATAAGGCGCTGTTCGGCGCGACGCCTCGCGCTGAAGCGCTGATTGCCCGGATCGACGGCGACGAGGCGGGCTTCGCGTTGTACTTCCACAATTTCTCCACTTTTCTCGGAAAACCGGGGCTGTACCTGGAAGATCTGTTCGTGCGCCCGCAGTACCGCGGGCGTGCTATCGGCAAATCCATGCTGAAGTTTCTGGCCGCGTTGGCGCTGGAGCGCGACTGCGGCCGTTTTCAATGGCAAGTCCTCGACTGGAACCGACCGTCGCGTGATTTTTACGAATCGCTGGGCGCGCAGTCCGACGCGAGCTGGGTCAACTACCGGATAACGGGTGATGCGCTGCGTCGCTTGGCCGACGGCGGTAGATCATGATTGCCGCGGCATAAAGAACCGCAATCCTCGGTAGCTTAAAACCACGCCGTCGCGGCGGATGCGCTCGAGCACCGGGCCTTCTGACAGGGAATTGCCTTCGTGATACTTGCGCATGTTGATATAAACAAAACGTTCGGCCGGCTTGGTCGCGTAGACATGCACGTCCAAGTGCAGCTCGGGCAAGGCCTGCGTCCCCGACAGGTTGAGCTCGTTGATCGAGGGCAACACTTCCGCGTTGTCAGCTTGGGCATCTTCGTCGATCAATACCGGCTCGGGCCGGCGCAGCGCAGGCCGCGGCGCGGAACGCTGCGGAGCGGCGTGAAGAGCGAGCGGACCTGCGCCGGGCGCCGCTGCGCCGCTGTCCGAGGAAGATCCGTCCGCCGCAGTCACGGGAATTTCCGGGGCATAGACCGGTGGCCGGTCTAAGGGACTGAAATGCTGAAGCGGCGGCTGCGTGTCCGAGGCCGCCGCCGGCGCGTCGGCGCGCGGCGCATCGGCGCCTGGCGCGTCGGCACGTTTCTTCGGTGCGGCAACCGGGGTGGCGCCGGCCGGCACGGAATTTCGCATCAAGATCACGGCGAGCACCGCAACGTTGATCACCAACAGGGCGCCGAGCAGCACCGCCCAGAGCGGCAGGCCGCCGCGCCGGCGGGCCGAGGGCGTGTCCATGAGTCCGGGCATGGATTGGCGCTGGCGTTCGATTTCCGATTTCTTCAATGCGTCGAGAATGAATGACATAAAAATTCCCTAACCTCCGCGCAGCGCGCCGGACAGCAATAAAGGCGAGCTTGGATCGGCCAAGGCGGTATCGAGCACGACTTGTGTTTGGACTCCGGCGATTCCATCGACGTTGAGCCGATGCTCGCGCTGGAAATTCTGCACGGCAATCGCCAACTCTTGGTCGTATACATCGGCATGTTCCGGATCCGATGCGCCGCCGGCCAAGGCATTCAGGCTGCGCCGCAGCCAGCGAACTTCGTCCCCCTGCATGCCCAACGACAGCAACCGGGTGCGCAAAGTTTTGGGTTTCCAGATGACGGTAAATTCGCCGAACCAGTCCCGCGACAAGTCGTCGAGCGACACCTTTTCGTTATGCTCGCCCAAGTTCAAGGTCGCGGTCGTGTCATCCAGGCTGGACAAGACAACACGATGGCGCTGGCCGCGCTCATCGGTCAGCGTCAGGATGGCTGGCCGATTGAGGGTTCTTACCTGGGTCCAGGAGCCGCGCTGATCCAGGCACGCGAGCCCCGCTTTGGCGGCCTGCCCGCATGGATCTCGATCATCCGACAATGCCGTTCCCCACAGCGACAGCAGGCGGCGGAATGCCGCCGCGTCGGTGGTGTTTGCCTCATTGGCTTCGAGCAGTGCATTGACGGACTTAAGCTTATGCGGAGCCGCCGCTGGCGCCACAACCGGCGGCGGCGCCACGGGCGCAGCGGACGTGGATATGGCAGCAGTCTTCGAGGCGCGCGATGCGCTCAACGCCGAATTCTGATGGCGCAGGTATTGCCAGCCCAGAAACAGCGTGCCGGCGAGCGCCGCCGCGCCCAGGGATCCGACGATCCAACTCAACCAGGCGGGCATGATTCTGCGCCCGTAGACTTCGCCTGCCGCGCGGCGCACCAAGCCTGCGGTGATTTTTTTCGTCTCTTGAGTGTAGGCGCCCAACAGAGCCCGATCGCACGCGACATTGATCACTCGCGGAATTCCCAGCGACAGGCGATGCAATTCAACCAATGCCGACGGCGTGAATATGTCCTCCGTTGCGCCGGCAACGCGCAACCGATGCCGGACATAGCCCTTGGTTTCCTCGCGGGAGAGCGGCTTCAGGTGGTAGCGCCCGGTAATTCGCTGAGCCAGCTGGCGCAGATCCGTTCGATCGAGCAATTCGCGAAGCTCCGGCTGCCCGATCAAAATAATTTGCAGCAGCTTTTGCGTGGGTGTCTCCAGATTGGTCAGTAGCCGCACCTGCTCGAGCACGTCGATGGATAGATTCTGCGCCTCGTCCACCAGCACGATGATCCGGCGGCCTTCCGCGTGCGCGCTGAGCAAGCGCCGATTCAGTGCATCTACCAGCTGCTTGACGCTGTCGCGATCGGCCTCCGCGATGACCAATCCGAGTTCCTCGCAAATGGTCAGCAAAAATTCCACCGGAGTAACGCGCGGATTGAGAATCACCGCGACATCGGCATGATGCGGCACGCGCGATAGCAACGTGCGCACCACCGTGGTCTTGCCCGTACCCACTTCCCCGGTGAGCTGAATGAACCCGCCGGACTCATTGATGCCATACAGCAAATGCGCCAACGCTTCGGCATGCCGCTCACTCAAATAGAGATACCGCGGGTCCGGTGTGATGGCGAAGGGCTTTTCCGTCAGCCCAAAGAAGCTGGTGTACATGGGGTACTAGGATTATACCTTCGGGCCATTAGTTTCCGTGGGGAGTGCCGCGGGGAAGCCGGCTGGCGCGGGTCAACAGTCCCGCGCCGAAGCGGTCACGAATGCCGTCCACGGCCGAATCGAGCCGGGATCCCTGATCGGGCAGCGATCCTTCGAAAAGGTCCGACTGCCGTAAGAGTTGCAGATCGCTGACGCCCACCCCCAACAGCCGCACCGCCGCTTGAGGTTGCGAGGCCAGCCAGGCAGTCAGCAGCGCTTCGGCCGCCGCGGACACCGTGTCGGTGTCTTGGGTGGCAGGCTCCAGCGTGCGTTGCCGAGTGTAGGTGGTGAAGTCGGCACGCCGAATCTTGACGCTCACCGTTCCCGCGAGCAGCTTGTGCGCACGTAGTCTGGAGGTGGTCCGATCCGCCAAATGCCGGAGCTGCGACTTGAGCTCTCCCGCTGCGCGAATGTCGACGTCGAACGTTTCTTCCGCGCTGATGGATTTCTCTTCGCGATCCGCTTGCACGGGCCGGTCATCGAGCCCGCTGGCCCGGTCGCGCATGGCGTTGCCATGCTTGCCGAAGGCACGCCACAGCATTTCATTGCCGGCAAGGCGTGCGTCGCCGAAAGTTCGAATGCCGGCTGCGAGCACCGTAGGCAGGGTTTTTTGGCCGACGCCGAACAATTTGTGGATCGGCAGGGGATCCAAGATCTCGCGCAGATTGGCCGCATCGATGCGGCACATCCCGTCCGGCTTGTTCAAATCCGAGGCAATCTTCGCCAATAATTTGTTGGGAGCAATACCCACCGAGGCGGTCAGTCCGGTTTGCTTGGCTATGCGCCGGCGAATCTCCGCGCCGATCACCTCCGGGTCCCCTTTGAGTTGCCGGCTGGCCGTCACGTCGAGAAAGGCCTCGTCCAAGGACAGTCCTTCCACCACGGGGGTGAATTCGTGAAAAATCGCGAATACCTGGTCGGAAACTTCCTGGTATCGCGCCATTCGCGGGTGCACCACGATCGCGTCCGGGCACAGGCGCAGGGCCTCGCGCATGGGCATGGCCGAATGAACGCCGAAGCGGCGCACGGCATAGCTGGCGGCGGCGACAACGCCGCGCCCGCCCGTACCGCCGACAATCAGCGGAGTGCCTTTCAGCTCAGGGCGATCCTGCTCCTCCACGGACGCGTAAAAGGCGTCCATGTCGATATGCAGTATCGCGCGGGCGTCGCTGCGCCGCATGGATGGATCATTCCACGGTGATGGTGATTTTCTTCGAAACCAGGGGCGGATCGAAGGACTGGTGCAGGTAATCCGCGAACACGAGCTGCAGGGTGTGCTTGCCCGGAGGCAAGGCGAGGGAAGTCTCGGTCTGGCCCTTGCCGAAATGCAGTAGCTTGTCGGTCGCTGGCATCGGCGCGTCGAGCTGCACCTCCCTTACATCCATGTCGACCAAGAGATGGTGGTGCCCCGTGTTGTCGAACTTGATCCCTGCCGGCGCAATTCCCATGCCCTTTAGCCCAAACTTTACGGTAACGGGGCTGTGCACCTTCGCGCCCTCGTGCGGCTCGATAAAATACACTTCCGCCCCGGCCGGCGGCGCCAAGCGATCCGCGGCCACGGCAAACGCGGCCAGTAAACAGACTCCCAACGCGAGTACTAGACGATTCATGCGGCTCTCCCCCGTTCAAAACCCCATCTTACAACTGCAGGGCGGCATACACGAATACCGCGCCCACCGTCATGCCGAACACGACCATATAGACGAAGAAGAGTGCCACCGCCTTGGCCAGGGTGTTGAACCAGCTTCTATGAAACACCCGCCGCATGGCCAGCAGCGTGTAAATCGCCAGACTCCAGCCGAGCAGCGTCGCCAGCACGCCGGCTGTCCCCTCGAGCTTCGGCCACGCGTCGGCCGCGTTGCCGGCGGAAATCAGGATGATGGCCACCGAGAAATAGAACGCGTGTACGTGAACGAAAAACAGCAGGTGTTCGGCGTAGCGGTGTCTCGGGCGCCAATAGAGCAGCATATGCAGGAATGCGATCAGCGGTAAAAACAGGAACATGGCCTTGGGCATGGTGCCGATGGCCAGGTGCTGCAAGTTATTGCCGTTATCGCGCACGATGGCCTCGCACGCACGCTTGATCCGTTGGTTCCAGCCAGGATGCTGGGCAAAGGTCAGGAAGTTCACGTCGTCGCAACTCGTGATGCGCTGCGGAGTGCGCGGTGCAGAGGGGTCGTCAAAGCGAATGACTTCCAGACGAGTGTGGGCAAATGAGGCGATCAGAAAAAAGACAATGCTCAAAATCAGGTAAAGCCGGAATGGCGGCAAGTACGCGATGCGCCTGCCTGCGATGAATTCCTGCGTGAGCTTTCCGGGCTTGAACCACAAATAAGTCAAGGTTCGCCACAGCCTGGAATCCGAGTGTGTCAGACCCTCCAAAAATTCGTGCATCAGTTCCCAGGTGGTCGGGACATGCACATCGGCGGCCTGGCTGCAGCTTGCGCAGAATCGTCCCGTCAGCGCGGCGCCGCAATTCTTGCAGTGCGCCGGCGGGGGAGCGGGCGGCTCGGGTGTGCTCATCGAAGTTTAAGCGCCGATGCCCAATTCGTGCGGCTCGAAATCATCGACGTTGATGATGTCCATCACCTTGGCATCGTAATTCTCCAGCACTTCGGCTTCCGCCTCGCTGATGATGCCGAGGGTGCGCGCCTGCATGACCTGGCCCGGCAGGTCGAGTGCGGTCACACGCCCGGTTTTTACGCCCTCGATGCGAATGCGCTTCTCCAAAGGCTCGGCCATGGTTGCGAGAATCAACGCCTCCTGCAGTTGGCCGAGAGGGTTGTGCTCGTCTTGGGTCTTATAGATATAGGTGCTGAGGCGCTCGCGGCTGGCCGTCGGGTTCATGACCAGTTCGCCGATGGCAAGACCCAACCGGTCGCTGGGCGGCGAATAAGCCAATCCGCGCGGGAAGATGAACAGCCGCATGAACAGCGCCAGCGGACGATTGGGAAAATTGCGCAAGAACCCGTGCAACTGTTCTTGTGCCTGATACAAGAGACTGCGGCAGGCCCATTCGACCAGGGGAAGATCCGCGGGCTCTCGTCCTTGATTCTCGTGATGCTTGAGCACCATCGAAGCCAAGTACATGGAGGACAGCACGTCCCCGAGACGCGCGGACAGCGTTTCTTTCTTTTTCAAGTATCCGCCGAGCGCCAGCATGGCGACGTCCGTTGCCAGGGCAAACGAGGCGCTGTACCGGTTGACGTGCTGAAAGAAGCGCGCAGTTGCGCCTTGGCGGGGAACTCGCGTGAAGCGTGCCGAGGTCAAACCCAGCACCAGCGAGCGAACTGCGTTGGAGATGGCGAACCCGACATGGCCGATGACGGCTCGATCGAATTCGCGCACGCCTGCCTCGCGATCCGGATTTTTCGCCGCATTCATCTCCTTCAAGACGAACGGATGGCAGCGCACGGCCCCCTGACCGAAAATGATCAAGTTGCGCGTCAGGATATTGGCCCCCTCGACCGTGATTGCGACCGGAACGATCTGATAGCCGCGCCCCAAATAATTTTTAGGTCCGAGGCATATCCCCTTGCCCCCATGCACGTCCATGGCATCGTTGGCGATCATGCGGCCGATTTCCGTGGCGTGATATTTGAGCATGGCGGACGGCACCGAGGGTTTTTCCCCGCCGTCGATGGCTCCGGCCGTCACTGAGCGCGCGGCATCGATAATATAAGTACGCGCCGCCATCCGCGCCAGGACCTGCTCGATCCCCTCGAAGCTGCCGATAGGTGTGTTGAACTGCCGCCGGATTCGCGCGTACGCGCCCGAGGCGTACACGGCTGCCTGCGCGCCGCCCGTGGCACTGGAGGGCAGCGAGATGCAGCGGCCCACCGACAACTGTTCCACCAACATGCGCCAACCTTGGCCGGCGGTGGCAAAGCCCCCGATGATTGCATCCAGCGGCACGAATACATCGCGCCCCCGGATAGGTCCGTTTTGGAACGGGATATTCAAAGGAAAATGGCGCCGCCCGATCTCCACACCCGGTGTGTCGCGGGGGATCAGGGCACAGGTGATTCCTAAGTCGGCTTTCTCCCCCATGAGATGATCGGGGTCGTACAGCCGGAAAGCCAATCCGATCACGGTGGCGATGGGCGCCAAGGTGATGTAGCGCTTCGAGAAATTTAAGCGGATCCCGACCATGTCCGCGCCCTGCCACTGCCCCCTGCAAATGATGCCGGTATCCGGGATCGATGCCGCATCCGACCCGGCGCGCGGCCCGGTGAGCGCGAAACACGGGACGTCCTCGCCGCGCGCGAGCCGCGGCAAGTAATGGTCTTTTTGCGCCTCGGTGCCGTAGTGAAGCAGCAATTCCGCCGGTCCCAAGGAGTTGGGTACCGCGATGGTCGAGGATGCCGTCGTCGAGCGCGATGCGATTTTGATGAGCACGCACGAATGCGCATACGCTGAAAATTCCAGCCCGCCGTAACGGCGCGGAATAATCATGGCAAAGAAGCCTCGGGATTTGATGAACGACCAAACGGCCTCGGGCATGTCGGCGCGCCGATGAGTGATGTCCCAGTCGTCGAGCATCGCGCAGAGCTCTTCACACGGCCCGTCGATAAACTCTTGCTCGGCGGCATTGAGCACAGGCGCTTTGGCGGACATCAGCTTGTGCCAATCAGGGCCGCCGGTGAACAGCTCGCCGTCCCACCACACCGTACCGGCGTCCAGCGCCTCTCGTTCGGTCGCCGACATCGCAGGCAGCAGCTTGCGGTATTTCTTCATGAACGGCCGCGTGATCAGGCGAATGCGCAGCGGCCGGATATTGAGCAGAAGCAAGACGGCGAAGGGCACCGAGAGGATGATTTTCCATGCAAGCGGCGCAGAGCCCTGCACCCAATATACGGCGAGCAACAAGAGCATCACGCCGGTGCTGAGTGCGAGACTGGCTCGCCGATAGGCAAGGATGAAAAAAGCGCCCACGAACAACACCAGCCAGCCAACAGCGATGCCGGCACAGAGCAGCAGGTCGTGCATGGGACTGCCCCTTGTTCTTAGATCAAGTCTTTGACACCGTCTCGCTCTTCGAGCAATTCGCGGTGCGTCGCCTGCATTTTTTCGCGGCTGAAATCGTTGATGTCCAATCCCTGCACGATGCTGTATTCGCCGTTCTTGCAGGTGACGGGATACGAATAAATGACCCCCTCGGGTATCCCATAGCTGCCGTCGGCCGGCACGGCCATGCTCACCCAGTCACCGGAACGCGTGCCGAGCATCCAATCGTGCACGTGATCGATGGCGGCCGATGCCGCGGAAGCAGCGGATGAAGTCCCCCGCGCTTTGATGATGGCGGCGCCGCGTTGCTGCACGGTGGGAATGAAACGCTCTTTGAACCAGCTTTGGTCCGCCGGCGACAACGCGGGCTTGCCTGCAACCGTGGCATGGTGAAGGTCGGGGTACTGAGTCGCCGAATGATTGCCCCAGATGATGACCTTCTTCACTTCGCCCAAGGGCACGCCGGCTTTTTCCTTGAGCTGAGCCAGCGCGCGGTTGTGATCGAGGCGCGTCATCGCCGTGAATCGATTGTGGGGCAGCGAAGGCGCGTTGCGCTGCGCGATGAGCGAATTGGTGTTGGCCGGGTTGCCGACCACGAGCACGCGCACATCGCGGCTGGCCACCGCGTCGAGCGCCTTGCCCTGGGCGGAGAAAATCTTGGCGTTCTCGAGCAGGAGGTCTTTGCGTTCCATGCCGGGGCCGCGCGGCCTCGCCCCCACCAGCATCGCGAAATTGCAGTCCTTGAATCCCTCGTTGGCATCCGAGGTGGCCGTGACGTTATTCAGAGTCGCAAAGGCACAGTCGTTGAGTTCCATGACCACGCCCTGCACCGCCGCGTTGGCGGCCGGGATCTCCAGCAGATTCAAGTTGATCGGTTGGTCCGACCCTAGCATTTGGCCCGAGGCGACGCGGAATGCCAGCGCATAACCGATGTTGCCGGCGGCACCCGTGATGGTAACGGTGACTGGCTTCTTCATGGCGAACTCCCGCGAAAAAGTGAAGATGGTAGCCGAAATGTTTACGGGGGCGTCATTTACCGAAGGACCGCGGAGCGAACCTCCGAAAAACACCTCTCTGGACCGAAGTATTTTTCGGGTATTTCTAGTAATCCTTTTAAAACAACAGGTTAGTCGCTAAAAAATAATGCCCTGAGTGCTTGCATGTAGTGGTGTTGTATATTACTATATCACCAAGTCACCGAAACACCTCGATGACAGCATCGCAACCAGGAGAACGACCATGAGCACTTCCACTTCAACCAAACTCGCCGCCTTAGCTTTGGCCTTGATGGTCAACAGCGTCATCATGGGTGGCATGGCCTACTTGTTCAACGCGCAGCTGCAGGCGCCGAACGCGACCATCTCGCTCGCCGATGCGACCGAGCAGACCACGCACGGCGTCGGCTGAACTGCAGCTGAACCGTACACGACCGGCGCTCTGGTAGATTACTGTGCTATATGTCCCCCACACGCGGGGTCGGCACATCGAGCGAGAAATGGACCCGAACTGGAACGACAACCAACCAATCTATCGCCAATTGCGCGATCGAATGGTCGCCCTGATCCTAGAGGGCGCGCTGAAGGAGGGCGATCCGCTGCCCTCCGTGAGGGCGGTGGCTGCCGACTATCGGCTCAATCCGCTTACGGTGCTGAAAGGCTACCAGCAGCTGGTGGATGAAAACTTGGTCGAAAAGCGTCGCGGGCGCGGCATGTATGTCAGCGAGGGCGCGCGGCGGCTATTACTGGCCGGAGAACGCGAGCGCTTCCTCAACGAGGAGTGGCCGCAGATTCTCGCGGTCATCAATCGCCTGGGATTCTCTTCCCAGGAGTTGTTTGCACAAACCCCGGCCCTCACCCACCCCGCTCCGCCGCCCCGCGGCAGCTCACCTACGGAAGAATGAGAATGCCTCCGCTCATCGAAGCAAAGGATCTGACCAAAAAATTTGGCGCCCATGTCGCCTTGGATCGGGCTAATTTCAATATCGAAGCCGGCCGTATCGTCGGGCTGATAGGACCCAACGGTGCCGGGAAAACCACCGCCTTGCGTGCCATTTTGGGCCTCACCGATTACGAAGGTCAGCTGACCGTGCTCGGCCGCGAACCCTTTCGCGACCGAACCGCACTCATGAACGAATGTTGCTTCATCGCCGATGTCGCGGTGCTGCCATCGTGGCTGCGCGTCGACCATGCCATCGATTTTGTTGCCGGCGTGCATCCGCGTTTTCGCCGCGACCGCGCCATGGCGTTTCTGGCCAAGACACAAATCACGGGCCGTCGGCGCATGCGCGAATTATCCAAGGGTATGAAAACCCAGGTGCATCTGGCATTGACCATGGCCATCGATGCGAAGCTCTTGGTGCTGGATGAGCCTACGCTCGGGCTCGATATTCTGGCGCGACGCTCCTTTTATGACGCACTGGTCAATGACTACATGGACGAATCGCGCACCATCCTCATCACCACTCATCAGGTAGAAGAGGTCGAGAATCTGCTCACCGATATCATCTTCATCGATCGGGGGCGCATCGTGGTGGACACCTCTCTCGAGGATGTCGCGAAGCGCTTCGCCGCCGTGGCGGTAACGGCGGATCGCTTGGAGGCTGCACGGATGGAAAAGCCCTTTTATGAGCGTCACATCCTCGGCAAAGTGGTGCTGTATTACGAAAACGCCGACGCGCAGAAACTGGAAGCATTCGGCGAGCTGCATACCCCAAGCGTCGCCGATTTATTCGTGGCCAAGCTTTCCGGAGTTGCAGCATGAATACCAACACGTGGCTCATTCGCCGAGAGTTTTGGGAAAATCGCGCCATATGGATGATTCCCGCCGGCTTCGGCGGACTGCTGATCCTCGCTGCCCTTTTCGGCCAGGTGAACATCCCGGTCTTGAACTCGCACGTGGAAACACATGATTTCGGCGGCATCTTTCTGTTCGCCATCGGCACCGCGTTTTATCTCGTAATGTCCTTGTATGCGGGCTGGTACTTGATCGATTGCCTCTATACGGATCGCAAGGACCGCAGCATCTTGTTTTGGAAGTCCCTGCCGATCTCCGATGCCAGCACGGTATTGACCAAGTTGCTGGTGGGCCTTGTCATCATCCCGCTGGTGTATTTCGTCGCCGCCGACGTGACCGCGTTGATTGCCGCCTTCATCGTTTCGATTCGCGCCAGGGCCTCGATCGGCAGCGCGCTGTGGCAGCCCGACGTGTGGGGGCAAATCCAAGTGTTGTGGGTGTATGTCATTGTCACTACCGCGGTGTGGTACCTCCCGGTCGCAGGCTGGCTGATGTTGGTTTCGGCGTGGGCCAAGCGCGCGGTGATTTTGTGGACCATCCTGCCGCCCCTGGCGTTATATCTCGTCGAACGCGTATTCTTCAGCACCCACTATGTGGCCAAGGTATTGAACAGCCGGCTGATGGGTTTGCCGGCGGCGGCATTTAGAGCCGGTTGGAAGGATGGCAGCGACGTTGAGATCAACGGCCACGTTCCGGGCAGCATATGGCGTTTCATCAATGCAAGCGGCTTTATTACCAATGCGCAAACATGGATAGGCGTTGCCGCCGGCGTAGTCCTGATCGCCGCTGCCATCCAGCTGCGCATGCGCCGCTCGGAGATTTAATTTGAATGGCGGCGCCGGACGCCGCGGACGGCGTCTTGCGCAGCCGCTTCTCATCGCCTCAGCAGCGTGGCTTGCGTCCTTGCCAGGCCTGTCGCGGGCGGATGAATTCTTCGCGGTGCGCAACGAAAACCCCTTGGTGCGCGGCTTCTATTTACCGCTGCCGAGCGACAGCCGTTTGACCGACGACTTCAGCATGTCGGCGACTTTCTCGATCGTCAATACCCTGAATGTAGAGGACCGGGCACACGAAAGTTTGCTGGTGGACGGCGAAAGCGATGTGCTGGGCTTAAGCTTCGATCATTCCCTCGACCGGGCTTGGCGATATCGCTTCACGGTCCCCATCATTCATGACAGCGGCGGTTTCCTCGACTCGGCCATCGCTCGCTGGCATCGATGGTTCGGCTTGAATCCCGGCAACAGGCCCTTCTATCCCCGCAATGAAATCATCTACGCTTACTCAGGGATGAGCCGCGTCGATATCACGCATCCGCAAACCGGCATCGGCGATGTTTCGGGTGACGTGGGGTGGTATCCCATCGACGATTCGCAGCGGACGCTGTCATTCTGGGGTGGACTCGAAGCGCCCACCGGATCGGCCTCGAAGCTGACGGGCGACGGCGCTTGGGACGGCGCTGCCTGGGCACACGGAGCAGTGCGCTGGCTCCGCTGGCAGCTGGCGGCGGAAGTGGGTGTGGCGCAGCCCTTCGGCGATGAGATATTTGCCGGCGCTGCGCACAAGACTTCCGTCTTCGGGCGATTTGCCGGCACCGGCGCCCTAAGCTCGGCGTGGTCACTGCGGGCGCAACTCGAGGGACAGACGCGGCGAGTCGAGAACAGCGATCTACGGTTACTAGGACCAAGCCTGCAACTGACCGTCGGCGCAGTGCATCGCTTGAGCGGCCGCTGGCGCATCGAATTCGGTTTGGCGGAAGATGCCGCCGTCAACACCGCGCCCGACATTACGTTCTTTCTTGGGCTTCGCCGCCAAAGCAGTGCAAAATAGCCTAAAGTATTTGTCTCGAAGGGGTGCCCATGTACAAAACCAAGATCGATCTGTCGGAGAAGGTTCGACGCAATATCGCCGTGATATTGAACGACACCTTGGCTTACGCCATCGATCTGCAGAGCCAGATCAAGCAGGCACATTGGAATGTGAAGGGCCCTAATTTCATCGCCCTGCACGAGCTCTTTGACAAGATCTCCGACACCGTGTTGGAACAGATAGACGAAATCGCCGAGCGCATCACCAGCTTGGGCGGTACCGCGGAAGGTACCGTCGCGGTAGCCGCCAAGCGCAGCAAGCTGAAGAATTACCCTTTGAGCATTACCGCGGGCAAAGATCATTTATTCTACCTGTCGACGCAGCTGTCGGTGTACGGCAAGGTCATGCGTGCCGCCATCACGGATACCGATGAGCTGGGCGATGCGGATACGGCGGATCTTTTCACGGGTATTTCGCGAGACGTCGACAAGTATCTGTGGTTTCTCGAGGCGCATTTACAAGAAAAGGCCTGAACATGATCAATACAGGGGGCGGGGCCGGCGGGGGCGAAACTCTCGGATTGGGCGCCGCGCTCGCGACGCTGGAGAGCTTGCTGACGAGCGGCGAGACACTGGAAGCCTGGGCCGCGCAGCGGCGTATATATGCACTCACGCATCGGCGCACCTTGATCGCGGCCACCAGCGGCCGTTTCATTTCGCTCAACCGGCGCCTGGTCGGCGGCTATGATTCGGCGGACATTCGCTGGCAGGATCTCAAGGAAACCCGCATCAGCGCCGGAATCATCGCCGCGGACCTGACGGTGGTCGCGCAAAGCAGTTCGGACCTCAACATCGGCGCGGAAGTGAACCGCGTCTGGACCTTCACGGGCCTGCACAAGGAACAGGCGCAGGCCATGTATCGGATCTGTCAGCAACACGATCAGGTGTGGCGGGAGAAGCGCCGCGTGCGCGAACTGGAGGAACTGCGCGCAAAATCCGGCGGCGTGCAGATCAACGGCAATCAGCCCGCGTACGCCGGCACGGATAGCGCCTCGGGCGAATCGGAACCGACGCGCCGTTTGCGCCAGGCGCGCGAAATGCTCGATGCCAAGCTCATCAGCGATTCGGAGTTCGAATCGATCAAGGCAAAGATCGTCTCGGGCCTGTAACCTCGCCGAAAGGTCAGCCTAAAAGATACGCAAAGTAACTGTTGCGCAGCCTGTTCAGAGGGTCCGTGCGTTGGCGCAGCGCGCGAAACAGCTTGGCGCGCTCGCCGAAGGATTTCGCCACGTGTTCAGGCTGCAAGGCGCGCGTTTGATTGAAGGTGGGCGTACCGCCGTACGAGGACGCGAAATCATTGAAGTCAATGAGGAAGTCATCCCATCCCTGTTCTCCGCTCGATGAGGGCTCCAGGGTGAACATCGGTCCCGAATAGCTTGCACTGAACAACGAACCGCGATCCTGATGCAGCCGGCTTGCGCCGCTCACGACATTGCCGCGGTATCGATGCTGCTTGTAGTAGGACTTGCAGAAGTCGAAATAGCCGCTGACCACTTTGGGGTAATCGGCCTGCGGGAAGGCCCACATGCTGTAGGTATGACGCGCCTTCCACGCTTCCTTCGGCATGTCGCGCATCCATTCGTGCGAATACATCATCACGCCTTTAGTGCCGCCGCTCAGGGCACGGTGCATGCCCGAGAGCACGGCATTGCGCAGGCCGGGCGCGGCCAGAACGCTGCCCACCGTGGAGCCGAACGCCGGCAGCACATTGCGCATCACCGATTTCTTGATTTGCCAGATTCCCGAGCGGTTGATCTCCGCTGACTCATCGAGCAATCGGCGCTCGATGGTAATGCGGTCATGAAAGGGCGAGACATGCAGGCGCAGCGCGCCCGGAGCGCTGATCAGTTTCGGATAGCGGGCGGCGAATTCCTTCAGGGTCATCACTTGGTAATCGATCTTGACGGGCGTCAATGGCCGAACCCGAACCACGACCTCATGCACCACGCCGAGTAAGCCGAAGCTCGAGCGCAGCACGCGCATCAAATCGCGCTCCTTATCCGTCACCGTCATCTGTTTGCCTTGCGGCGTGATCAATTTCACTTCGCAAATGCAGGAGGACAGTTGCGCCAGGCCATCTTGGTAGGAGGCCTGCGGCAAGGTGCTCACTGCCATGGCGCCCAAGGAGATTTGACCCATTTCGGGCGTCAACGGCAGCTCCTGGCCGCGTTCCGCCAGTGCCTTCACCAGGGCGTGCACCCGTACACCGGCCTGGGCCCGTACGGTGGTTTCCCCAAATTCCAGGATCCTGTCCAAGGCTGAGGTATCGACGGTGGTCCCGCCGTCCCCGCCTACGCAGCGGGTCTGCGAATAGTCCGCACCGACCATGCGAATAGGCGTGGGATAACTCTTGGTCTTCTCCAGAAGACTGGGTAAGTCTTCGAAGCGTTTTAACCGCAGTACCAGCCGCGGCCGCCGATAAATGCCGGATGAATCCGCGCCTTTCGGATCGATGACTCTATTAACCATGTGCTTCCCCCCGGAAGACTGCCCAAGCTTAAGAACGCTTGCTGTCGGGGGCACAAAACCTGGCGGTTCTGCATGCGCGTTAGCGCTTCCAAGATTCACTGGCGACCCCGCTATCGTCAGGCTTCCTCGTGGGAGCCCCTTAGACCGGTGGTTTTGCGTCCCCACCTTTCGGCGGGTTTGCCCTTAAACAGCTGACTCTACTATGCGATCCTCACGGGAGTTTTGTAAAGGGCTTTTTTAGAGATGCATCATACATAACAGCGGTTTATCCCATCAGCAGCAGGGTTTCCGCATGTTCCACGGCCTCCGGGGTGCCATAGACCACCACCACATCGCCCTCCTTGAAGACCGTATCGGGCGAGGGCTCGCGCCCGACGATCCCATCGCGGCGCACCGCGTTGACCGTGGCTTGCGAACCCCGCTCGGCGAGATCGGTGATGCTGCGCCCGACCGCCCATGCCTGGGGCGGCAAGATGACGCTGTGCAACTCTTCGCGAAAGGCGTGGCTCTCGTCCAGATGTTCAGCGCCGGCGGCCCGGAAATACTGGCGCAGCATGCTGTACCGATGGCTGCGGATGTCGTTAACGGTGCGAATCACCTGCCCGACGGGCAGCTTCACCAGCAGCAGTAGATGAGACAGCAACATGAGGCTGGCCTCAAACGTCTCGGGCACCACCTCGGTGGCGCCGGCCGCCTGCAGCTCCTTAAGCTTGGTGTCGTCCTGGGTGCGCACCAAGATGGGCACCGTGGGGCGCAATTCGCGCACGGATCTTAAAATGCGCAAGGCCACATCGGGATTGGCAAAGGTGATTACCACCACGCTGGCGCTTGCCACGCCGACGTTTTCCAATACCTTGATTTCACCGGCGTCGCCGTAAACCACCGGATCTCCCACTTGGCGGCCGACGCGAATGCGGTAAGGATCCACATCGAGTGCAATGTACTCGAAGCCGGTTTGCTCCAGGACCCGTGCGATATTCTGGCCCACGCGACCGAATCCGCAGATCACGACATGCTCCCGGCCGGCGACGGCCAAGGTCATGCGCTCCTGGCGCATCGCCTCGGTTTGAGGGTTGCCGGACTCGCGCAAGATGATGCGCGTGATGCGCCGATTGTGACGAATGATCAGGGGAGAGAGCCCCATGCTCAACACGGTGGCCGCCAACAGGGGTTGCACGATGGCCGGGTCGAGCAATTCGCGCCGCAGCACCAGGATGAGCAACGCGAATCCGAATTCCCCGCCTTGCGCTACGACTACTCCGGTGCGCAACGATTTGAACCAGCTCTTGGTGGCCGGCTCGGCCACAAAGGCCACGACGGCCGCTTTCAAAAGCAACATCCCCATGAGGATGGCCATCACCACCGGTAGATCGCGCAACAGCAATCCGACGTTGAGCAGCATGCCCACGGTGATGAAGAACAAGCCCAAAAGCACTTCGCGGTACGAGCGGATCGTAGCCTCGACCTGGTGGCGGAATTCCGTTTCCGCCAGCATCATTCCGGCCAGGAACGCACCCAGCGCGAGGGACAAGCCTGCCGCTCGGGTGGCCCACGCCGAAGCGAGCACGGCGAGCAGCACGGCCAGCGAGAACAGCTCCGCGGAGCGCACCGAGGCGATCATGAGGAACAAGGGCCGCAGCAGCCAGCGGCCGGCGGCCAGAACCAAAAGAAGGGCCAGGGCGGCGATGCCGATCGCGCTCAGAATATCCGCGGCGCCGGCGGCGCGCCCACCTTGACTCAACGCCGACACCAAGGCGAGAAGCAAGGGAAAGCTCAGGTCCTGAAATAGGCAAATGGCGACGGCAATGCGCCCGTGGGTGCGATTGTTCTCCGACTGCTCCGTAAGCTGCGCGATGATGATGGCAGTGGATGACATGGCGACAGCCCCGCCGACCACCACGGCGACCGCCGGGGCTACATTGAAGAACACGCTTGCAATGGCCGCGACCAACCCAGTGGTAATGAGCACCTGCGCGCCGCCGACGCCGAGCACTTCCCAGCGCATCGCCACCAGCCGCGGCAGCGAGAACTCCAACCCCAGAGTAAAGACCAAGAACACGACGCCGAAGTCCGCGAGCAGCTGCGTGGTCTCATTGCCGGCAGCGAGTGCCAGGGCGTGCGGCCCCAACAGCATCCCCACCGCGAGATAACCCAAGATCGCAGGCAACGCCAATTTGCGCGCGGCCGCGACCACGCACACCGATGCGGCGAGCAGAATCAGGATTTGTAACAGCGGATCGCTATGCCCCATTGCCCCCTAAGCATAGCGTTATGAGATGTCGGTTTTCGCCTCTTCGATCTCGATGGCCGTGCCGATTTCCATCCATTGGCTCTCAAGATACGCGGCGTCTCTTTGCAGGTTCGCGCGCCGCAGTCCGAGTTTATTCACCTGCGGATTGGCGGCGAGCTCCGCCTCGAGCAGGATCCGCTCGGCCGTCACCGCAGCGATGCGCGCTTCGACCTCAACCAGCTGCCGGCGCAGCCGCTCCAACGGACTGCGACGCGCCGCTTTCTTTGGCTGGGTCGCGGTGCTTGAAGATTCTTTGGCGGCGGCGGGAGCCTCGGCCTTGCCGCGCGAGCGCAACCATTGCTGGTAGTCCTCCAGGTCGCCGCGAAACTCCTGCAATTTTCCATCCGCAACCAGCCACAGCGTGTCGGCCACCGATTTGATGAGATGCCGATCGTGCGATACGACCACCAAGCCGCCTTCGAAGCTTTGCAACGCGACGGTGAGGGCCTGGCGCATCTCGATGTCCAAGTGATTGGTGGGCTCATCGAGCAGCAGCAAATTCGGCCGTCGCGCCACCAGCAGCGCAAGGGTCAGCCGCGCTTTCTCGCCGCCAGAGAAGCGGGCGACCGGCTCGAACGCTCGGTCGCCCTGAAAGCCGAAGCTGCCGAGATGATCGCGAACCCTTTGTTCATCGCCGCCCGCATAGTCAGGGCCGCCGCGATTGCGTAAATGCCAGAAGGCGTCGCAGTCAGGCTTGAGCTGCTCGAGCTGCTGTTGTGCGAAATAACCGATGGCAAGATCCGGTGCCCGGATGCGTTTTCCGCTGAGGGGTGCGATCTCCCCGGCAAGCAGCTTGGTCAGCGTGGATTTGCCGGCGCCATTGTACCCTAGCAAGGCAATACGCTCCTGCGGTCCGATCGATAGATTGATTCCGTCCAGAATGGGAATCGAGTCCGGCACGCCGTAGCCGCACGCGGCGTCCTCCAGAGTAATGAGCGGCCGGGGCGTCTTCAGAGGACGCGCAAACACGAATTCAAACGGGCTGTCGACGTGCGCGGGGACGATCCGCTCCATCCGCTCCAGCATTTTCAAGCGGCTCTGCGCCTGGCGCGATTTGGTGGCCGATGCCCGGAAACGGTTCACGAAGGCCGTGATTTCGGCGACTCGCTTCTCCTGGCGCGCATGCAGCACCGAGAGCAACGCCAGTTCCTCGGCTCGCTTCTGTTCGAATTGCGAATAATTGCCCGCGTAGGCGCGGACGCTGCGGTTCTCGATGTGCAATACCCGATCGATGATGGCGTCGAGGAACTCGCGGTCATGCGAAATCATCAATAAGGTGCCGGGATAAGCGCCCAGCCATTCCTCCAACCAGACGATAGCGTCCAGATCCAAGTGATTGGTCGGTTCATCCAGCAGCAAGAGGTCCGCGCGCGAGCACAGCGCGCGCGCCATGGCCAGCCGCACGCGCCAGCCGCCGGAGAATTCCGCGACGACGCGCGTGTGATCCGCGGCCTTGAATCCCAAGCCATGCATGATGGCCGCAGCACGCGCCTTGGCGCGATAGCCGTCGATGGCTTCGAGCGAGGCATAAAACTCAGCCAACGCAAGGGCGGCGTCACGGCTTTCCGCATCCTCGATGGCCGCCTGCACGCGGCGCAGCTCCGCATCGCCGTCCAGCACGAACTCGATGGCGGGCCGGCCGCTCGCGGAAATCTCTTGTTCGACGTGCGCCACTTTGATGGTTGCGGGCAGATCGATTTCGCCGCGATCAGGCGTGAGATCCCCGAGTATGGCCGCAAACAGGCTCGACTTGCCGGTGCCGTTGGCGCCGGTGATGCCGACTTTGTTGCCGCGGAAGACGGTGAAATTGACCTGCTCGAAAAGCGGCTGCGGTCCGCGCCGCAGGGTGAGGTCTCGCGCCGAGAGCATCTAATCGTTAGGGCGTGAGGCGCATCGATCTTAAGACGAAAGACGCATCGGCCTGAGCACCGTCGGCGCGCACAAGTTGCCGTGATGCGGTGCGCCGCCTTCTTGTGCGGCAAGGATTCCGAGCAGCTTATTCGCTTCCATGGCATCGCTGAACAAGCGGCCCTGAGCATAGTAGCAACCGTGCGTGCGCAGGAACTCGAGCTGCTCCGCTTCCTCCACACCCTCTGCGATGACCTCGAGTTCGAGGCTTCTGCCCATGTCGATGATGGTGCGCACGATGGCCGCATCATTGCTGTCGACTGCGACGTCGCGCACGAATGACTGGTCGATCTTCAAAGTGCCGATGGGAAACTGCTGTAAAGCCGAAAGCGACGAATAGCCGGTGCCGAAATCATCGATGGCCAGGCTCAAGCCCATCGCATAGAGCTCGTTCAACAAGCCGATGGTGCGCTTCGGGTCGGTCATCAAGGTCGTCTCGGTGACTTCCAGCTCGAAGCAAGTAGGCGAGACGCCGTGCTTGCGGAATATGCTGCGGCACCGGGAGATGAAGCTCGATTGCTTGAGCTGACGCAAGGACAGATTGATCGCGATACGCCCCGGGTGCGGCACGACTTTCTGCCATTCGCGGTAATCGGAGCAAACCCGATTCAAGACCCACTCGCCGATGTCCAAAATCAAACTGGTTTCCTCGGCCAGGGGAATGAAATGCGAGGGGGAAATATCGCCATGCCCGGGGAGGCGCCAGCGCAGCAACGCTTCTGCACCCACCACCCGTCCGGTGCGCAGGTCCACTTTGGATTGGTACAGGATGACCAGCTCATCGCGCTCGAGCGCGCGGCGCAGCTTGCTCTTCAGCATCAATCTCTCGACGGCCGCGGCATTCATGCTGGGCACGTAGAATGCGCAAGAATTGCCGCCGTTTTGCTTCGAGTGATACATCGCCGCATCGGCATTGCGGATCAGGTCGATCACATTTTCGGCGTCATAGGGACAAATCGCGATCCCGGCGCTGGCGGTCAAGTAAACCTCTTGCTGGTTTACATAGAAGGTTCGGCTGATTTCATCGAGCAGGGTGCGGGCGAGTGATCCCAAGGCAGTGCGGTTATCGGAATCCAGCGGCAGATCGTCGATGAACATGGCGAACTCGTCGCCGGCCAAGCGCCCGATCACCGCATCCTTGCTCAAATTGCGCGTGAGCCGTTCGCTCAAGATCTCCAGCGTGCGATCGCCGGCGGCGTGGCCGAAGGTGTCGTTGACCTCTTTGAAGCGGTCCAAGTCCAAGTACAGCAACGCGAGCGAGCGCTGGTTGCGGCGGGCACGCGCAATCGCCTGCTGCAGCAAATGCTGGAACTGCATGCGGTTCGGCATTTTCGTGAGCGTGTCGTAGCGCGCCAGGTAACGAATGCGCCGCTCGGCGCGCTTGCGTTCCGTGATATTGCGCGCCACGTAGATATTGCCTTGAAACTGCGGGTCTTCCGAATCGATCGCGGAACTGGCCATGGAAACCGGGATGGTCTGTCCGCTCGCGGTACGCAGCACCGTCTCGCGCGCTTCCTGCGCCGGCTGAGTCGCGTCAAAGGCGCTGCGATGCGCTTCATCGATGAAACCCAGCAGCGGCTTGCCGACCAATTGGTCCGCGGTGAAGCCCAGCAACAGGTGCGCGGCGTCATTGCAGCTTTTGACCAGACCGTCCTGAGAGGTGACGAAGACTGCGTCGCTCAAGCTGTTGAGCACCGTGTTCAAATAGTTCTTGGTGATCGTGGTTTCGTTGAGGTTCTGGCGCATGCGCTCGAGCGCGAATTGCAGATCCCCAAGCTCATCGCGGCGCACCACCGCCAGCGGCCGCGTGTAGTCGCCGTCGCCGATCCGGTCGGCGCTCTTCACCAGCGCCGCGATGGGGCGGGACAGCTGGCGGGCGATGAACCAAGCGCCAATCAATCCCAAGATGACCAGCGGCAGCGCGATGCCGGCGAGCACGCCGCGGATGCGCTTTATCTGCACTCCCTGTTTGCTCAGCAATTGCGTGCGTATGCTGGCAAGGGTCTCTTGCATCTGCGCCCGGCTCATCCATATTTCGAGACTGCCGAGCCGCTGCACATCGGTACGCAGCACGAAGGGGCCGGCGCCAGTCGGGCGGGCCTCGGGGTTGTTGCCCGAGTACAGTAGGTTCTCGTGTGCGCCCCAGATCTCGACGCGCTCGATGTCGGGCTCATCGAGCAAGCGGCCGGCGACCGTGGCCACTGCGGCATTGTTGCCTTGCTTGAGCGCCAGCGCGAGCGAGGAGGCGGTGATGTTGCTCAACGATTTGGCGCGCGCTTCGAGGTCGCTTTCCAGCTTCTGCTCGACCGTGGCATAAGTGAGCTGATTGGCGTCGGAGGTGTTGACGCGATGCTCGTAGTAGGCAAGGCTGCCCAAAATCAGCGCAAGCACCGCGCTGACGCCCAGGGCCAGCAGCAAATAGCTCGTTTTAAGGCTTCGCGCCATCGATTTTATGATCCCGTGTCTTAGCCGATAATCATACCCCTTCAGGCCATCTCCCATAAGGGGCGAGGGTACAATCAGCTTATGGACCGCCCGCATGCGCGTTGACATATATTCCGACACCGTCTGCCCCTGGTGCTATCTCGGGAAGCGGCGCTTCGACCTCGCGGTCGCGGCACGTCCCCAGTACGAACCGGTGATCGTTTGGCGACCGTTCGAACTGAACCCCGACGTACCCCTCGAGGGAGTGGACCGGGAGACTTTCATGGCGGCGCGAATGCCGGACTCAGCCCGCCTGGAGGAGGCGCATGCCGAACTCGAGCGCCAGGGCGAAGCCAGCGGCATTTTCTTCCGCTTCGATCTGATCGGCCGAATACCCAATACCCGCCGTTCCCATCTCCTGATTGCCCATGCCGCGCGGCGCGGCATGCAATCGGCCGTCAAGGATCGGATCATGCGGGCCTATTTCGAGGAGGGCTGCGATATCGGCGACACCGATGAACTGGTGCGCTTGGGGGCCGAAGTGGGCCTGAACGCAGCGGAGGCCCGCAATGCGCTGATCCTCCGGGTGGGCCAAGACGGCGTGGTCGCCGCCGAGCGCCATGCGGCGGTCTTAGGCATCACCGGCGTTCCGACCTATGTTTTCGATGGCCAATACACCATTTCCGGCGCACAGGAAGTCGCAAACTTCGCTGCGGTCCTTGACCAAGTTTCCGAATTTGCCCACCAACGAGGCGTCGCTTCTTGAACGAAGCGGAGCTGACGGGGCGGGCAGGCACCCATATCTCATCGGTCCCCGATCCCAAGTGCCGGTTGCACGCCCAAGCCGTCACGCCCTTCCTTAATTTACGCCGCGCTGCGGCGGCGGACGGGATTGATCTTGAGCCGCTGAGCAGCTTTCGCGACTTTGACCGGCAACTGGCTATCTGGAACGGCAAGTTCAGCGGGGAGAGGCCCATGCTCGACCTTCAGGGAACCGAACTCAACGTCAGCGCCATGAGCCCTGAGGAGCGGGTCGACGCCATTTTGAACTGGTCGGCGCTGCCTGGGGCGAGCCGCCATCACTGGGGCACCGACCTGGATGTGGTCGATCGCAACGCCGCCCCCGATCACTACCAGATCAAGCTCACGGGCGATGAATTCGCAGCCGGAGGTCCCTTCGCTTCCTTAGATCGGTGGCTGGAGATTCATGCCCCGCGCTTCGGATTCTTTCGACCGTTCAGGGGCGAGCGCTCCGGCGTCCAGCCCGAGCCCTGGCACCTGAGTTTTGCCCCGATTGCCGAGAAAGCCCGGCGGGTGTTGAGCCCGGCAGTGCTGCGGACGGCTCTTCAGGGCGCACCGCTCGAGGGGAAGGAAGTCGTGCTCGAGCGGCTCGAGGAACTGCACGCCCGATACGTGGAGCGCATCGATCTACCGTAGGGCCGCCCGGACTCTTAGGCCCAGAGTTCCTTCAGCCGATCGAGCATCAAACCCCGCACGTGGCCGATTGGATTGTCCGCCGTGGTAAATAGAGGCGGATTGCGCCGCAGCATGGGCCAGCGCTCGGTGTGCAAGACGCGGTGCAGATAGCCCACGTTACGTTCAATGGCCTCGAGGTACGGGTTCCTACCGCCGAACAAGCATTCGAGATGGCGATAGGCGTGCTCGAACTCTCCCTCGAGACGCGCAACGAATGTTTCGCGCACGAACTTCGGAGTCTGGCGCAAAAGGTCGAGTCCGGAGCTGTAGCGAACCCGCAAGGACCCATCCACATTCGTGGTGGCGGCAACGCCGCCCAGCACGAACTCCGGATAAAGGCGATCGCGGCATTTCTCCAGGTAGCAGCGGTCCGCCATCTGCGCGATCAAATCCGCGGTCCCCAGCAAGTGCCCCAGCTTTCGATCCTTGGGATCGGCGAGCTGAATCATGTTCAGCTTGATCTCGTATCCGGTGAAATGCACGATCCGGGTGGCCACCGGCACCCAATTCTCCAGGCCGATGGTGGGCAGATAGCGCGCCAGGAAACGTGCGCTGCGGGTCACGTGATACAACGTGAACTCCGCGCCGTTGCTGTGTTCTCGGTCATTGAATTCGCGAATGTAGCCGGCGTCATGAAACAGCGAGGTGACGAGCGCCATCACCACCCGATCGACGCCGAAGCGCATCCGGCTCTCGACATGGCGCTCATAACCGACCAACAGCCGCGCCATGGCCAACGTCATGTCGAGCGAGTGCTGGCGATCGTGATAGAGAGTGTCGACACCGTGATAGCCGGGCATGCGGCCGGTGAAGAGCTTGTCGAAGTCCTCGAAGGCGATGGCCACCTTGTCGAATGCGTCAGCGGGCCAGACACTTGTAAAAAGTTCACGGACGGCCGTCGCGACCGCGACGGTAGAGCTCACTTGAACTGAGTTCGCAACGTCAAAATCGTTACGGCGGAGATCGTACATCGCGAGGAGTTTAGGCTCATCGCGACGCGCGCGCCATGGACCTATTTCTCCTTGTGGACGTAGCTCACAGTATTAAGTAAACCTGGCCCTGAGGGATGAGTCATAACTCCGATCAGTAGACTTTGAGGCCGCCGAATTTGCGCCTTATGCGTCGCGCCAGTGTCGCGTAGCCAAGCCAAAATCCGCAGCCCAAACCGATGGCGGCGATGAGGGCGCAGATACCCACGATCGCCTGCCATCGGCTCAAGGAAGTTCGGACGAGCGACGGCGGTGCCGAGTCGGGGAGCGCAGCGCCCGGCGTATCGACGCCCGGCGATGCGGCGCCGGACCGCGCCGCCTCCAACTCGCTTTGCTTGGACGCCAGTTCCTGCTTTAGCCGCTCGACCTCGCTGCGCGCGGCCGCTTCGGCCAAAGCGGGGGTAGTGGCGCGCGTGCGATCGAGTTCTTCTTCGAGCTGCTTGACTCGAACCACCGCGGGTTCCTTGGTGATGAGAAAGGTCGACCTTACCCAACCGGTCGTGCCGTCGCCCAAGCGTACTTGCGTGAAATCCCCGTTTTGGGTCAGCGTCTCGACCCGGGCGCCGGAATGCAGAGTCGCCAATCGCTGGCCTTGATTGTTCTCCTCGGCATAGACACCGAGCACCAGCTCGTCGCTCACATAGGCGGTCGCCCCCGTAGCGCCCCTCGCTGCCAGCAGTGCCAGCAGCAGGGCGGCCGACCGCTTCACGCGGCGATTCCCGTCTGCTTGAGCAGCGGACGCACGTCGGGCTGACGTCCGCGGAAGCGCACGAAGGCGTCCATGGCATCGACGCTGCCGCCGCGAGCCAGGATGGATTCGCGAAACCGCGCAGCGGTTTTGGCATCGAAGACACCGGCTTCCTCGAACGCCTCGAAGGCATCGGCCGCAAGCACTTCGGCCCATTTGTAGCTGTAGTAGCCCGCGGCGTAGCCGCCCGCGAATATGTGCGCAAAGCTCGCCGGCATGCGATTAAACGGCGCGGGCGGTACGACCGCCACCCGCTGGCGCACCGCGGCCAGAATTTCAGCGACGTTCGCTCCGGCCTTGGGTTCGAAGTTTGCGTGCAATTCAAAGTCGAAGGTGGCCAGTTCGATCTGCCGCAGCGTGTCGAGTGCGGCATTGAACGTGCGCGTGCCGAGCAGGCGTTGCAGCATGTCGACGGGCAGGGGCTCGCCGGTTTCGATGTGCGCGGAAATCAGCGGCAGCACCTCGGCTCGCCACACGAAATTCTCCATGAACTGGCTCGGCAACTCGACCGCGTCCCAGGCGACGCCGTTGATCCCCGCAATGCTGGGATAGGCAACGCGCGTCAACATGTGGTGCAGGCCGTGTCCGAATTCGTGAAACAGCGTGATGACCTCATCGTGAGTCAGCTGCGAAGGGTGCGCGCCCACGGGCGCTGTGAAATTGCACACCAGCTGGGCAACGGGCAAGGCCGTGCCCGAGGGCAAGGACTTTGCGACGACGCATTCGTCCATCCAGGCACCGTTGCGCTTTTCGCCGCGCGAATAGGGATCGAGAAAGAAACCGGCGACGACGTTCTGATCCTTATCGAGCAGATCATAGAAGCGCACGCTGGGATGCCAGACGCTGACCTCGCTGCGCGGCCGGACAGTCACGCCGTACAGACGCTGCGTCAGTGCAAACAATCCGTCCAATACTTTGGGCAGCGGAAAATAGGGCCGCAGCGCCTCCTGCGATACCTTGTAACGGCTCTCTTGTAGGCGCTCGCTGTAGAAGGCCATGTCCCAGGCATTGAGTTTGCGGCCGGCAAACTCTTCCAGATCCATGAACTCCTCGCGGGCCGCCGGCCTGCAGCGCCGCGCCAGGTCGTCCAGGAAGGCGAGCACTTGCTTACTGCTCTTCGCCATACGCGTGGCGAGCGCGTAATCGGCAAAATTCTGAAACCCCAGCAGTTTCGCGAGTTCGTCGCGAAGCGGCAGGATCTGTTCGATGATGGCGTAATTGTCGAAGCGCCCCGCGCTCGGACCGAGTTCCGAGGCACGCGTGATCCACGCTTCGTAAATGTCGCGGCGCAGTTGTTCGTTCTCTGCGCTGGCCATGACTGTCACGTAGGTGGGCTGATCGAGTTTGAACAGCCAGCCCGATTGGTTGGCTTCGCGCGCATCGGCCGCGGCGCGGTCGATGGCATTGTTGGGAAGGCCCGCAAGTTCGGCGCTGTTGGTGACCCTGCGGGTGTAGGCGCGGCCGGCATCGAGCACGTTTTCCGAGAACTTTGTGGCCAAGTGCGCCAAACGCTGCGCCACTTCGCGATAGCGGACTTTCTTCTCAGGCGCCAAATCCACGCCCGCCAATCGGAAGTCACGCAGCGCGTTCTCCAGCAGCTTGCGTTGCGCCGGATCGAGCGAGTCTCCTTCGCTCTTCAGCACGTGGGCATAGCCGGCCTGCAAGGCTGCGTTTTGGCCCAGTTCCGAGGAATACTCGGTGAGCAGCGGCACACATTCGTTATACGCCTCGCGCATCTGCGCAGAGTTGGCCACTGCATTCAAGTGCGAGATGGGGCTGAAGACGCGGCTCAAGCGGTAGCTCAATTCCTCGACCGGTGCCACCAGCGAGGCAAAAGTTGGATTTACCTGGGCCGTCAGTTGCGCGATGCGCGCTCGATTTTCCGCCAGTACCTGTTCCAGTGCCGGGCGAGCGTGGCTCGCCTCTATGCGGCCGAAATCAGGCAGTGCGTCCCAGGATAGGAGTGGATTGTTCACGCGCTAATTCTATCAGACCCGCCTGCCGTTTCGGCTCGAGGGCGCGGGCTTGGGCGCGAACAAGTATCATGGCCGGCGCGGAGGATGAATTTGACAGTGTCGGAACAAGCATTCGATCTCATCAGCATCGGCGGCGGCAGCGGCGGCCTTGCCTGCGCGCAGCGCGCGGCGGAATACGGCGCAAAGACCGCGGTCATCGAGCCGCAGCGCTTGGGCGGCACCTGCGTCAACGTGGGGTGCGTACCGAAGAAAATCATGTGGAATGCGTCGGGCGTCGCTTTGAGCGTGCACGATGCGAGCGACTACGGCTTCGATGTGAAAGCGGGCGAAAGCGATTGGGCGCTCTTGAAGCGCAAGCGCGATGCCTATGTGCTTCGATTGAACGGGATCTACGAACGCAATCTTGCGGCCAAGGGCGTGGCGTATGTCCGAGGGGCGGCGCGCTTTCTTGACGCCCGCACGTTGGAGGTAAATGGGCAGCGCTTCAGCGCCCGGCACATCGTGATCGCCACGGGCGGCAAGCCCACGCTGCCGAATTTGCGGGGCGCTGAATTGGGCATCAGTTCGGACGGTTTTTTTGATCTTGCCTCGCGGCCCAATCGTGTCGCGGTGGTGGGCAGCGGCTACATTGCCTGCGAGTTGGCAGCCTCGTTTCGAGAACTCGGCAGCCAAGTGGAACAGTTCGTCCGCAAGGACCGCCTGTTGACCAACTTTGACGTGATGTTGGGCAAGTCCCTGATGCGGGAAGCCCGGGCACTTGGCATGCTCGTTCACGAGCACGTGGTGCCGGCCGCGTTGCTCGAGGACTCAGGCAAGAAGACCCTGATCGCGCAAGACGGACGCGAATTCGCCGGCTTCGATTGCGTACTGTGGGCGATAGGGCGCGATGCGAATATCGCCGGGCTCGATGTACAAAAGGCGGGCGTTGAGCTCGACCCAAGCAGCTACATCGTCACCGACCGATTTCAAAATACCAATGTGGCCGGCGTCTATGCGATCGGCGATGTGACGGGGCGGGCTGCCTTGACGCCCGTGGCCATCGCGGCGGGACGGCGCTTGAGCGACCGGCTCTTCGGCGCCAAACCCGAACGGCATCTCGATTACAACATGATTCCGACGGTGATTTTCACTCACCCGCCCATCGGCACCGTGGGACTGAGCGAGGTGGAAGCCCGCGCGCAGTACGGCGATGCCGTGAAGGTGTACGTGGCGGACTTCACGCCGATGTACCACGCGATGACCGCACGCAAGACGCACACCGACATGAAATTGATTTGCGTCGGTCCCGAGCAGCGTATCGTGGGCTGTCACATCCTGGGCACGGGCGCCGATGAGATGCTGCAAGGGTTCGCCGTGGCGATTCGCATGGGCGCAACCAAGGCTGATTTCGACGACACGGTGGCCATTCATCCGACCAGCGCGGAAGAATTGGTCACGATGCGCTGACGGCGAAGCGCCGCCGACGAAGCGCCGACTCTCAAGCGTGCTGTGCCAGCGCCTCCAAGGCAGGCGCGGTATCGGGGCGGATTCCTCGCCAAAGCAAGAAAGTCTCTGCGGCCTGTTCGACCAGCATGCCCCATCCTTTGGTGGTACGCGCAGCGTGCAGGGATTTTGCCCACAGAGTGAACGGGGTATGCCCGCGGCCGTAGGCCATGTCGTAGCAGATGCTTTCCTCGCTCACCAATCCCACCGGCATTTCGGGCATTTGTCCTTGCAGGCTGGCCGAAGTGCCATTGATGATCAGATCGTAGGGCGGGCCCCGCACGTCTGAGAATCCACAGCCTGAAATCTCGCCCAGGTCGGTGAATTCCGCGGCCAGTTTCCGTGCCCGCTCCGGCGTGCGATTGGCAATGACGATTTCCTTGAGCTCCCGTTCCATGAGTGAGCCGAGTACGCCGCGCACCGCGCCGCCGGCCCCTAAAATAAGCACGCGCTTGCCGCCCAGCGCGATACCCAAATTGGTCTCCAGATCCGCGAGCAGGCCCAAGCCGTCGGTGTTGTCGCCCAACAGAGAGGTCTGCTCGAAAAAAGCGATTGTGTTGACGGCTTTCGCGCGCTCGGCGCGCGGCGTCAGCTCGTTCACCAGTTCTGCGGCTGCCTGCTTGTGAGGCAGGGTCACGTTGAGCCCCTTGAGGCCGCCGGCGAAAAGGCGCAGAGCCTCGCCGCGAAAATTATCAGGGGCAATATCAAACAGCCGGTACACCAGATTCTGGCCGGCGGCTTTGGCGAACATTCCGTGAATGAACGGCGACCAGCTGTGCGCGATCGGATGACCCGCAACCCCGTATTGATCAGGCGCCTCTAACCCTGGGCTCGGTTTCACTTAAGCAAGCCACTCCGCCGCGCGTTTTGCGAAATACGTCAAGATCCCATCGGCGCCGGCCCGCTTGATGCACATCAGCGCTTCCAAGGCGACCGCACGTTCATCGAGCCAGCCGTTGCCTACGGCCGCCATGATCATGGAGTATTCGCCGCTGACTTGGTAGACCAAGGTGGGCAGTCCAAAGCGGTCCTTCACCCGCCGCACGATATCCAAGTACGGCAGGCCCGGCTTGACCATGACCATGTCCGCGCCTTCGCTGATATCGAGTGCCACTTCACGCAATGCCTCGTCGGCGTTGCCGATGTCCATTTGATAGGTGTGCTTGCCGCCGCTTCCCAGTTGCGCGGCCGATCCCACCGCATCGCGGAATGGGCTGTAGAAGCTCGAGGCGTACTTGGAGGCATACGCCAGAATACGGGTATGAATCAGTCCGGCGGCCTCAAAGGCAGTGCGGATCGCTCCGATTCGGCCGTCCATCATGTCCGAGGGGGCGACGATGTCGGCGCCGGCTTCGGCATGCGAACGCGCTTGGCGCACGAGTATTTCCACCGTCGCATCGTTCATGACATAGCCCTGCTCATCGATCAATCCGTCTTGCCCGTGGGTGGTGAATGGATCAAGCGCCACATCGGTAATCACGCCGAGGTTCGGAAACTCCTTTTTGAGGGCCCTGACCGCGACCTGCGCGATGGCATCGGGGTTCCAGGACTCGCGTGCGTCCAGGGTCTTCTTACCCTCGGGAGTCACCGGAAACAGCGCGATCGCGGGGAGCTTAAGACGCACCAGCGCCTCGCATTCGCGCAGCAACTCATCCACGGAGAGCCTTTCGATGCCGGGCATGGAGCTTACGGGCTGCCGCACGCCGGCCCCTTCCACCACGAAAACAGGATAAATCAGCGAATCGACGCTCAGATGCGTTTCGCGCATCAAACGGCGTGAAAACTCGTCGCGGCGCATGCGCCGCATGCGAGTACTTGGAAATGAATTGCCGGCAAATCCGGTCATATGAGGGTGACTCCTATCATGCATTTTGCCGCCGCAAACCCGCCAAAGCCGGGCCCAGTCGGCATATCCGACGGTCGGCGCCGCCGCCGTAACGGGGTAATATCGCCGGGACGATACCTTGAGCCGGGTGCTGATTTATACATGAACGATGAGGTCGGCGGAAATCAGAGACGCGCCCGGTTTCAGGCGCTATGCCAATCGCTGCGCCCGGACCTGGTGCGGTTTGCCTTTTGGTTGTCCCGCGATCGAGCCACGGCCGAAGACGTGGTTCAGGAAAGCATGCTGCGGGCCTGGAAGGCGCAGGACTCGCTCTTGGACGAGAAAGCGACCAAACCCTGGCTCTTGACCATCATCCGCCGCGAGTACGCGCGCACCTTCGAACGCAAGCGCATCGTGACGGTCGATGTGGATGAGCTGGTCGCTCGAGAGGAGCCCCTGTTGGCCGCCGGCGAGGAACAAGATTTACGCGACATGCGTACCGCCTTGATGAAACTGCCCGATGAATATCGCGAGCCGCTGGTCATGCAGGTGTTGATGGGATATTCGACGGCTGAGATCGCCAGCGAACTCAACCTGTCCGGACCTGCGGTGCTCACTCGCCTGTTTCGTGCCCGAAAGCAGCTGCGCGAGGCATGCGGTGAAGATACGAGCTTGGATCCGCAAGAATGATGGACCACTCGCACTATCGTTCCGCGATTCTGGCCAATCCGCACGATGCGGATCCCGAGGTGCAAGCGCACCGCGCGGCATGCGCCGAGTGCCGGGCATTTACTGAAAAGCTGCTGCGCTTCGAGTCGCGCCTGGAACGGGCGCTGCGGGTCGATATTCCCGCCGGCAAGGCCGATGTGCTGCCGTTTGCCCGAAAGACGGCGAGCGACTCGCCACCGCGGCGTTGGGCAATTGCGGCCAGCGTCCTGTTGGGCGTGAGTATTGCGGCGGGAATCTGGTTGACGCTGCCGCAGAGCAGTCTCGCCGCCGATGTGGTCGCGCACATGGAGGGGGAGCCGGATGCATGGCGGACTAGGGATGCGGTGCCGGAGCCGCAATTGGACGCCGTGCTGCAAGGCGAACACCTGCGCCTGAAGCCGGGCGCCGGCATCGTCAGTTATGCGCAACGCTGCAACTTCCGCGGGCACGTGGTGCCGCACCTGGTGGTGCAAAGTGCCGCGGGACCGGTGACCGTGATGGTGCTGGTGCATGAGCGCGTCCGCAGTGCCACGGACTTCGACGAGCAAGGCTATCGCGGCACCATTGTGCCCATGCCGGGACACGGCAGCATCGCGGTGCTGATGCAGGACCCCGGCACCAGCCGCCGCGAAGTCGAGAAGATCGCCGCGCAAGTCGGCGATTCAATGCTCTGGGCCCGTTAGGAGCCTGGGCTTTAAATACCGACTTCGGCCAGCAAGTCGATCAGCTGCCGCGCGGTCCCGGCCAGCTTCGGATGCTCGGCCTCGAATTGCACCGCAATTCTTTCCAATCGATCCGGAAGCGTTTTGTCGGAAGCCCCTACAACATCCGCCGGCTGATCGACGATGCGTTTGACGTCCGGAAGAACTTCGCCCAGCGCTTGCCGCTTTTCCGGGTCCTGATGATGCGCGTCCGCCAGTTCGGCGTGCAGTTTGGCGAGCCGCTCGCGCACAGAATTCTTGTCCATGGTTTTGTCCTTCGAAAGTGTGTCCTATTGTGCCATTCGCTCGGGCGTCAGGCGCGCAACTTCGACGTAGCCCGCACCCGGCGCGGCGATGGCTTCATGAATAGCGCCGTAGGCCTCGCGCAGAAACTGATCCGCGCCGTACGGCGGGTTCACGATCAGCAGTCCGCTGCCGGCCAGCCCCAACCCGGCATCGTCCGGATGAATCGCCAAATCCGCCAGCAGCATTTTCGGAATGCGCAACGCCTCGAACCGCGCGTGCACCAGCCTACGCTGAGTGGCGCTGCGGATCGGATACCACAACAAGTAAATCCCATTCGGCCAACGCCTATACGCGTCCGCGAAGGCCTGCAACATCATTTTCAGCTCATCCAGGCTTTCGTACGGCGGATCGATGATGACCAGGCCGCGGCGTTCCTCCGGCGGCAGAAAGGCTTTGAGCGCTGCGTACCCGTCGCCGATCTCGGTTCGAACCCGCCCCTGCGATTCAATCTCGCGCTCCGCAGCGCGCGCCTCGGCGGGCATCAGCTCGACGAACAACGCTCGGTCCTGTGAGCGTAATTCCTGCGCAATCAACGACGGCGATCCCGGATAGCGCGGCAATCGTTTGCCGCGCCGCGCGTGAATGGCAGTGAGATAGTCGGCCAAGGACCTGTTGCCGATCGCGTTGACGATGAGGCGCTGCACGCCGCGCTCCGCTTCGCCGGATTTCTGCGCCTCGGGAGCTTGCAAGTCATAGAAGCCGCGGCCGGCATGGGTATCCAGCGCGAAAAATCCCGCGTCCTTGCGTTTCAATGCTCGCAGGCAATAGAGCAACCCGACGTGTTTCGCCACGTCGGCGAAATTCCCTGCGTGATAGATATGTCTGTAATTCATGCCGTATTGTGCCAGTCTTGGCGCACCAACGTTTGCGGGACAAAACGATGAAGAACGGGATATTCGAAATCGACGGTATCGAATATCCGGATGCGAACGCCTCGGATCCCAACAGCCTGGGGTGGATGCAGGGCTCGCCGCCCGCGCCCGAAAAACAGATCCGCTTTCAGGACGATCGCTTTCTCGAGTTTCCGCAGATACGCTGGACGCTGTCTCACATGCGCGAAATTGCCCCGACGGCGGCCGTTTGGCGCGGCCGCGGCGCTCCCAGCGATCTCGGTGAGGCGCCGCGCGGCCTTGAATCGGCCATCGACGCGCTTTCATTCGAGGACTTGAACGGCCGTGGGCTCAATTGGGCGCAATCACTCCAACAGACCTACACCGACGGCATCGTCGTATTGCATCGCGGACGTCGGATGTACGAACGCTATTTCGGCGCTCTTAAGGAACAGCGTCCGCATGCGTGCTTCTCGATTACCAAATCCTACGCCGCCACGCTCGCGGCCGCGCTCATTCACGAACGCACCTTGGATGAGACCCAGACCGTTTCGCATTACCTGCCGGAGATGGCGGGCACTGCCTATGAAGACGCCACGCTGCGTCAGGTGCTGGACATGCAAATCGGCGTTCGGTACTCGGAGATCTATGCGGATCCGAACGCCAGCATATGGGACTACGGCAGGGCCGGCGGACTGCGTCCGCGCGGGGCCGATTACACCGGACCCGGCAACTTCTACGAGTATCTGCGCACGATGCGCAAGGAAGGGGCGCACGGCGAGGCATTCGCATACAAAACGATCAATACCGAAGTCTTGTGTTGGGTCATGAAGCGAGTCACCGGCATCGCGCTGCAAGACATGCTGAGCGAGCGGATATGGTCGCAAATCGGCTGTGAAGAGGATGGCTATCTCACCGTCGATCCCATCGGGGTGGCGATGGGAGGCGCGGGATTGAGCGCCAGTCTTCGCGACTTATGCCGCTTCGGCGAGCTGCTGCGATGCGAAGGGGCTTGGCACGGCAGGCAAGTCATCCCGGCGCAAGTGATCGCGGACATTCGCGGCGGATCGGACCCCCTTAAGTTTGTGCCGGCGGGCTACACACTGTTGGCCGGCTATTCGTATCGCAACATGTGGTGGGTCTCTCACAACGCGCTCGATGTATTCGAAGCGCGCGGCATCCACGGCCAGCGCCTATACATTGCTCCGAAAGCAGACCTGGTAATCGCGCGGTTCGCCTCCCACCCCGTCGCTTCAAGCGCCGCCAACGATACGATTACCCTCCCGGCTTTCGCAGCGATGGGCCGTTTGCTCTCGGAGGGTTAGCAACCGGGGCCTTTTTCGCTTTGCGATTTGACATGTTGTCGGATCAGCCGACGGAATCGCGCCGTGGTTCACAGTCGCCGTGCTCGGCGATGCGCGTCATCGGCTAACATTCCAGGTGGTAGCCGAGAGGGAGAGCGGAATGAGCACGGTCGCCGAATGCTTGGTCGAGGCGCACGAGTATTACGCCGAAGAGTTGGTCGATGCCGACCAATTGGTTCGGCGAGCCACGCTGGAACGTCGCAGCTACGAGCGCAAATCCGTCGCTATTCACGCGCGCGTCACGGTACCCGGGAAGTCGGTGCTGCCGGGACACACTGTCGACATGTCGCGCTCCGGTGCGAGCATCACGCTGCCGTTCGAGCTTGCGCAGGGGCAACTATGCCTCATCGATTTGGAATTGGAGGTCTGCGGCGAGAACCGATCTTTCCACATCCCGGCCGAGGTGCGCTATTGCGTGTCCATGAGCGCAGACCGATTCCGCGCCGGCGTGCGATTTGGCGAGATCGACGCCGCGACGTCGGCGTTTATTTCAGCCATATTAAAAACGCCCGTCTGATTCATAGTCGCGCGCCCCCTCGGCATCTCCCCAATGCGGAAACGCGCCCAGCGCATCCATATAATTATGGATGACATCGGTGTGGGCATCCTCCTGCCAACCCCCAGGCTGCGGATTTTGCAATACATCTCGCGGGCGGCCCTGCTCGTCGATTGAGTACAGCGTGAAGTTCAGCGCTTGGCGAGCTTCGGTTGCGATGGCAGGAGAGCGCGTCGCTTTCGCGTACAAGGCAAGCACGGCGCCATAAGTTGAATTGGCGCCGCCCCACGCTTGCTTGTCCTCATCCTGCTCATGGCAGACGGCGACGCCAAGCTCCCGGTGCGTGAAATTGGCGCGTACGAAATCAATCAGCAGGCCGCAATCTGCGCGCCACTCGCGATCGAGCGAGTCCTGCTTTTCGAGCAGATAACGCGCTAGATTCAAGGGCGCCCAAGAGGTGCGATTGGTAGGTGTGTCGTGGTCTTCGAAGAATTGCGCGAACAGCGCGCCGCTGCCCGCAGCACTCGGTATCTGGTGATTCTTGATCCACTGCCACAATGATTCTCGCGGCTGTGCAAACTCGGCGTAGCCATGCATGCCCAACAGATCGAAAAGCCGCAAGATGTACGTCATGTTGCCCGACACGGGGCCGCGTTCCTCGCCGCTGCGAAAATCGACGCGAAACGGCCACGGTGAATGAGCAGCGTCGCCCTGGCGCTGATTGGCCGCGAGCACGCGGGCGTTTTGCAGCGCTTGCCCCAAGTATTTGACGTCCCCGGTTGCTTCGAACAGCGAGGTCAACGCGAAACCTGCGATGCCGCCCTTGTCCGGTTCAATTTCATAGGGCTTGTCGGACTGCGAGCCGCAATCCGCAGGTTGCGGGAATTGCGCGCGCCTGCCGGTGGAACGCGTGAACGCCGGATACTGGCCGGAATTCGGAGTCAGCACTTCACTCAATAAATAATCGCCCATGGAGCGTGCGGTCGCGAGCCAGGCGGGCTCACTCTCGCCGCGCATCCCGTAAAATTTCAGATACGACAGAATGCCCATGCCGTTTTGAGTCGCGGGAATGATGTCGCTTCGTTCCGTGTTCGGCGTCCAGCTGGCATCGAGAAAGGTTTCGCAGGCGAAGCGCGGGTATCCATGGTCCTGCGGACACTGCTGGTAGAAATTCATCTCGCGCTCGAGCGCCGCGGTCCACGACGTCCAGGGCAACAACAGGCCGCTCTCATCGAAGCGGACCACATGCCCCGCAATGCTCGTCGGGCTGTTCATCACTTAAGCGTGCGGTAGAAAACGGTGGTATCGCAGAGGCCGCCGCCCGGCAGCAGCGCAAACTCAGGGATGATGCCGCAGCGCTTCCAGCCGCCCTTCAAATACAGCCGCTCGGCATCGCCGCTCGCCGTATCGAGCACCAGCAGCGTTCTACCGGCGCCGAGCGCGGCCCGTTCGGCCGCGATGAGCAGCGCCGCCCCAAGGCCGCGGCGGCGCGCTTGCCGATGAACCAGCATTTTTGCCACATCCGCGCGGTGCGGCTGATTATCGAACGAGGCAAACACCACCTGAACGGTGCCGACGATGGCGCCCGCCGCGTCCCCGGCGATCAGCAATATCCGTTCGCCGCGCGTCACGCTCGCCGCGACGCCCAGCCAAAACGCGCCGGCTTTGTCGCGCGGCAGCGGTTGCATGAAACCGACGGAAGCGCCGCCCTCGACGCAATCGATGAGCAGCTCGCTCAAGGCTTGGATCTCGACGTCGCCGACAACTTCGAGAGAACGAATCTGAGTAGTATTCGGCACTGCGGCGTATTACGCCGTAGGCACCCAAATATTGTCAACCCGCTACAATGGGCGCAGGGGTGTACAGTGATTTTGCAACAACTCATCGGAACCGAGCTGCCCGTCATCCAGGCGCCGATGGCGGGCTGGCAAGGCAGCGAGCTGGCCATCGCGGTGTGCAATGCGGGCGGCCTAGGTTCGCTGCCCTGTGCCCTGCTGAGTACCGATGCCATGCGGGCCGAGGTGACCCGGATTCGCGCCCGGACCGGCAAGCCGTTCAATGTAAACTTCTTTTGCCACGCGCCGCCCGACCCGGACGCCGCAAGAGAAGCGGCGTGGCGCAGGCTGCTCGCTCCTTACTTCAAAGAATTTGGAATCGACTCGAGCGACTCGCTCCCGGGCCCTTCGCGGACGCCCTTCAGCGCCGCTGCCGCGGACGTGTTGGAATCCTTCAAGCCTAAGGTGGTGAGTTTCCATTTCGGCTTGCCGCCGAGCGATCTTTTGCAGCGCGTGAAATCGTGGGGCTCGATCGTGTGCTCCTCGGCGACCACGGTTGCGGAGGCTGTGTGGCTGGAGCAGCACGGTGCCGACGCCATCATTGCGCAGGGTCTCGAGGCGGGCGGGCATCGCGGCATATTCTTGTCGGAAGACCTGACCACTCAGGTGGGAACCTTTGCCCTGCTGCCGCAGATCGCGCGGGCTGTGCGAGTGCCGGTGATCGCCACCGGCGGCATCGCGGATGCGAAGGGCGTGGCGGCTGCCTTGGCGCTGGGCGCCGCGGCCGTTCAGCTGGGGACGGTGTACTTGCTGTGCCCCGAGGCGACGACGAGTGCGGTTCATCGCGCGGCGCTCAAGAGCGCTCACGCGACGCATACGGCATTGACCAATCTATTTTCCGGCCGGCCCGCGCGAGGCATCGTCAACCGACTCATGACGGAACTCGGGCCCATCAACGCCACTGCGCCGGCCTTCCCCTCGGCGAGCCACGCGCTCGCGAGCTTGCGCAAAAAAGCCGAGAGCCTCGGCATCGGCGATTTCTCGCCTCTTTGGTGCGGCCAAAATGCCGGCGGCTGCCGTGAAATTCCCGCCGCGGAACTGACCCGCACGCTCTCGAGCTGACCCATGGCGCTCGGCGCTACCGTGTACTCCTTCAAAATCGAGCTCGCCGATTCGGATCGCGGCGTTTACGCGCCATTGGATCTGCGCGTGGCGCGTCATCCATCGGAGACGGAAGATCATCTGTTGACGCGCGTGCTCGCCTACTGCCTCGAATACACCGAGGGCATCAGTCTTTCAAACGGCCTTTCGGATCCCGATCAGCCGGCAATCTCCGTGCGGGATCTCACCGGCGCACTGCGCGTGTGGATCGATATAGGCGCGCCGGATGCCGCGCGGCTGCACCGAGCCGGCAAGCTCGCACCGCGCGTTGCCGTATATACGCACAAAGACGCCGCGCAGCTTGCCGCACGTTTGGGCGCCGAAAAAATTCACCGCGCGCAGAAGCTGGAACTGTACGCGGTGGATCGCCATTGGCTGGAGGCGTTGACGGCCCTGCTGGCGCGGCGCATGGAATTCGCACTTACCGTGGCTGACGGGCAGGTGTACTTGTCGCTCGGCGCCGAGACGCTCACGTGCGCCGTCGAAAGGGTGCAGATCGGCGGCCTCGGCTCCTAGGCGGGCGGGTTTTGAAGCTCAGTCAGAAAATCCCGCGGACGCAGAAAATCCTCGTACAGCCTGGCTTCGGGTGATCCCGCGGCGGGACGCCAATCGTATTCCCAGCGAACCTGCGGCGGCAGCGACATCAGTATGGACTCGGTACGGCCGTGAGATTGCAATCCGAACAACGTGCCCCGGTCGTAGACCAGATTGAATTCGACGTAGCGGCCGCGGCGGTAAAGTTGGAACTGCCGTTCGCGCTCGCCGTACGGCAGATCCCTGCGCCGTTCGAGAATGGGCATGAATGCCGGAAGAAAGTGATCGCCAATGCTGCGCAGGAAGGCAAAGGAGTGCTCGAATCCGCCGTCATTCAGATCATCGAAGAACAATCCGCCCACGCCGCGTGTTTCGTTCCGATGCGGCAAGAAGAAATACCGGTCGCACCAGCTTTTATATCTTTCGTAGCGCTCCTCTCCGAACGGTAGGCAGGCCTCGCGTGCCGTTCGATGCCAGTGAAGCACGTCCTCATCATAAGGGTAGTAGGGCGTAAGATCGAAGCCGCCCCCGAACCACCAAACCTCAGGACCGTCGAGGGGCCGCGCCACGAAGAACCGCACGTTGCAATGCGTGGTCGGTGCGTGCGGATTGCGCGGATGAAAGACCAAGGACACGCCCATGGCCTCGAAGGGCGCGCCGGCGATTTCAGGACGCGAAACCGAGGCGGAGGGGGGCATCTTGTCGCCGAACACGTGGGAGACAGACACGCCTGCACGTTCGAACACGGAACCATCGCTTAAAATGCGGCTCTGGCCGCCGCCGCCCTCGGGACGTTGCCAGGCATCGCGGCGAAATTTGAGTGACTCGGTTTTTTCCACCGCGGCGGTGATGCGCTCCTGAAGTTCGTTCAGGTAGCCCTTGACCGCGGACGCATCGACCGGCTTTACGGTTGGCATCGGCCCTTACGCCCTTTTTTTGGCCGACTTCTTTTTGACTTTGGAATGAGTCTTCGAGGCCGCCGGGGCCTGCTTGTGGACCGCGGTCTTTTTTCCCTTCGCCGCGAGCTTCACGGGGGAGGCCGCAGCATGGGGGGTCGCCGCAGCATGCGGGGAGGCGGAGGCGCCGGCCTTGGCCGCCTTGCCTTCCTTCGCAGCGCTTTTGGACGCGAACTTCGAGAATTTGCCGCCCTTGCGGCCCCACTTGCCGCGTTCCGGCGCCGCCGCCAACAGGGCTTGGCACTCTTCCAGCGTCAAGCTCTTCGGTTCCTTGTCCTTCGGAATTTTCGCATTGCGCGCCTTGTCCGTGATGTACGGACCATAGCGCCCATTGAGCACCTGGATGCCGGCATCGGGAAAATCCAGAATCAACCGGTTCGCGTCCGCGATTTCCTTCTCGCGAATGACCTCGAGCGCGCGTTCGGGCGTGATTTCATAGGGATCGTCGGTCTTGAGCGAGACATATTTTGCCCCGTACTTCACGTAGGGACCGAAGCGGCCGACATTGGTGGTGATCTCTTCGCCCGCCGCCGTGGTACCGAGCTTGCGCGGCAACTTAAACAGTTCCATCGCCTGCTCGTGGGTGATCTGGTCCATCTTTTGCCCAGGCCGCAGGCCCGCGAAGCGAGGCTTGTCCTCATCGTCCTTGGTGCCTATCTGCACAAAGGGCCCGAAGCGTCCCATTCGCACGCTCATCGGCTTGCCGCTGGCTGGATCCACCCCTAAGTCGCGCGCTTGCGCGACTTCCTCGCGGCTCACCGAGGTTTCGGTGTGGTTCACGAGATCGATGAAGGGCTTCCAAAACTTCTCCAAAAGCGGCACCCACTCTTGCTCGCCGCTGGCAACGGCATCGAGCGAGTCCTCCATCTTGGCGGTGAAGTCGTAGTCCACGTAGGTGGTGAAATATTGAGTCAAGAAGCGGCTGACGATCTTGCCGATGTCGGTGGCGGTGAAGCGCCGGCTTTCGATGTCCACGTACTGACGGTCGCGCAGCGTTGAGATGATCGAGGCATAGGTGGAGGGGCGGCCGATGCCGTATTCTTCCAGGGCCTTGACCAGGGAGGCTTCGGAGAAACGCGGCGGCGGCTCGGTGAAGTGCTGGCTCGGCACGAGGCCGACCAGCCTGACCCGATCGCCCTCCTTCATGGGCGGCAACACGTGGTCCGAATCGTCTTGGACCGCATCATCCAAGCCTTCCTGATAAACAGATATGTACCCCGGCTTGACCAAGGTCGAGCCATTGGCGCGCAGCACGGTGCGCTTCGCAGCCTCGGTCGCAGCCGGATCCTTGCCGCCGGCCAGCATTTCAACCGTGACGGTGTCGAAGATCGCGGGGGCCATTTGGCATGCGACGGTGCGCTTCCAAATGAGCGAATACAGCCTGAACTGATCCGACTCGAGCTTATTTTCAATGTCGGCGGGCAACACGCTCGCGGCCGTCGGGCGAATCGCCTCGTGGGCTTCCTGCGCGTTTTTCGACTTGGTCTTGAAGATTCGCGGCTCTTCGGCAAGACCGGCTTGGCCGTACAGCTGCACGATGACATCGCGGATCTGGCCGATCGCCTCTTGCGCGAGGTTGAGCGAGTCGGTGCGCATGTAGGTGATCAGGCCGACTTGGCCTTCCCCGATATCCACCCCTTCATAGAGCTGCTGCGCGACGCGCATGGTCTTTTGCGCGCTGAAACCCAGTTTGCGCGCCGCCTCTTGCTGCAGCGTCGAGGTGGTGAAGGGCGGCGCGGGATTGCGTTTGCGTTGCTTGCGTTCCACCGTGAGGACCGTCAGTTCGCCCTCGGCCGCCTCGTTGAGCGCGCGCTCCACCTCGCGCGCTTGCGCTTCGGTGGTGAAACTGAACTGCTCGACTTTCTCGCCCTTGAACTCAACCAGCTTGCCCGGAAACCTCTGTTCCGAGTGTTCCAACTCAGCGTCGATGCTCCAGTACTCGCGCGCGACGAAGGCGGCGATCTCGTCCTCGCGCTCGCAGATCATGCGCAGCGCCGGACTTTGCACCCGGCCGGCCGATAATCCAGGCCGCACTTTCTTCCACAACAGGGGCGATAAATTGAATCCCACCAGAAAATCCAACGCACGCCGCGCCTGCTGCGCATTCACCAAATCTACTGACAGCTCGCGCGGACTGGCCATGGCCTCGCGCACCGAATTCTTGGTGATCTCGTAGAAAACCACGCGGCTGACATCCTTGCCCTTGAGTTCGCCCTGGCCTTTCAGGAGTTCGTACAAGTGCCAGGAAATGGCTTCACCCTCGCGGTCGGGGTCGGTCGCCAGGAACAAGGTTTTGGCTTTTTTAAGAGCGCGCGATATGGCGTCGACGTGCTTTTGATTGCGCTCGACCACCTGGTACTTCATGGCGAAGTGGTGATCGGGATCCACGGCGCCTTCCTTGGGCACCAGGTCGCGCACGTGACCATAAGAGGCCAGCACCTCGAAATCCTTGCCGAGGTACTTCTTGATGGTCTTCGCCTTGGCAGGCGATTCCACGATAACGAGATTGCTGCTCAAAGTCGGTCTGGAGCCTAATGCAAAGCGTCGGTGCGCTCTTCGAAGACCAGGTCTTCCATTTGAGCGTAGGCGGACTCTTGGCCGGGCTGGCTGAACAGCACCATCAGCACGACCCATTTCACTTGTTCGATATCGATTTCGTCGGCTTCGAGCGCCATCAAGCGGTCGATCACCAGCTCCCGTTCCGTTCCCGAGAGTATCCGCACGTTTTCTAAGTACATCAAATAACCTCTTACATCCGTGTCGAGCCGTACCAGCTCCTGGCTGCTGAACACGCGCACGGCCCGCGCCGTGGCTTCGGCCACTTTACCGAGCTGTTCACCGGACAACCCATCAAGCCATTCCAGAGCCCGTTCAATATCGGGTTCAGCGAATCCAGCCTTGTCCAATTCGAGCTTCAGCGTATTTCGATCCGGCCGAGGCTCATCGTCGGCACTCATATAATTCTCGAAGAGATAGATGAGTAGATCGAGAACGTTATCTTTCACCTCCGGCTCCTAACGACTCGGGAGTAACGGCCGCCGGGGGCGGCCTGAACGTGGCCTTCGAGCTCGAGGATTAGCATCATCGAGGACACGGCTTCTGGTTTGAATCCGGTACGGACGACCAATACATCGAGGTCCGCGGGATCAAAGCCGAGCGCATCTAACAAGATTTTGTGTGCCTTGTCCATGCCCGCCTCAATGCCTGGGGGCTTTGGGGGGCCTTCCGATGCAGTGCGCAAGCGTTGAAAAAACTCGGAAAAGTTCAACTCGGTCAATATGTCAGCGACGCTTTCGGTCAATTTTGCGCCCTGGCGGATGAGTTCGTGACAGCCGCGGCTCAAGGGGTTGTGGATGGAGCCGGGAACGGCGAACAGTTCCCTATTATGGTCACCGGCGAGCCGGGCCGTAATCAAGGAGCCGCTGCGGCGCGCGGCTTCGATCACCAGAGTGCCCAGGCTCATTGCGGCGATGATGCGATTGCGTTGCGGGAAATTTCGGCGCCGAGGCGGCGTGCCCAGCGGGAATTCGCTGATGACGGCGCCCCGGCAACTGATGTCCTCGCTCAAGGCCAAGTTGTTTCTGGGATAGATGACGTCGAGGCCGGACCCCAGCACCGCAATGGTTATTCCTTGCGCGGCCAGGGCGCCGCGGTGAGCGGCGCTGTCGATGCCCTCGGCAAGCCCGCTGGTGATGCCGAGCCCCACCGCCGCCAAGGATTCGGCGAACTCGAATGCGATGTCGCGGCCGGCAGGCGTGGGGTTGCGGCTGCCGACGATGGAGAGCTGCGGATCGTTCAGGATCTCGGCATTGCCGACGACATACAGCGCCATGGGCCGGTGCTCGAGCACGCACAGTGAGGCCGGATAGCGTGGGTCGGTGAAAGGGACGAGATGATGATTGGCCGCTTCGGCCCAGGCGCGCTCCGCGCAGCTCGGGCTCCTGCCTAAGCAAGAGAGGAACTCGCTCGCAGCGGGTGAGATTCCTGCGCAGCGGCGCGCGGCGTCCGAGGCATTGATCAAGCCAGGGAGGCCACCCAACGATTCCAGTGCCGGGGAGAGGCTGGAGACGTCAAGCTCGGGCGCCCGCGACAGCGCCATCCACGCGAACAGCTCCTCGGCTCGTTGCATCGAGCCGATTGTCGCCCGGCGGGGGCACGCTGTTCAGCGCACTATCGGGCCGAAACGTAGAGATTCGCCCGCGATGCCACTTTACGGATTCTGGACCTTGTCCCCGACGCGAATCAGGTTGGTGGCTTCCATGATGAGCCCGTAGCTGATGTTGTCGAAGGTCTTGAACACCATGAACGTGCCGGTCCGCTCGGAGGGCAGAGCGACTTTCTCCGCCCCCAGCCTGTCGAGATTGAAAAATCCTTTCTTGTCCGTGTCGCGCACGATCGGCCCCGTATCGAACACGCCCAGCACGTTGCCGGGTGCGAGGCCATCGCGCGCTCCGCGATTGACCACCACGACTTCGTACTGCCCGATGACGGTCACGCCGTTGGAAACAGCAATGATGCGCCCGTTGGTCGTGGTCCGCGGCGCGCTCGGAATGAAATCGAGCGGCACATCGACGCCGCCGGGAATCAGTTTGTCTCCCGCTCGGGACTCGCGCGTCGACTCGGTCATGACGAGAGTAGTGGGATCACCCTGTCGAGTGACGTGACCGGATCCCGTGAAGATGCCGTCGTAGCCCAAGAGGCGATGATCATCGGGGTCGATGAGCGGATCGCCGACGCGAATCACGTTGTAATGAGTACCGAGCTCGGCAGGGCTGGTAAAACCTCTCGCATACAGCGTGTCGCCCTCCGACATGACCACATGCAAATCGCGCGTGGCGAGCAAGTAGGGTGCGTGCTTGATCTGGTCCCGCTCCAAAACCGAGGGTTTGGACATGAACGCGGCGACGGTCGCGTAAGGAATGGTGGTAATGGCCGATTCCAGCGGCTGGCTGCGGACGCGCGGCTCAACCCGAGCAGTATCTCCACGTTGCAGCATCACGACTTGCGGCCGGCCGTCGATGAACACCAATCGTAGGGTATCGCCCGGATAAATTAAGTGAGGATTTTTGATCTGCGGATTGACCTGCCAGATTTCCGGCCAATACCAGGGATCGCGCAGGAAGACCTTGGCGACGCCCCAGAGCGTATCGCCTTTCTTCACGACGTAGCTGTCGGGCGCGTTGTCGGCGAGGACCGGGCCTTTGCCGTTGCGAGGCACCTCGGAGGATTCGGTGCGCGATGGGCCGCCTTCGACGGCTGCTTCCATGGCCGTCTTATCGTCGCCCACGACCGTGCCTTCCTCGGTGGACTCGTTGGATACCACGGGTGCCGGGGCTTCTCGTCTCGGTCCTTGGGTGTGGCATCCTGCGACCACCGCAACTGAGAGTATTAGGCCTAGAAAATGATGACCTTGCATTCGTTCGCTCCCTTGAGTCAGCCTATGGTTGCAGACTGACTGGTATACTTCCGTCCTGCCGCTCAAGACTGGGACGTATCGCCCGTTTTTGCCGTTTGCCCAATGCCAGCGACGTAGCTGCGTGGGGCATTAAGTTAAGCAGCGGCGGAACTTTAGCAACATTCCTCAGCCAAAAACACGATATTGCTCTCATAACTCCCATGACAAAGCTCGTAATTCTCGAGTATCCGGACTCTAGGCTTCGAAAGAAGGCGGCCCCGGTCACGGTCGTCGATGACGCAATGCGTCAATTCATCGATAACCTGCTTGAAACCATGTATGCGGCCAATGGCGTGGGCCTTGCCGCAACTCAAGTGGACGTGCACAAGCGCGTGATCGTGCTGGATGTCAGCGAGAATCGAGACCGGCCGCTGGTGTTCATCAACCCCGAGCTTCTCAGCAAGGAGGGCGAGGGTCCCGGCGAGGAGGGATGCCTGTCGCTGCCCGGCATTTACGACAAGTTATCGCGCGCGACGCGCATCCGGGTGCGGGCCCTGGGGCGCGACGGGCAACCCTTCGAGATGGATGCGGAGGGCTTGTTGGGCGTCTGTATCCAACACGAGATGGATCATCTCGAAGGCAAGCTATTTGTCGATTACCTCTCGGAGCTGAAGCGCACCTTGATCCGGCGGCGCTTGGAAAAAGAGCGTAAACAACGATCCACAGGCAGCGATTCACGCGCTCACGCGCCGGCTCTTTGAGGCTTGAGCGCATCTCCTTCCTTGAGGCTGGGCTTCGCCGGCACGCCTGACTTCGCGGTTCCGGCTTTGGACCGTCTGGCTGCTCAGCATAGGATCTGCGCCGTGTTCACCCAGCCGGATCGCCCCGCGGGCCGCGGTCGAGCATTGCATTTGAGCCCCGTCAAGCGCCGTGCCCTCGAGCTCGGATTGGCCGTGCACCAACCCTCGAGCTTCAAGTCGCCCGAGGCGCGGGCGCCACTGCGCGACGCAGACCTCGATGCGTTGGTGGTGGTGGCGTACGGGCTGATCCTTCCGAGCGAGGCGCTGGGGATGCCGAGGTGGGGTTGCATCAATATCCATGCCTCGCTCCTGCCGCGCTGGCGCGGCGCGGCGCCCATTCAGCGAGCCGTCCTGGCGGGAGACCGGATCACCGGCGTGACCATCATGCGTATGGAGGCGGGCCTCGATACCGGTCCCATGCTGACCTCGGCTACCACGGCCATCGAACGGAGCGATACGGCCAAAACGCTGCATGACCGGCTCGCCATGATGGGCGCCGATCTTATCGCCGAGACTCTAGATGGCTTGGCCAGGGGAGCAATGCGCGAAACGGCTCAGCCTGCAGAGGGGGTCACGTACGCTCAAAAGATCGAGAAGCGCGAGGCGCTGATCGATTGGCAGCGCAGCGCGGAGGAAATTTTCCGCCAAGTGCACGCATTCAATCCCTGGCCCATGGCTGAGACTCGTTTCAATGGAGAGCAGCTGCGAATTTGGGAGGCCGAGCCCCTGGAAGCGCCTGCCATGAACAGCGCGGCGCCCGGCGCCGGCACGCCTGTGGGCGCCGTGCTCAGCGCAACCGGCGAAGGCATCGATGTGATCTGCGGCAGCGGGGTCCTGCGCATACATCGATTGCAACTCGCCGGCCGCAAGCCCTTACCGGCCGCCGACTTTCTGCGGGGACATCGGCTCGACGGCGCACGATTGACGACTCCATTGGCGAATTCATGAGCAAGCCGGCCGCCAGCGCCCGTTCCCTGTCCGCACACGCAGTGGCGCGGGTGCTGCGCGAAGGCGTGACGCTCGACGCGGCATTGAAGGATGCGCTGGTCGGCGCGGACTCGAAGCTCACGCCCTCGGTGCGATCGTTGAGCTACGGCGCGGTGCGTGGCTACTTTCGCCACGAGGCGATCTTGGGAAAACTGTTGTCCACGCCGGTTCGGTCGCTCGACTTTCTGGTGCGGGCGATCTTGTCGGTCGCGCTCTACGAATTGGAGGACGATCGCAGCCCGCAATATGCGGTCGTCGACGCGGCGGTGCAAACCGCGAAGGCTACCGACGCGGTGCGAGCCTCGGGACTCATCAATGCGGTGCTGCGCCGTTACCTGCGCGAGCGCAAGACGGTGGACGCAGAGATTGCGAGCAGACCGGCGACGCGGCATGCGGCTCCGATCTGGCTCGCGGACCGCTTTCGCGCCGATTGGCCCGTTCGCTGGACTCAATTGCTGGCGGCGAGCGATGTCCAGGCGCCGATGTGGTTGCGCGTCAACAGCCGGGTTGCGGGCACGAGTGAATATTTGGCGCAGCTTCAAGCGGCGGGGATCGAGGGCCGCGAAGAGCCGCGCGTTCCATACGCCATTGTCTTGAGTTCGCCCCGCGACGTGCACGAGCTGCCGGGGTTCGCGCAAGGCGTGGTATCGGTGCAGGATTTGGGCGCTCAGTGTGCTGTCTTCCCGCTGGGATTGGCCGCGAATCAGCGCGTGCTCGATGCCTGCGCGGCGCCCGGGGGCAAAACCGCGTTGATGGCTGAACGCGCGCCCAACCTGGCTAAGCTCGTGGCGGTGGACATCGACCCGCATCGGCTCGGCAAGGTGCGCGAGAACCTGAAGCGCGAAGAGTTGGACGCCGAGATCGTGGCGGCAGACGCCTCGGCGCCGGCCGCATGGTGGGACGGTGAGCCGTTCGATCGGATCCTGCTCGACGCGCCCTGTTCCGGGCTTGGCGTCATACGCCGTCATCCGGACATTAGGCTGCGTAAGTCCCCGTCGGACATCGACAAATTGCCCGCGCTGCAGGGCAAGCTGCTGCGCGCGACCTGGGATTTGCTCAAAGTCGGGGGCCGCCTGGTCTATGTCACCTGCACCGTGACGCGCAGCGAAAATCGTAACGTGATTGCCGCATTCCTGACCGACCATCCGGAAGCAAGCATCGTTCCGGTTGAGGCTTGGGAAGGCTGGCCGGACTTAGGCGAAGCCGATGAGTTCGGCCGGCAGATACTTCCCGGTGAGGCGGGTGCCGATGGCTTCTATTATGCTGCCTTGACTAAGACATGAGTGCCGCGAGCATAAACCAGGGAGGCGTGGTTCGGCGCAGGGGGCCAGTCCTTGCGTGGCTGGCATCCGTGGCATGCGCAGTGCTTGCCGGCCTCTTGCCGATGCAACCGTCGTTGGCTGACGGTTTGCAAGGACGCTTCGAGGCCCGCTCGGCGGATCTCGAGCTTCAAGACGGCGTTTATCATTTAAATGCGCGCTTGGAGCTGCCGATCAGCGATGCCGTGCGGCGCGGCCTGGCGGAAGGGGTGCCGCTGGCGCTCGAACTCGATCTCGTGATCAAGCAATTGCGGCAGTTGCTGCCCAATTCGACCGTGGCCGAGCTGACGCAGCGCTACCACTTGCAATACAACGCCGTGAGCGCGCGCTACACCTTGCGCAACGACAACAGCGGGCAGCAAGAGTCGCTGCGCACGGTCGATGAGGCGCTCGAGCATCTTTCTGAAGTGCACAGTCTCCCGGCATTGGATAAGGCGCTCATCGCGCGAGACCGGCGCTACGAAGCGAGCGTGCGTGCGAAACTTGATTTCGGCACGGTTCCCTTTACGTTACGGTTGTTGATGTTCTGGGTCAGCGACTGGCATCGCGAGACCGATTGGTACACATGGACATTCCAACCATGATCCGCAAGTACGGTTCGACGGTTTTAGGCTGTATCGGCGTGGCGCTGTGGCTGACGGCGCTGTTCATGCTTGCCTCGGCTGTCCAGAATTCCGAAAAGTTCGCCATCTGGCTGCCGTGGATCCTGCTGGTCAACATCGTCGGGATGCTGACGCTGTTCGTGCTGCTCGCCGGCAAGCTGACGCGCTTGGTGCGCGACTTTCGCCGCCACGTGCCCGGCTCGCGCCTCAAAGGGCGCACCGTGGCGATATTCAGCGCCTTGGCCGTGGCGCCGATTCTGGTGGTGTATTACTTTTCGCTGCAATTCTTGAACCGCGGCATCGACAGCTGGTTCGAGAGAGAGGTCAGTCAAGGATTGATCGACACACGCGAACTGTCGCATGCAGCCCTCGATGTGCGCGTGCGCGAGTTTCTGCAGCACACCCAGTTCGTGGCGCGTTCGCTGTCGGGCCTGTCGAATTTTCAGCTGGCTGCCTCGCTCGATCGCCAGCGCCAGGACAGCACCGCGATCGAGTTCACCGTCGTGGGTGCGCAGGCGCGAATCATCGCCACCAGCTCGGACCGGCCCATGGACGCGTTGCCGGTACCTGCCACCGACGAGATGATGCTGCAATTGCGGCGCGGCCGTCCGTACATCAGCCTGGACACCGATTCGGTGGGCGGCTATTTGATTCGCGCGGCCGCACCCATTGAAGACAGCAGCTCAGGTTCCCGGGTACTGATCGCGCTCTATCCGGTGCCGCAGCAGCTAAGCCAGCTGGCGGACACGGTGCAGCGCTCTTATACGTCTTACGCATCGCTGGTGCAAAATCGGCAGCCGCTCAAATTCATGTACGTATTGATCTTGAGTTTTGTCGTGCTGATGTCCTTGATCGCGGCCGTGTACGGCGCCTTCTTCGCAGCCCAGCGTCTGGTGCAACCGGTGCAAGATTTGATTGCAGGCACCCGCGCGGTGGCCAAGGGCAACTACGACACGCGCTTGCCGCTCCCCGGGCGCGATGAGCTGGGCTTTCTCGTCACCTCCTTCAATGACATGACCAAACGTCTGGGCAGGGCTCGCGAGGAAACGCGCCGCAGCCAGCAGGCGGTGGAGGCGGAGCGCGCGGGCCTGGCCGTCATTCTGGCGCGCTTGTCCACGGGCGTGGTCTCGCTGGAACCCGATCTTAAGGTGCGCACCGCCAATCAGGCGGCCAGCGCCATCCTGGGCGTGGATTTGGAGGCGGCCATCGGCAAGCCGTTCGACGAATCCATCAGCGACAGTGCCCTGTTCACGCAATTCTTGAGCGCCATCAAGCAGCGGCTGCAACCCGAAGATCTCGACTGGCGCGAGCAGATCGAGCTTTTGTCGGACTCGGGGAAACACGTGCTCATGTGCGCTTGCACCGCGCTGCCTAACGATGCCGGGGGCGCGGCGGGCGTGGTGCTGGTGTTCGATGACATCACCACGCTGCTGCAGGCGCAGCGCGACGCCGCTTGGGGCGAAGTGGCGCGCCGCTTGGCGCACGAGATCAAGAATCCTCTGACCCCCATCCAGCTGTCGGCCGAACGGATGCGGCGCAAGTTTCTCGGCAGCATGAACGCCCAGGATGCGCAAATCCTCGAGCGCGCCACCCATACCATCGTGGCGCAAGTCGATGCCATGAAGCAGATGGTGAATGCCTTCAGCGAGTACGCGCGCGCACCCGACATGCAGTTCACGCGCTTCGATTTGAATCAGCTGATTACCGAAGTCGTGGATCTATACCGTGTGCAGGACAGCAGTGCGGAGATGAAACTGCAGTTGAATCCCCGCTTGCCGCTCATTTCCGCCGATCGCGTGCGTATCCGGCAAATACTCAACAATCTGGTCACCAATTCCCTGGAAGCGCTCGAGGGCAGAGTGGGGGCGTGCATCGAATTCGAAACTAAGCTCGCGGACGACGATCAAAGGCATGGAGCATCGGTCGCAATCGTGGTCAGCGACAATGGCCCAGGCTTTCAGCGGGACTTGCTCGGAACAGTCTTCGATCCGTATGTCACCAGCAAGCCGAAGGGCACCGGCCTCGGGCTGGCAATTGTCAAAAAAATCGTGGAAGAACACGGCGGCCGCATTGAAGCGGATAATCAGCGCTCGGGCGGCGCCCGCGTGAGGATTATCTTGCCGCTGGGCGACAGTGCACGCTCAGCAAGCGCGCGCGAACCGCGCAAAGGCGAACACAGGAGAGAACGCGTATGACCGCTTCGAGAATTTTGGTGGTGGACGACGAGGCGGATATCCGCGGGCTGCTCAAAGAGATTCTCTCTGAAGAGGGCTACGACGTGGAGATTGCCGCCGATGCCAGCCAGGCGCGCTCGTCGCGGGCAACGCAGGTTCCCGACTTGGTTCTGCTGGATATTTGGATGCCCGACACGGACGGCATCACGCTGCTGCGCGAGTGGTCGGCGACCGACGGCTACGATTGCCCGGTTGTCATGATGTCCGGACACGGTACCGTCGAGACGGCGGTCGAGGCCACGCGGCTTGGCGCGTTTGATTTCGTGGAGAAACCGCTGTCCTTGACCAAGCTGCTGCGCACCGTGGAACGGGCGCTCGATGCGGGACGGCGCAAACGTTTGTCGGCGCGCTCGCAGGCATCGGCGCTGGCCGTGCCGATCGGCAAGTCCAAGATCACCCAGACGCTGCGCGAACAGGTGCAGCAAGCCGCATCCAGTTCATCCCCGGTGCTGCTGGTCGGCGAACTCGGGTCGGGGCGCGAGGCCTATGCGCGCTACTTGCACTCCCTCAGCGCCCGGGCGGCCAAGCCCTTCTTCACGGTGGTGGCGGCCAGTCTCGGGCAGGACCCTGCCGCGGCGCTGTTTGGCAGCGAGCGCGACGGCAAGGTAGAGCAGGGCGCGTTTGACCAGGCGACCGGGGGCTCGCTGTACGTCAGCGGGCTGGAGGATTTGAACGCCAATGCGCAGCGCGCGCTGGTGGGTGCCATTGAGCAGAACGGCTACACGCGCGTCGGCGGGCGTCAACGCCTGCAGCTCAACGTGCGCTGGATCAGCTCGGCCCAAGACGGATTCGAGCTGCGCTCCTCGCCCGAGCCGTTTCGGCGCGATCTGTTGGCGCATCTGAACGTGATTACCCTGCGGGTGCCGCCGCTGCGCGACTACGCGGAGGACGTGCCCGATCTGTTGCGCTACTACGTCGACCGGCTGGTCGATGAGCAGCATTTGCCGTTGCGGCGTTTCAGCGTGGCGGCACAGAACCGCCTGCGCAACTACCCCTGGCCGGGCAATGTCGGCGAGCTCAAAAACCTGGTTCAACGCGTGCTGATCCTGGGTTCCGGAGAGGAGATCCGGCTCGAGGAGATCGAGCGCGAGCTTGCCCTGAAGATGGCAGTGGATGAGCCCTTGGTGAAGCAGGATCTGCTCGCCCTCCCGCTGCGCGAGGCCCGCGAACAGTTCGAGCGCGCGTACCTTCAGCAGCAACTGCTCCTGTGCAATGGCAAAGTCGGGCAGCTGGCCAAACGAGTGGGCATGGAGCGCACCCATCTCTATCGCAAATTGCGGGCATTGGGCGTCGATTTTCGCCAATTAGGTGAGGATTAGGCTCGATCCGGCGGAAAAGGTATACTTGCGCCCACCATCACCAGGGAGACAAAAAAGATGGAAGCGATCGTCAATGTCTCGGCCGTGCGCACCGAGAGCCGCAATTTTTATGTGTGGATGGCCGGCATCTTTCTGCTGGTCGCCTTCGGCGGCTTCACGCCGACCTATTGGGCGAAGATTGCCAGCGGCAGCTTCCATGCCGAACCCATTATTCACATCCACGGGATTTTGCTTTTTTCGTGGACCTGTTTCTATTTCGTGCAGACCGCGCTGGTCGCTTCGGGGCGCACTCTCGATCATCGTGCTTGGGGTTTGGCGGGGATATCGTTATTCACCGCGATGATGTTTTCGATCCTGGCCGGCCAGGAGGCCGTCCTTCACCGCAACGAGTTGCTGGGATTCGGAGATGGCGCGCGCCGCTTCGCCGCCGTCACCTTAACCGCGTGGCCGCTCATGGCCGCAATGTTTACGCTCGCCATCGTCAACATACGTAAACCGGAAGTGCACAAGCGGCTGATGACGCTGCTCATGATCGCCATGATGACGCCGGCCCTGGCGCGCGTCTTCCTGACATTGTTGGCGCCCCCGGGCGCCGCCGCGGGCGGGCCGCCGCCGGCGTTCGTTTCCCTGCCGCCGGGGCTGGTCGCGGATCTGTTGCTGATCATGGTCATCGTTCGCGATTGGCGCATGCTCGGCCGACCTCATCCGGTCTATGTTTATGGCGGGCTGGTCCTGGTTCTGCAACAGGTGCTGACGGTGCCGTTCGCCGCGACCGCGACATGGATGCATATCGCGAAGGCATTCCAGAGCTTGGCGGGATAGCCCGAGCAGGCGAACTACTTAGTCGCCCACTCGGATCACCAGCACGTCGACGTCGGCTTTGCGCAAAATCTGGCGCATGCGATTGAGATCATCGAGCTTGGAAATCGGGCCGATGCGGATGCGATGCCAAGTGTCGCTGTGCGCGCCGTTATCCACGGTGACCTTTTGCACATTCGATTCGATGCCTTGCAACGCAAGCTTGGCACGGACGCGATCGGCGTCCGAGAAGTTCTTATAGGAGCCGGCTTGCAGCACATAGGTGCCGCGGCGCGTTTCCGGGATGGATTTGATATCGGGCCGGACGTCCTTGTCCTTCTCGGGCACCACCACCTCGAATTTCGGCAGCATCTCGTAAAAGGCGTAGGACTTCGATTCATCGGCGCCGGAGTCGCCGGCCTCGGGCGGTTCGTTGCCGCGGGATTTTTTCTTGATGATCTTATCCGCGCTCGCCATCGGGGCGTCCAGGCGATGATCTTTTAAGTACACCACCAGGGCCACGGCGAGGCCGAGACCCAATCCGCAGCCCAGGCCAATCCAGCCCGCGAATTTGTTTGGCTTGCTGCGCTTAGGTTTATAGTCGCGCGCCATGCCGTCACATGATGTCGGGTGCGGAGACGCCCAACAGTTTCAGGCCGTTGCGAATCACGATCTGAGTCGCGAGCGCCAGATCGAGCCGCGCATTGCGCACACCCGCATCCTCGACGATGAATTGATGCGCGCTGTAATAGGTATGGAAGTCGTTGGCGAGATCTCGCAGGTAGTGCACCAGGGAATGCGGCGCGCGCTGCGCCGCGCCGACTCTGACAATCTCAGGGTAGGAGCAGAGGCGCTTGATGAGCTGCTGCTCTTGCGGTTCCGTGAGCCGGCCCAATGAGGCAATGCCGTGCGACACGTCATGCATAAGGCCCCGATCCTTGAGCTGCCGCATGACGCTGGAGACGCGTGCGTGCGCGTACTGGATGTAATACACCGGGTTCTCATTCGAGCGGGACTTGGCCAGCTCCATGTCGAAATCCAAGTGCTGATCGTTGCTGCGCATCACGTAAAAAAGCCGCGCCGCGTCGTTGCCCACCTCCTTGCGCAAGTCCCGCAAAGTCACATAGTCTCCGGAGCGCTTCGACATCTTGGCCTTTTCCCCGCCGCGGAACAGGGAAACGATTTGCATCAGCAGCACTTCGAATCGTTCGGGCTGTCCCTTGAGCGCGATCAACGCGGCGCGCAGCCGGGTGATGTAGCCGTGGTGGTCGGCGCCCCAGATGTATAGCAGGTGCTCAAAGCCGCGCTCGAGCTTATTGAGGACATAGGCGATATCGGAGGCGAAATAGGTTTTAACGCCGTTATCGCGCACGATGACGCGGTCCTTCTCGTCGCCGAAATCCGTGCTCTTGAACCACAGTGCGCCGTCTTTTAGATAGGCATGCCCCGAACTCTTGAGCACCTCGATCGATCTATCGATCGCGCCGCTGTCGCTCAATGAGCGCTCCGAAAACCAGCAATCGAAAGTCACGCCAAATTCGGCTAAATCCTCGCGGATGTCCCCGACGATGCCATCGAGCGCGACCTTGAGGACGCGCTGGAAAGCAGCTTCGCCGATGAGCGCGCGCGCGCGGCCCATGAGCGTATCGATATATACGTCCTTGTCGCCGCCCTGCGGCTCATCCGGCGGCAGATCGGCGAAAACTTCCGCCGCGGAGCGTCTCAGGTTCAGTCCTTCGGCGGCGAACAATTGTTCGCCCACCGCAATCAAGTATTCCCCCACATATGCGTTGGACGGAAAAGTGAAGCGTTCACCGCACCGCTCGAGATACCGCAGCCAGGCGCTCAAGGCCAAAATGTCCATTTGGCGTCCGGCATCATTGATGTAGTACTCGCGCTGCACCGCGAAGCCCGCGGCCTCGAGCAGGTTGCTCACCGATGCCCCGAATGCCGCGTGCCGGCCGTGCGCCACGTGCAGGGGCCCGGTGGGATTGGCTGAAACGAATTCCACCTGCACGCGACGGCCGGCGCCGATGCCCGATCGGCCGTAGGACTCCCCTTCCGTGAGAACCTTGCCGATTTCCTCGGTGTAGGCATCCTCGCGCAGGAAAAAATTCATGAAGCCCGCGCCCGCGATTTCCACCTTGGCGATCGCTTCGTCCTTCGGCAGAGCGGCCACGAGAGCCTCGGCCAACTTGCGCGGATTCTGCCGTGTGGCCTTGGCCAAACGCATCGCGAGATTGCTGGCGAAATCGCCATGCTGCGCATCGCGCGTGCTCTCCACCTCGATGCCGACGGCGCGCGCGGCCGCGGGTACCAGCTCTTCGGGCAGCGCGTCGAGCGAGCGCCTCAACAATGCTTCGATCAAAGGTTTCATGGGGATCCGTCCGACAAAGGCTGGGCAGTTTACCGCAAAGCGTTCAATCGACTTCGAGGGGATCGACGTCGATCGACCAGCGCAGCCCCCTAGGGCCGCGCAATGCCTCCACACGCGGCAACCATCGATTCAGAAAGCGCTGCAGGGTGGGCCGCGCCGCGGTTTCAATCAACAAGTGCGCCCGGAAGTGATCGGCCCGCCGCGCGATCAAGGCTGTCGCGGGGCCCAGAATCTTGATGTCCGGCTCCTTGAGGGTATCGCCTGCCTCGGCAGCCGCACGCAGGAAGGAATCCAAGGCCGCACTGTCCTTGGCCTCGGCGCGCAGCAGTGCCAGGCGTGAATAAGGCGGCCACCCTGCCTCGCGGCGCTCTTCGAGGGCGCTGGCTGCAAAACTTTCGTAGCCCTCGCTGATCAGCCGGTTCAGCAGCGGATGCTCGGGGAACTCGGTTTGGATCATCACTTCTCCGGCCCGTGCCTCGCGACCGGCGCGCCCCGCGACTTGAGTGATGGTCTGGGCCAGGCGCTCGGTGGCGCGGAAATCGCTGGCAAAGAGTCCCTGATCCGCATCCAGGATCACCACCAGGGTGACTTCGGGAAAGTGGTGGCCCTTGGTCAGCATTTGCGTTCCCACCAAGATTCGCGCCTCACCGCTGTGCACGCGGTCGAGCACGGTCTTGATGGATCCGCGGGCCGATGCGGTATCGCGGTCGAGCCGCGCCAGCGGCGCGTCCGGGAACAAGCGCGCCAAGGTTTCCTCGACCCGCTCGGTACCTTGGCCCACGGGCAAGAGCGCTTGACCGCAACTCGCACAAATCGTCGGCACGGGCGCCTGGGCGCCGCAGTGATGGCAGCGAAGCTTGAGTGCACGGCGATGCAGGGTCATGCGCGCATCGCAGTGCGCGCAGGGAGCCACCCAGCCGCAAGCATTGCAGAACAGGCTCGGCGCATAGCCGCGCCGGTTCAAAAACACGATCACTTGGCCGCCGGCCTTCAGGTGCTGATCGATGGCCTGCATGGCGGGCGTCGACAAGCCCTGATCCGCGGCGTGCCGGCGAAGGTCCACCAGCGACATTCGAGGCGGCTGCGCGGCGCCGGGCCGCTGCGGCAAGAGATGCCTGGCGTAGCGCCCGCTCAGTGCATTCTCCAAAGTCTCCAAGGACGGCGTGGCGGAGCCCAGGATCACGGGCACGCCGGCGCCGCGCGCGCGCATTACGCTAAGATCGCGCGCCGAATAGCGAAAGCCTTCATGCTGCTTGTACGACGCGTCGTGCTCCTCGTCGACCACGATGAGCGCGAGCTTGGGCAACGAGGTCCACACCGCCGAGCGCGTGCCGATGATGATTCGCGCCTGGCCGCTATGCGCTGCGCGCCACGCATCGCGGCGCTCGGCGTCCGTGAGGCCCGAGTGCACGACGGCGACGCCGGCACTGAATCGTTGCCGAAAGCGATCGACCAGTTGGGGCGTCAAGGCAATTTCCGGGACCAGCACCAACGCTTGGCCGCCGGCCTCGATGGCCGCCGCGATAATACGCAAATACACCTCGGTCTTGCCGCTGCCGGTCACGCCATACAGGAGGTGCACGCCGAAGCTCGACAACGTGGAAAGAATGGTTTCAACCGCCTGAGCCTGGGCACCGGTTAGAGCCAGGCCGGGACGAACCTCCAACGACGCCGCCGCGGCGGTGTCATCGGAAAGGCGACCCACGATCCACCCGCGCGAACTTAAGTTCTTGAGCTGCGCCGCCTTGAAGGGTTCGCTCAACTCATCGCCGGCGGCATTCGGACGTTCGGCCAGCCAGGCGAGCAACGCGCGCTGCTGCGGCGCACGCCGCGAGCTGGGATGAGCAAGCTCCTCGAGTCCTAACTCCGTCAGGCTCCAGTGCTCGGTGCTGCCGATCACCGGCTGACCCGCGCGCAAATTCACCGGCAACGCGGCGGCGTAAACCTCGCCGATGGGATGGTGGTAGTACTCCGATGCCCAGCGCAGTAAATCGAAGGTAACCGGGTCGTACACCGGCCGCTGATCCAAAAACCCCAAGGCTGCCTTGAGCTTGAGTAGAGGGACCGCCGACTCCGAGGCGATGCCGACCAAGATGCCAATGAGCCGTTGACGGCCAAAGGGGACTGCCACCCGCACACCGAGCTGAGGAAACTCTTGCGGCTGAACCGGCGGCGGGAGGTAGTCGAACACTCGACGGAGCGGCGTGTCGATGGCGACCTGCAAAACCATCTCTGCTTTTGTGCACAAAATCTGTGGATAACTCTGTGCAGAAGCGGGGGTCATTTACCCTAAGTGCCCGTTCTGTTTCGGGTCCCTGTCAAATTGGTGGAAAAATGCTCTAAATCGAAATGAGTCGTTTAGATTCAAAGGATTACAGCTCTCACTGGATACTGCGCTAAAGGTTTGATCGAAAATATTGCAATGGGAGTCACATTCGATGTGCGTAAGTCGCTGATCTTGCGCTCATCGCGGCGTCAACCTTACCGCAGATCCCGCGTTTATACCCGGAATGGAGATGATGCGCATGGCCCGCTTTGGTACCCTCAATTCAGCTTGGACGGTCTGGGATAATCCCGCTCCAGCACCCGGGGGAGCGGTTCTGGAGTACACGAGAGAACTCGAGCAATTTCTTGCGGACATTGAGCGTCGCGCCTTTCGCATCGCGCAAGTGGCGTTGCGGGATGCTGACGATGCCTTGGATGTGGTGCAAGACGCCATGTTCAAGCTGACGCGCAGCTATGCCTCGCGCCCCAGCGCCGAATGGCGGCCGCTGTTTTATCGAATTCTGGAAAACGGCATTCGCGATTTGCAGCGCCGCAGAACGGTGCGCAAGCGGATCATGACCTGGCTGCCGGGGCCGAAAGAGGATCCTGACAACGAAGCGCAGGACCCCTTGGACACTGTGGCCGATGCGGGGCCGGCCATACCAGAGAGGCTGATGCAGGCGCAAGCCATGCAACAGTTGGAGAAATCATTACGGGCATTGCCGCCGCGGCAGCGCGAGGCTTTTATGCTACGCAATTTTGAAGGCATGGATGTCGCCGAGACGGCGAGCGCCATGGCTTGTTCGGAAGGCAGCGTGAAGACGCATTATTCGCGCGCAGTGCATGCGCTGCGCGCACAGCTGGGCGAGGCTTGGTAATGAGCGAACAAAGTCATCAGACATTCGAAACACGCAGCCGGGCCCTGTTTCAGGAAAGCGTCGAGGGGCTCGACATGCGCATCCGCTCGCGCCTGACCCAAGCACGCAGTGCCGCGCTCGAGGCGGCTCCCAATGGCCGGCCTGCATGGTTCGGTTGGAAGGTGTGGACGCCGGCCGCGGGCGTGACCGCCGCCGCTATTTTGGGTGTAGTCCTTTGGCTGGGCTCGCCATTGCGCCATCAGAGCCCGACCTTTGCCGATACACAGTCAAGCTTCGAAGATCTTGACCTCTTGGCTTCATCGGATGAAGGTTCGGCTGATGCGATGGAGATGCTACAAGACGACATCGACTTTTATGATTACGCGGATAAGGCGGCGAATTCGGGCCCGGCTGCGTAGTTTGTTTCTCGCAGAGTGGGGGAAGGGGTGCCTGCTGAGTGCCGTGTGCGCGACCGCAGTAGCCGGTCCGCCTGCCGCCGGTCCGCCGCCGCCATCGCAGCCATCGACAGTGGCGCCGGCAGCGGGTAGGCCGGCTTCCGGTACGCCGGCCGCCGCTACGCCCGCTCCCGGCACACCGGGCTCCGGGTCGCCGGCGGGGTCGCCGGCCGCCGCAGCGCCGGATGAGGGTTTTCTCGAGTTTTTAGGCTCGGATGATGTGGGTGATGCAGCGTGGTGGGAATTCTTGAAGAAGGTGCCGCCGTCCGGGAGTGATGCTTCCGCGAGGCCGCCGCAGGACGCAAAGTAATGATCAGGGCATTGTTAGTCTGCGCGAGTCTTCTCGTTGCCGTCACGGGCTTCGCGCAGGAACCCGTGCCCGCGCCGCCCCCGGCCGCCCCCGTCCCCAGGGCTTGGAATTCGCTCTCGCCGGAGCAGCAGCAGTTGTTGCACAGCTACCAGGGTAAATGGGATAGCTTGCCCGCCGATCGTCAGCAAGCGCTCGCCAAAGGCAGCCAGCGTTGGATGTCGATGACGCCGCAGCAGCGCGCCGGGGCGCAGCAACGGTTTTCGCAATGGCGCGCCATGCCGCCCGAGCAGCGCCAATTGGTGCGTCAACGCTTCCAGCAGTACAAGGCGTTACCGCCGGAACGGCAACAGCAGGTACGGGAATCCTTCAATCGCTTTCGGCAAATGCCGCCGGAAAGACGCATGCAGTTGCGCCAGCAATGGCGGCAAATGAGTCCTGAGCAGCGCAATCATGCCGTGCAAAGCCGTCCGATGCCCATGCGCGCGCCGCCGCCGCCGCATCGCCCGCCGCGATAGGCGTGTGCTTACGGGGCGTAACTGCGCTCGGCGTGGGCGCGCACCTCCTCGGGATAAAAAAGCACATCGCGAAAGCGGCCTTGAGTGAACATCAAGGCTTGGTCGATGAAATGCGGCGAAGCCGGATCGCCGCTCTCGCCGCCGCTCATGATGGCCTTGGCGTGAATCCTCGGGCCGAAATCCACTGCGGCGACGAAGCTGTTGCCCTCCGAGCCATAGATTTTTTTCGTCGCGCGCGGCTTGGACCAGTCAAATGAGGCCAAGGCCCCCCACTGCGAGGGCGCGAAACCAACCGGCAGGCTGGGTTTGGCATCGTCGAAGGGTTGCACGATGTCGTCCGTCAAGCGCTGAAAGCGGTTGACCTCGCCCCACGGTATTTGCCACCGGCCGAAGTCGGCGCGCAATTTGTCCAGCGCGGCTCGCAGCGCATCGATGCGCTCGGCGTCCGTCAGCTTTCCCACCAGGTAGTCGTACACCGGCTCCTCGGCATCGCGTGCCTCGGCGCCCTTGCGCTCGACCAGCCCTTGCGCCCAGAAAATTGCCACGGTGGTGGGCACCGAGTCGGCAGAAGCGCGGTGGTTCCAGCCGCGCAACGCCGTGATCGCCTGTTGCAGGCCGGCGCCCGGCGCATCGGCGCCCGGCGCGTTGCTGGGCGGCAGCGCGTCGTAGCTTGCGATGAGCGGCGGGAGCAGGACATCAAATGCGGTGAGATGCGCGTCGTAGCCGGCCGCGATCAAGCTGTCCAACGTCACATCGTGGATATCGTGCAGCACTTCGGCGGCGTGAATGCCGCGTGGATTCTCGCCCTTGATCCACATGTAGACCGGATAGTTCTCGCGCTTCGGGCTCTGCGCTCCGGCGGCCGAGAACGGCCAGTTGTTGCTGTTGAAGATCCAGCCATTGCTGGGATTGAGCAACGTGATCGTGTCTTCGATCGCGTGAGGTCCCTGCCATTCCGTCGCGGGATTGCTGCCATCGACCGGATGCTTGAAATCAAAGGCGGTATCGCGCTTCGGTATGAAATTTCCGTGAAAATAGGCGATGGTGCCGTTGGCGTCCGCATACACGGTGTTGTTGGACGTGTCGGTGCGCATGTCTTGGGTCTTGCGGAAGGATGGGTAATCGCTGGTCTTGGTGCGCAAGTACGATTGCGCAAGCGCCGGAACGGGGTTTTGCAACAGCTTGATCGCGATCCACTTGCCGTTCTCGGCGCGAATGATCGGCCCGTGATGGCTGTGATACACGGTGAAGCTCCGCCTTCCCATGCCGCCGGCTCGCTTGAATGGGATGCTGATTCGGCTGACGCGAAGTCTCTTTAGCTGCGTGCCGTACCTGTAGTACAGGCCATCGGATTTTTTGACGACATCTTCCGCGTATTCATCGATTGCATCGCCGCCGTACGAAGTGTGCATCCAGCCGTTGTGCGAATTGAATCCCTGATAGACGAAGAACTGCCCCCAGGTCACTGCGCCGTACACATTCAATCCCTGCTCGCTCACCATCTGCAGTTCCGAGCGAAAATAGTAAGAGGTGTGAGGATTGATCCAGAGCATGGCGTGGCCTGACGCGGTCAAGAAGGGAGCGATGGCAAATCCGTTGGATCCGCCTGGATTTTGCTCCGGCACGGGTTGCACGGCACGCACCGGGGGTGCGGCTTGCCCGTAGAATTTCTCGAGCCGGCTCAAATCGACGCTTTCAATATCGCCGCCGATGCTGCCTTCGGTGAAGGACAAGGCCATCCAGGGCTCGAAGCGATGAATGACCTTTGGGTGCACGTTCGAATGTTTCGACAGGTAGTAATTGAGGCCGTCTGACCAGGCAATCATCAGCGTCTTGAGCCACGGCGGGGCCGTGCGATATTGCTGCCGCAGCCGATTGACATCGACGAACAGTCTGTCGCGCAGGTCGCTGTAAATAGCCTTTTCGCCTTCGGCTTGCGCTTGCCATCCAAGACCCTTGAGATAGTTGCGCTCGATCCGATTGAAGTCGTCCTCAGCCTGCGCGTAAATCATCCCGAAGACCGCGTCCGCGTCGGATTTGCCGTAGATGTGGGCAATGCCCCAAGTATCACGCACGATGCGCACGTGCTCAACGTGTTGACGCCAGCGCGCAAGATCGGCCTGATCCGCGATTCCCACGGCGGGGATGCACATCAGCGCCAGTAATAATAATTTCATCTGTATCGAACCTCCTGCGGGTAGCATCGCGCAATGCGAATCTCTTTGTCCGTAGTTTGGGTGCTTGCGGCAGTTGCCTTCAGACCTGCGGGGGCCGCGACGACCTTCAGCGTACCCGATTCAGCCCTTCCGGAACCGTTGGTGCTGATCGCCTATGGGGACATGAGATTTACCGCGCCGAAGGAAACCACCGCGTGCTCGCCGAGGGCGAGACAGGCTTTGGTGGCGCGGATCGCTCGAGAGAATCCTGCAGCGGTGTTCATCAGCGGCGATCTGCCTTGGCACGGCGTGGCCGCCGACTACAAGGTGTACAAGAGCGAAACTCGCGCGTGGCGCAAGAAGCATTTGCGGATTTATCCGGCGCTGGGCAATCACGAGTTTTCCATGTGCTCAGAGCCGAGTTGTCTCGAGTTGTGGTGGAAGGCGTTTCCGCAACTGCGGGGGCGCCGTTGGTATTCGGTCGCGATTGGCAGCAAGGTCGTCGCCATCAACTTGGACAGCGACACCGCACTCGATCCGGAAAGCGAGCAGGGGACCTGGCTCGAACAACAAGTCTCCGAGCTTGGGTCCGCGGTGCGTATGGTGCTGATCGTGATGCATCATCCGCCGGTGGCGGACGTGCAAACGGTCAAACTGGTCGATCACAATCCACGCCCCAACGAAGAGGCGCTGGTGCCCTTGCTTCGAAAGGCAGCGGCCCATTCCGCCGCCCGTTTCGTCGTCAGCGCGGGACACATCCATAACTACGAGCGGAACACGCAAGACGGCGTGACGTATCTGGTGTCGGGGGGCGGCGGCGCGAAACCCTACGAGGTGGACCGCACGCCGCCGGATCTTTATCAACAGACCGACTTTCCAAACTTTCATTACGTGCGCTTCGAGTTGCACGCAGGCTCCCTGAAAGCCGAGATGATTCGCTTGGAAGACTATGACGCTGCGAAACCTGCGCAATGGCGCACCAGGGACCGTTTCGAGATTACCCTGCCGCCTTGACGGCCTGAATCAACTGGCTCACGGCGGCCTGGGCATCGCCATACAGCATGCGCGTTTGATCGAGCCCGAACAATGCGTTGTCGATGCCTGAGAAACCTTGGCCTTGGCCGCGCTTGATGACGATGACGTTTTTCGCCTTGTCCGCATTCAAAATCGGCATTCCGTAAATCGGGCTATTCTTATTGGTGCGCGCATCCGGATTGACCACATCGTTGGCGCCGATGATGAGCGCGACATCGGCGGTTTCGAATTCGGCGTTGATTTCATCCAGATCCGAAATGAGATCGTAGGGCACGCCGGCCTCGGCGAGCAGCACATTCATATGGCCCGGCATGCGCCCGGCGACCGGATGAATGGCGAAGCGGACCTTCACACCGCGATCAATGAGCAATTGCGTGAGTTCCCATACCTTGTGCTGCGCCTGCGCCACCGCAAGGCCGTATCCGGGCACGATGATGATCTTCTGCGCGTACGCCATCATGATGCCGGCGTCGGAGGCCTCGATGGGCTTTTGGGTGCCGGCAGCGCTGCCGCTGCCTGCAACCGAGGTCTCGCCGAAATTGGAGAACAGCACGTTAGCGAGCGATCGGTTCATGGCCTTCGCCATCAGTTGGGTGAGCAGCGTGCCGGCCGCGCCCACCACTGTGCCGGCGATGATCATCGCGGCGTTGTCGAGCACAAAGCCTTCGAAGCCCACCGCAAGTCCCGTCAGCGCGTTGTACAACGAGATGACCACGGGCATGTCGGCGCCGCCGATGGGCAGCGTCATGGCTACGCCTAAAATCAGCGCGAACACGAAGAACAACGAAACCACGGGCAGCCCTGATTCGGCCCCGGCGCCCGATACCACCATGAAGCCAAAGCCGAGCGTAATCAGCAAAACGCCCAAGTTGACGAATTTCTGTCCACCGAAGCGCACCGATTTGGTTATCAGGCCCTGCAGCTTTGCGAAAGCGATCAGGCTGCCGCTGAATGACACCGCGCCGATGAAGCCGCCGATGGCGGCGATAGTCAGGTGCACGAGGTTGTGTTCGTTGCCGCTATACAGCTCCACCGCAGCGATGGTTGCCGCCGCGCCGCCGCCCATGCCGTTGTAGAGCGCAATCATTTGCGGCATGTCGGTCATCGCCACGCGCTTGCCGCTGATCCATGCAACGGTGCTGCCGATTGCAATGGCGGCTAGCACCAGAATGAAGTTGAGCGAAGAGGCGCCCATGAATGCCAAGGTCACGATCGTTGCCAGCAGCATGCCGACGCCCGCCCAGCGCACGCCGCTCACCGCGGTTACCGGCGAGCTCATGCGCTTTAAACCCAAAATGAACAGGGCCGCCGCCATCAAATAGGAGAGCTGGGTGAGGGTCTGAATCATGGAAGCGGGAAGCATCCCTTTATCCTTTCTTTTTGCCGGCGAGCACGAACATCTTCAGCATGCGTTCGGTGACCACGTAGCCACCCACGGCATTTCCGGCCGCCAACACCACGCCGATGAAGCCGATCACGCGCACCAGGGTGGTGTCAGCGGTAGCCAGCGCCACCATCGCGCCGACCAAGACGATGCCGTGCACGAAGTTCGAGCCGGACATGAGCGGCGTGTGCAAAATGACCGGCACACGCGAGATGACTTCGTAGCCGGTGAATGCGGCCAACATGAATATATAAAGCGCAATGACGCCGTCGATCATGTTTTCGATCCTTCTACCGCGGTTCGCGTCGCTTCGTGTTTGATTTGTCCGTCATGTGTCAGCACTGCGCCGGCGAATACCTCGTCGTTCCAATCGATGGTGAGCTCGCCCTTCGGCAGCGCCGGTTTCAAGAAATTGAACAGATTGCGCGAGTACATCTCGCTGGCGTGATAAGGCAAAGTCGCAGGCAGGTTAACGGGACCCAAGATTTTGACCGCGCCGTGAACCACGGTCTCGCCGGGCTTGGTCAGTTCGCAATTCCCGCCCTGTTCCGCGGCCAGATCGACGATGACCGCGCCGTCCTTCATCCGCTCGACCGCAGCTTTGGAAATGATCCGCGGCGCCGCTCGCCCGGGCACCGAGGCCGTGCTGATAACCGCATCGCTGGCGGCGATCCTGGCGTCCAGGACCTCTTGCTGCTTGGCTTTCTCCTCTGGAGTCAGCTCGCGCGCATAGCCGCCGGTGCCCTCCGCGGAGACGCCGGTCTCGATGAATTTCGCGCCCAGCGATTTAATCTGGTCTTTGGTGGCGCTGCGAACGTCATACGCTTCCACTACCGCGCCGAGGCGCTTGGCCGTGGCGATCGCCTGCAATCCGGCGACTCCCGCGCCGATCACCAGCACCGAGGCGGGGCGAATGGTGCCCGCCGCCGTGGTGAGCATCGGCAGAAATCGCTCCAGCGTATCGGCGGCGATCAAGGCGGCCTTGTAGCCGGCGACGGAAGCCTGCGAGGACAGGGCATCCATGGACTGCGCGCGTGAAATGCGCGGAATCAATTCCATGGCGAAGCTGGTGATGCCGCGTTCCTTGAGGGCCCGGACCAGATCGGGCCGCGCATAGGCTTGCATGTACCCGACGATGACCGCGCCTTTCTTGATTGCTGCGACTTCGGTCAAAGAAGGCGGCTGCACTTTCAATATAACGTCGGCGGAGGCGAGTATGGTGGCGGCATCGCTGAATTCGACGTCCGTATACAGCGAGTCCGGAAAGTGAGCGGCGGCACCGGCACCGTGCTCCATCAGCACTCGAGACCCCAGGGCTTTGAGTTTGGCGGCGATTTCCGGAACGAGGGCAACGCGGGTTTCATTGGCAGCCGTTTCCGTGAGGACACCGACGACGACAGGCATGCAAAACTCTCCCCAGCCTTAAGTTACGTGCGAAGCGTTGAATTATGGCATAAGAGTCGACTATCTTTAGTAGGTTATGAGCGTGAGCAGGCACGATAAGTATCAGTTGCTCGATTGGCGGGACGACCTGACGGTGGTTTCGCACGTCTATCCGTTATCTCAGCAAATCCTGCGTACCGATGTCTCGGGCATGCCGTTGGAATGGGTCGACTACCGCGAGGCCGCACGGCTGTACCACACCGAGCAAGTGGCCTACACCTGCGGAACGCTTCTGTACCGGCTTTACGGGGGAACTTGCGCGCGGACAGGCCTTCGGACCATCGTCGATGTGAATTCCATCATCGCGACCCTGGGCGTGACGGGCAATCCCGGCAATCTGCGCGGTGCGGCGTATACCCCGCCGCTCAACAATCAAACGCTGTTCCGCCGCGACGCCTACTTGTGCTTGTATTGCGGTGCGCGTTTTACCTACAGTTTGCTGTCGCGCGACCACGTGACGCCCTTCAGCCGCGGAGGCCATGATACCTGGAGCAACGTGGTCTCCGCTTGCCGCCGCTGCAACAACGCAAAGGCCTCGCGCACGCCGGAGCAGGCCGGCATGCAGCTGTTGGCGGTGCCTTTCACGCCGACTTATGCCGAATACATTTTCTTGAAAGGCCGGCGCGTGCTTGCCGACCAAATGGAATACCTGGTCGCGCATTTCCCGCGCTCCAGTCCGCTGCACGAGCGCATGCAACGCTGGCCGATGTGAGCGGGATCGCGGAGATTCCCGTTGCGCGGTCCGGCGTGGTGTATTACATCGACGCCAGCTATTTCATTTTTCGCGCCTACCACTCCATGCCGCCCGATATGGTGGACGGGGACGGCAATGCCACCCACGCGCTATACGGCTTCGCGCGCTTCCTGTCGGATCTGCTGGAGAGAGTGCGCCCCGAACGTATCGGCGTTGCGTTCGATTTGAGCCTGCGCAGCGTGACCTCGTTCCGCAACGGCATCTATCCCGCATACAAAGCCAATCGCGAATCGCCGCCTGCTGATCTGGAGCGCCAATTCGCGCTGTGCCGGCAGTTCTGCCGGCACATGGGCCTGGCCGAATTCGCCAGCGCCGAGTACGAGGCCGACGACATCATCGGCACGTTGGCCGCGCGCTCACGCGCCGCCGGCCTTCGCAACGTGCTCGTAACGCGCGACAAGGATCTGTCGCAATTGATTCGCGACGGCGATGTATTCTGGGATTACAGCGGCAATACGCGCTACCACTATCATGACATCGGTCCGCGCTTCGGCGTCATTCCCGAACTCATTGCCGATTTTCTCGCGCTCACCGGCGATAGCGTCGACAACATTCCGGGCGTCCCAGGAGTAGGCAAGAAAATCGCCGCCGAACTGTTTGCCGTATTCGGTTCTCTTGACGAGCTATATGCCAACCTTGATCGAATTCCGACACTCAAGCTGCGCGGCGCAGTCGCCGTAGCTGCTAAGCTGCTCGCCCACAAGGAAGCCGCCTACCTTGCACGTCGCTTGACTGGAATAGTTTGCGATATGCCCATCGAGGCGACACTCGATGATTTGAGGCCACGGCCGCAGGATCGCAGCGGGCTCAATTTCTTTTTCGACACCCATGGATTCGGGAATATATTGCGACAGCAGGTGCGGCGCATCGCCACCGCTGCATAGACGAAGGAAAGACCATGGCGAAGAAAGATATCCAGTCCGTCCTCCAAGAGGACCGCGTATTTCCACCGACCGCGGCATTTGCCAAGCAGGCCGCGCTCAAGGCGGCGGAGCTGAAGCGCCTGCATGCCAAGGCGGCCGATGATTACATCGGATTCTGGGCCGACTTGGCCGTCGCAGAGATCGACTGGCACCGGCCATTCGCCGTTCCCCTCGATGACTCGCGCGCGCCGAATTACCGTTGGTTCACCGATGGGCAGTTGAATGTCTCGCACAACTGCTTGGACGTGCATTTGGAAACCCGCGCCGACAAGCTTGCCATTATCTTCGAGGGCGAGCCGGGCGACGTGCGCAAGCTGACTTATGCGCAACTGCATCAAGCGGTATGCCAGTTTGGCAATGCGCTGAAAAATCAAGGTATCGGCCGCGGCGATCGGGTGATCATTTATATGCCTTTGATTCCCGAGGCGGTCGTGGCCATGCAGGCATGTGCGCGCATTGGCGCGGTGCATTCGGTGGTATTCGGCGGTTTCTCGGCCAATGCGGTCAAAGATCGAATCGAGGATGCGGGCGCCAAGCTCGTGATAACCGCCGATGGGGGCTGGCGCGGGGGCCACGCCCTGGAGCTCAAGGCGGCCGTCGACAAGGCATTGGACGACGGGTGCGAGTCGGTAGAAAAAGTCATTGTTTACCGGCGCACGGGCACCGCCTGTGAGATGCGCTCGGGCCGCGATGTGTGGTGGCACGACGCGATATTGGGTCAAAACGCGGCTTGCGAGCCCGAATGGTTGGATGCGGAACATCCCCTGTTCCTGCTGTATACCTCGGGTTCGACCGGCAAGCCGAAGGGCATCCAACATTCCAGCGGCGGCTATCTGCTGAATGCGAAGTTGACCACGAAGTGGTGCTTCGACCTGAAGGATAGCGACATTTACTGGTGCACTGCCGATGTCGGCTGGGTTACCGGGCACACGTACGTGGTATATGGTCCGCTGGCGGCGGGCGCCACCATCTTTATGTACGAGGGTGCGCCGACGTTCCCGGACGGGGCCCGTTTTTGGAAGATGTGCCAAACCCACGGGGTCAGCATCTTTTACACCGCGCCCACGGCGATTCGCGCGCTGATGAAGCTCGGCGATGCGCTGCCGGCGCAATACGATCTAAGCAAGCTGCGAGTGCTCGGCACGGTCGGCGAACCCATCAATCCCGAAGCGTGGATGTGGTATCACCGCATTATCGGCCGCGAACGTTGCCCCATCGTGGATACCTGGTGGCAGACGGAGACCGGCGCAGCCATGATGGCGCCCGTTCCGGGCGTGACGTCGACCAAGCCGGGGTCCTGCACCCAGCCGCTTCCCGGGATTTTCGCGGACATCGTCGATGAGGAGGGGCGCCCGGTGAAAACGCCGGATGCCGGCGGGTATCTGGTCATCAAGCGCCCGTGGCCCTCCATGCTGCGCACGATTTGGGGCGACAACGAACGATACATTTCGACGTATTGGGAAAAATTCAAAAATCACTACTATGTCGCCGGCGATTCGGCGCGCCGCGATGCGGACGGCTACTACTGGATCATGGGACGCATCGACGATGTTATAAACATCGCAGGGCACAGGCTCGGCACCATGGAAATCGAGTCGGCCTTGGTCGCGCATCCTAAAGTCGCGGAAGCGGCCGTCGTCAGCAAGCCCCACGAAATCAAGGGCGAATCGGCTTTTGCCTATGTGGTGCTCAATGTGAAGCGACCGGAAGGCGCGGCTGCAAAGTTGCTGATGGACGAGCTGCGCGGATGGGTTGGCGATCAGTTGAGTCCGATTGCCAAACCGGATGAAATTCGATTGACCGATAATCTGCCCAAGACTCGTTCCGGTAAAATCATGCGCCGCTTGTTGCGAGCCGTTGCGCGAGACGAGCAGATCACCCAGGATATGTCGACGCTGGAGAATCCGGCCATACTCGAGCAGCTGCGGGGCGGCACGCCGGCCGCGAGGCAGAGTGCTGCGCCCAAGAAGGCTTCTAAAAAGGCACCCAAGACAGCAGCCAGAGCGGCGAAAAAGCCGGCAACCGCGGCAAAGAAGGCGCCGAAGCGCGCTGCGAAGGCGGCGATGCGAAGACGTTCCACCCCCGCGAAATCGCGGAAACCGGCGGGGCGCGCTCGTCGCAAGAAATAACGACCCGGATGGAAACCAGCTCGCGGGTGGATAATCGGATTCATCGGCGAACCTGCCGCAGGGGTCGAGCATGAATCTGAACCAGGTTACCTTGCCATCGACCGACGTGGAGCGGTCGGCGCAGTTCTACAGACGCCTAGGATTCACGCAGATCGTCAGTGCGCTGCCGCGATATGCAAGATTCGAGTGCCCGGACGGCGCCACCTTTTCGCTGCACGCTTTCAAGTCGCTGACGCCGTCGCATACGGTGGTCTACTTTGAATGCGACGACGTGGACGCCACCTACCAGCGGCTGCGTTCACTGGGGATAGAATTCGACCAGGCGCCTCAAGACCAGATTTGGCTTTGGCGCGAAGCTTACTTGCATGATCCGGATGGCAACATCATTTGCCTTTATCATGCCGGCAATACACGGCGCTTTCCGCCCTGGCGATTGTCCGACGATTCACCGAGGATGTGATCCTGGGCCCATTTGGGCGCCCAAACGACGAAAGGCGCGAACTGGCCGACAAGCTCGGCTAGAATGCGGGGGTCGGATTGGGCGATTTTGCAGCGTAGACGCCTCGCGTGCCGCACCTCGCGTGCCGCACGCTTACGACCGGCACTCCATTAGACGGGCTTTGTCAGGGCACTCGTGGCCGCAGCGGCCGCATTTTTCTTTTTTTGGGACATTATGCTTTCCACATCCAACGTCGCCGTTCAATTCGGCGCCAAGCCGCTCTTCGAGCAGGTGACGGTCAAGTTCTCCGACGGCAATCGTTACGGCCTCATTGGCGCGAACGGCTCGGGCAAATCCACGCTCATGAAGGTGTTGGGCCGGGATCTTGACCCGAGCGCGGGCGACGTGATGCTGCAGGTGGGTATGCGCCTCGGCAAATTGAATCAAAACCAATTCGGCTATGAAGATGAGCGCGTACTCGATGTGGTCATGCGCGGCCATACGGAGCTGTGGGCGGCGATGCAGGAGCGCGACCGCATCTACGCCGATCCCAATGCGACCGACGAGGATTACATGAAGGCGGCGGAACTCGAAGGGGTTTTCGCCGAGTATGGCGGTTATGACGCCGAAGCCCGCGCCGGCAGCATTCTCACCGATGCGGGTATCCCTGAAGCCCGGCACAACGGCCCTATGCGCGAAGTGCCGCCCGGATTGAAACTGCGCGTGCTGTTGGCGCAGGCCCTGTTCTCCAAACCCGATGTGCTGTTGCTCGATGAGCCCACCAACAACCTGGATATCAATTCCATCCGTTGGCTGGAAAGGGCGCTCAACAACTACGACGCCACCATGGTCATCATCAGCCATGACCGGCATTTCCTGAACCAGGTTTGCACGCACATCGCCGACTTGGATTTTCAGCAGCTGAGGGTTTATCCCGGCAACTACGACGATTTCATGTTGGCCTCGGTACAGGCGCGTGCACGGGTCGAAGCGGCGAACGCAAAGGCCAAGGACCGAATCTCGGACCTGCAGGAATTCGTGCGGCGCTTTTCAGCCAATGCGTCCAAAGCGCGCCAAGCCACCTCGCGCAAGAAGCAGCTGGAAAAAATCAAGATCGAAGAGATCAAGCCCTCATCGCGGCAGAACCCCTACATTCGATTCGAGCAAGGCAAAAAGCTGTACCGCTCAGCGGTGTCGGTGGAAGGCTTGAGCTTCAGCTATCCCGGCTCGGATGAAAAGGTTCTCGACAATGTGTGCTTCAATGTCGAAGGCGGCGAGCGCATCGCCATCATCGGGCCGAACGGTGTCGGCAAAACCACCCTGATGCGCTGTCTCGCAGGAGAACTGCGCCCCACCGGCGGGCGCATCGTGTGGGTCGAAAACGCACAGCCCGGCTACATGCCCCAGGATCCGCAGGCGGAGTTCGAGGACAAAATTGATTTGTTCGCGTGGATGTCGCAATACACGGGCAAGGCCGATGATGATCAAATCGTGCGCGCGACCTTGGGCAGGTTGCTGTTCTCGGGGGAGGAGACCAAGAAGTCGGTGAAGGTGTTATCGGGCGGCGAAAAAGGCCGCATGATCTACGGCAAGCTGATCCTCACCAAGCCCAATGTGCTTCTCATGGATGAGCCTACCAACCACATGGACATGGAAACCATCGAGTCGCTTCAAATCGGACTCGAGCACTATGCCGGCACGCTCATTTTCGTCTCGCATGACCGCGAGTTCGTCGGCGGTCTCGCAACCCGCATCATCGAACTGCGCCCCGGAGCGCAAATAGTCGACTTCAGGGGTACGTACGACGAGTACTTGAAGGCGCAAGGGCTGGAAACATAGCGCTCGAGCGTTTCTGCTGGCACTATTCGTCGAATGCAATTGGTCGCCGACCGTCTCCAAAAAAAATTCGGCGCGATCACGGCCGTGGCGAATGTGTCCTTCACCGCGGTGCCGGGCGAAGTGCTTGGGCTGCTCGGCCCCAATGGCGCCGGTAAATCGACCACCATCAGCATGTTGGCGGGACTGACCAAGCCCGATTCAGGCTCGATAACGATCGACGGCGTGCCCCTCGGCACGGGAGCCGATCCCACCAAGCGGCGTTTGGGTCTGGTCACTCAGGAGATAGCGCTTCTCGAGGAGCTGCCCGCGCGGATGAATTTGGAATTCTTCGGCGGGCTGTATGGGCTGCGCGGCCGCGCGCTGGCATCGAGAATAGCCTCGGTGCTGGAACTCACCAGCCTCGCGGACCGCGCCTCTGACCCACCCAGCCAATATAGCGGCGGGATGCGCCGGCGATTGAACATTGCCTGCGCCCTATTGCATGAGCCGGAGGTCTTGCTGCTCGATGAACCGACCGTGGGCGTAGATCCACAAAGCCGCAATGCGATTTTTGAAACCATAGAAGTATTGGCCGGCGAGGGGCGGGCCTTGGTCTATACGACGCATTACATGGAGGAAGTGGAACGGCTGTGCGATCGCATCGTGATCATCGATCATGGAAAAGTGCTCGCCGACGATTCCCTTACAGGTCTGCTGGCGAGCGCGGCGGTCACGAGCAAGCTGACACTTAAATATGATCTGCCCCCCGACGGCGCCGCGCTGGCCGAAATTGCTCGGCTGCCGGGCGTCACAAAGGTCGATCTTGCCGGTAGCGAGTTGTCGGTGTCGGCGACGGAGTTAGGAACAGCGGCGCCGCGGGTACTCGAACGCCTCGCCGCGCGAGGCTTTAGCTGCCAGGAACTCACCAGCCGCCGCGCCAATCTGGAGGATGTATTCCTGTCTCTGACCGGCCGCACGTTGCGCGATACATGAGTCCCACCCTCACGGCGTTTCGGGCATTGGTTCGCAAGGACATCGCGATTTTTTTACGCGACCGCCGGGCATTGGTCGTCAGTGTGCTGACGCCCATCGTCGTGGCGGCTTTCTTCGGGTTCCTGTTCGGCGGCACCGGCGCGGGCGGCAACTCCATTTCCCGCATGAAAGTCGGTATTACCGACCTGGACGATAGCGCATTGACCCAGGCCGTCGTGGACAGTCTCAGCCACGATGCGTCGCTGGAAACCCAGCAAGTCTCGCAGGAACAGGGCCAACAACTGGTTCGCACCGGCAAGCTGCGCGCGGCCATCGTGTTTCCCGCCGGCTTCGAGGCTCAGGCCACCGGTGCGTTGGTCGGCGCCGGCGGTCAACACCCTGAGGTCAAGCTTCTCTATGATCCATCCCAGTCCATGGTTCAGCCGGTCGTGGCCGGGCTTCTGACGCAGCATGTCATGCAGCGCATCTCGCGTCCGAACTTCACGGGGAACGCAGCCGCGGCGCCCTTTGATCTCGACAGAATTGCCGTCACCACCGGCCCGCGCTACAACGGCTACGCCCATTCATTCGCGGGCATGAGCATTCAATTCATTTTGTTCATGGGCATCGATGCCGGCGTGGCGCTACTGCTGATGCGCCAGGAAGGCATGTGGCGCAGGTTGCGTGCCGCGCCTTTGTCCCGTGCCGTGTTGCTCGGCAGCCGCGTGGTGGGCACGACTATTATTGCGCTGATCATCATGACCGCGGTTTACTTGGCGGCGTGCCTCATCTTCGGCGTGCGCATCTCGGGCAGCGTGCCGGGCTTCGTCATGGTTGCATGCGCATTCGCGCTGCTTGCGGCCACCACCGGGTTGATGATTGCCTCGATTGGCCGCTCGGTGGCCGCGACGCGCGGGGTTGCCATTTTCGCCGTGCTTCTTCTCGTCATGCTGGGCGGCGCCTGGGTGCCCGCGTTCTTATTTCCCGAATGGCTTCAGCACGTGACCGAGTTCGTGCCCACGCGCTGGGCGGTCGATGGGCTCGACGCCATGACCTGGCGCGGGCTGCCGCTGCAAGCGGCGCTGGCTCCCACTGCGATTTTGGTGGGCTGGTCCGCGTTGTTCGCACTGATCGCCATCTGGCGGTTCAACTGGGAAGAGGGTTGAGGGGGTCTTGGTACCGCCGGCATAGGTTGGTACGATGCGCCGCTAATTTACGGGGGTGAATGGTGCTGACAAAATGGGGTGTTTCCGGCGTATGTTTCCTCCTTAGCGCGTCCTCGTTGGCAGCAACAGCCACTCCGAAATCAACTTTCCCGACCGAGGCGGTTACGATCAACCGCATTTCGGATGCTGGCTTCAATCACAGCGAAGTCATCGACACCGCCGCGTATTTGGCGGATCAAATAGGCGGGCGTATGACCAACTCTCCCGCGATGCGCAAAGCCGAACGCTGGACGCAGGACAGGTTCAAGGGTTGGGGCTTGAAAAACGTCAAGGCCGAAGCTTTCGATTTCGGCCGAGGCTGGTGGATCGAATCATCGCATGTGCGAATGATTGCGCCGCGGCCGTTGGAACTTCGCGCCATTCCCATCGCATGGACGCCGGCAACCGACGGCGTCGTGTCCGCGCCCGTCATCGTCGCTCCCATGATCAGCGAAAAGGACTTTGCCGAGTGGAAGGGAAAATTGGCCGGCAAGATCGTATTGGTGACCTGGCCGGCACCGCCGAAAGACGATGGAGAAGTACCCTTCCAACGGCTCACCGAACCTGACATTGCCAAGCTTGATAAATACGAGCAGCCGACCTTCGATCCCGCTCAGCGGCAAAAACGCGTGGAGCGATTCCGCTTCCGGCCTAACTTGGACGCGTTCTTGGCGCAAGAAGGCGCAGTTGCGTTGGTACAGATGTCGCGCAGCGACGGCAGATTGGTGCACGGCGAAGGTTATGCATACCAGGTTGGCAAGACCGCAAAGCTGCCGGCCGTGGAAGTAGCGGCCGAAGACTATCGCAAACTCGCGCGTCTGGCGAAGCGCGGCGAGGTGCGGCTCGAAATTGAAAGCCGCGTGCATTTCGAAGACGCGGATCACAACGCCTACAATATTTTCGCCGATATTCCGGGCGATGACGCGCGCGCGGGCTATGTCATGGCCGGTGCGCACCTGGACAGCTGGGTGGCCGGGGATGGCGCGGCCGACAACGGTGCGGGCAGTGCAGTGGTGATGGAGGCGGCGCGCATCCTGGCCAGCACCGGCGTGCGGCCCAAGCGCACCATTCGATTTGCCCTCTGGTCCGGCGAAGAAGAAGGCCTGCTGGGGTCGAGTGCCTATGTCGAGAGCCATCTCGCTCATCGCCCCTTGCCCACGGATCCCAGCGAAGCCGATCTGCCGCCTTATTTCTCGACCGATTGGTATCCGGTGCAGACTTTGCCCGGTTTCGCCGACCTCGCGGGTTATTTCAACATCGACAACGGTTCGGGCAAGATCCGCGGCATTTACACCGAGGGGAATTTTGCGGTGGTCCCGATCTTTCGCGAGTGGCTATCTCCATTCGCAAGCCTTGGCGCGAGCACCGTGGTGGCGGAACCCACCGGCGGCACCGATCATGTGTTCTTGAGCCGTCTCGGCTTGCCCGCCTTTCAGTTCATCCAAGATCCTTTGGACTACGAGACTCGGGTTCACCACACTGACCTGGATACGTTCGATCATCTGCGGCCCCAGGATTTGCGGCAAGCCGCGGTGGTGCTGGCGACGGTGCTCCTGGCTGCCGCGAACACCGATAAGCCGCTGCCTCGCAAGATCCTTCCCACGCAACCGGCCGTGACCGATCCGTTTCAGTACCCGGACCCCTCCAAGAAATAATGCTGAGGTTACGCTCGGTGCGGGCGCGCGGTCTTCAACCGTCCGCGGCGGAAATCCGCGATGATTTCGCGCGCCGCGTTGTGGCCGGGCGCACCGGTCACCCCGCCGCCGGGGTGCGTGCCCGATCCGCACATGTACAAGCCCTTCAATGGGCCTCGGTAATCGGCGTGCCCCAACATGGGCCGCGCCGAGAACAGCTGGTCCAAGCTCAACGCGCCATGGAAGATGTCGCCGCCGATGAGCCCGAAGGTGCGCTCCAGATCGAGCGGACTCATGATCTGGCGCCCCAGTACCGAGGCTTTGAAATTCGGCGCATGGGTATTGACCAGGTCGATCATCAGGTCGGCCACTGCTTCACGGTGCGTGTCCCAGGAGGCTTCGTTGGGCAATACCGGCGCAACGTGCTGGCAAAACAGGCTCGCAACGTGCCGGCCTTTCGGCGCAAGGCTGTCATCAAGGGTTGAGGGTATGAGCATCTCAACGATGGGCCGCTTGGACCAGCCGCCGGCTTTGGCGTCGAGATAAGCTTGATCCATATAGGCGAGACTCGGCGCCATAATAATGCCGGCCGTATGATGATCCGCGGCTGCGCGTCCCGGTAGCGCCTTGAAATCGGGCAACTCCGCGAGAGCGACATTCATGCGAAAGGTTCCGGAACCGCAGCGCCAGCGCTTGATGCGCTCGCGAAAATCTTGCGGCAACACCGAAGCGTCGATGAGAGAACCGTAGAGCAATTTCGGATTCAAATTCGATATGACGCTGCGCGCCCTGATGGATTCGCCTCTCTCGGTAACCACGCCAACCGCGCGGCCGGATTCGACCAGGACTTCCCGCACGGGACTCGCGGTGCGAATTTCCACGCCGCGCTCCGCCGCAGCGCGCGCCATCGCCTGGGTGATGGCGCCCATGCCGCCGATCGCGTGGCCCCACGCCCCTTTCTTGCCGTTGACCTCGCCGAATACATGATGCAACAGCACGTAGGCAGACCCGGAAGCATAGGGGCTCGCATAGTTGCCGACGATGCCGTCGAACCCATAGGCGGCCTTGATCGGCGCGCTGTCGAACCACGAGTCCAGATAATCTCCGGCTGACTTCACGAACAAATCCAGCAGCTCGCGCCGCATCGGCAGGTCGAGCTTTGCGATCCGCTTTCCCAAGCTCGCGCTGCGCAGCAGTTCAGGCAATGCCTCGAGCCAGCTACCGGCGGTTACATTGGGGGGCGTCTCCAATACCAGATCGCGCAGCACATCGGCGATCACGTCCAGCCGCTTGGCGTAGTCATCCAAACGCGCCGCATCGCGCGCGGAAAACTTCGCCACTTCATTCGCGGTAAGGCCTGCGCCAACTTTAAGATAAGTGCTCTCATCCAGGGGCAGAAAGTTCGCCAGCCTGCGCTCCACGATGCGCAAGCCGTGGCGCGGCAAATCCAGGTCTCGAATGATTTTGGGATTGAGCAGCGACACCGTGTAGGCCGCGACGGAATTCCTGAATCCCGGATGAAATTCCTCCGTCACCGCGGCCCCGCCGACCACGCCGCGCCGCTCCAGGACAGTCACCTTGAGCCCGGCCGCCGCCAAGTACGCGGCACATACCAGCCCATTGTGGCCGCCGCCGACGATCACCGCGTCGCGGATCGAGTCAGCCACCGTGCTCGCCGTGCTCATCGCAAACCGTGCTCCAGCCGGCGGCGGGCGCGCGCTGCAGCCGGCTCTCGGGAATCAATTCGCGCATGCGGCGGCCAAAGCTGCGCAACGATACTTCATTGTTTCCCAGCGGTCCCGGACTGTAGCTGCGCGAGCCCGTCCCGGCCTGGACCCTTTCGATCAGAGCCTTATCTTCCAAACTGACGCTGCGATTGATGCGCCAGTTCAGGTAACGCGCCGCGCGCATTTCGCGCCGATCATCGGGATGCGCATAGGCAATCTCGCGAATCAAGGTTTCGGTGGGGGATAGCGGAATCATCTGCATGAAGTCGACCTGGTCCGGATACAGGTCGAAGGCAACGTTCGGCCACAACTTGAAATAGGTCCATGATCGCTGCTTATCGTCGGGCAAATGCGGAGCCCTCGGCAGCAGGGATTGGTACAGGCGCTCCGACACCTGCGAGGAAGGGGTGTCACGCAGATCGCCCCACATTTTGTCCACCCAGGGCTGAGCCTCGACGCCATAGCTCCGGCCGAATAGACGCGACAACCCGGGGTGCGCCACAGCGATGTGCAAGGCGTCCGAATAATTGTCGGTGACATTCTTCCAGTTGACCTTGCGTACTCGCATGGTCACGCGTCCCAGCGGTTGAAGCTCCTCGAGGCGATAGGCCGCCAATTCGCGCTGATAGGGTGCCAGCATCTCGGCGACACTCGGCAGGCCCGCTTTCAGCCGCACGAAAATGAAGCCCTGATAGACCTCGGCCTCGATAGGCTTGAGGCCGAATCGATCCAGCGAGAAATTCACGAATTCCTTGCGGTGCGGTACGGCTACGAGCGCTCCGCCAAGATCGTAGGTCCAAGCATGGTACGGACACACGATGCGGCCGGGACAAGTTCCGGACGCGCCGTCGAGAAGTCTCGCACCGCGATGACGGCATACATTGAAGAACGCCTTCACGGCCAACCCCGATCCGCGAACGACCACGATGGGCTCGCCCAAGAACTCCAGCGTGTGATAGTCGCCGGCGTGCGGGATGTCATTCAAATGACAAACGACCTGCCACGATGCGGCGAAGATCCGTTCTTTTTCAGCCAGCAGGAAATCCGCGTCCCGGTATATCCATCCGGGCAGGCTGAAGTCCTCGTCCAAGTCTCGGCGTATTGAATCCACGTACGGCCTTAGCAATGCTTGTTGAACGATAGTATAACAACAAGAATTGTTAAGTTTTGTGAGGTTTGTCGCGCACCATGCGCGGAAAAGCGCCGGCGCACAGGGCGTTCACCCAATCCTCGCAAATGGCGATGGCCTCGCTCGGCTTGAACGTCTCAGAGCTCAAGCTCAATTCAACCCAGAGCCCGTCGAGCAGCGCGGTCAAGGCGATCGCGGCGGCGCGCAGCTTCAATTGCGGCGCAGCCCCCGACTTGGCCAGCTCACCCAACAGGGCTTCCAAGATCGACCGGTACTTACCGTAGGTACGATCATGCACGGCGCGAATTTCGGGCGAATGCGCCACCATGCTCCAGAACACCACCCACACATTGAACAGTTGCGGATCCAGAAGCTCGGGCGCAAACGATGCGCGGAAGAAATCGCTCAAGCGCGTGCGCGGCGATGCCTTGCGGTTTTGTGCGCTGGAACGCAGCGAGTCTTGCAAGGACAGGGCCAAATTCTCGTACGTTTCCGCGATCAATCCCGACTTGTTCGGAAAGTGATGGTTGATCAAACCGATGGAAACGCCGGCCGCGGCGCTGATGCGGCGCACCGAAATTCCCTCGTGGCCGAATTTCTTCAAGCAGCCGAGAGTGGCTTCGATCAGAGCTTCGCGGCGCAGCGCGGGCGTCGCACGACGAAATTTTGGAACATGCCGCTTTTTCTTCATCCTTTATACACCTGCGCTTAGCGAACCCCTTCCTGGAGTTCTGCGGGAGCGGCTACGCTGCGCGGTAGGCTCGATAATCCAGTCCCAGTGCGCTAGCGACCGCTTCGTGCGTCAGTTGGCCGGCGTGCACGTTCAAACCCTGAGCCAACCCTGAGTCCTTCGAGAGCGCCGCGCGCCATCCGTAGTCCGCCAGCGCCTTGACGTACGGCAGGGTCGCATTGGTGAGCGCAAAGGTGGAGGTTCTCGGCACGGCACCGGGCATGTTGGTAACCGCATAGTGGATGACGCCGTCCAGCATATAGGTGGGTTCCGCATGAGTGGTCGGGCGGCTGGTCTCGAAACAGCCTCCTTGATCGATTGCAATGTCCACCAGCACGGCACCGGCTTTCATGGTTTTTACCATGGCCCGCGTTACGAGCTTGGGCGCGGCAGCACCGGCGATGAGGACAGCACCGATGACGAGGTCGGCCTCGCGCACCAGCTCTTCGATCGCATGCGCAGTGGAGTACACGGTTTTCAGCTGACTTCCAAAAATCGATGATAGTTCCCGCAGACGCTTGACCGAGCGGTCCACCACCGTGACATCGGCGCGCAGTCCGACCGCCATTTCCACCGCGTGGGTTCCGGAGACGCCGCCGCCCAAGACCACGACCTTGGCCGGGGCGACGCCGGGCACCCCGCCCAGCAGCACGCCGAATCCTCCGTTGGCCTTCTGCAGGCAATTGGCACCCACTTGCACGGACATTCGGCCGGCAACTTCGCTCATGGGGGTCAATAAAGGCAAGGAGCCATCCGGCGCAGTCACGGTTTCGTAGGCAATGGCGGTTGCCCCGGAAGCGAGCAGTGCAAGGGTTTGCTCGCGGTCGGCCGCCAAGTGCAAATAAGTAAACAAGGTCTGATTGGCACGCAGCATCTTGCACTCGTCCAACTGCGGTTCCTTGACCTTCACAATGAGATCGGTCGAGCCGAATATGTCTTCCACTTTCTTCGAGATCGAGGCGCCTGCCGCTTGATAATGAGCATCGTCGAAGCCTATGCCCGCCCCTGCGCCGCTTTGCACCAGCACTTGATGTCCCGCATCGACGAGCTCGCGAACGCCGGCGGGCACCAGCCCTACGCGGTATTCATGAATCTTGATTTCTTTGGGTACGCCGATTTTCATAACTCGCTCCGCACGATAAGCCGGGTTGCAAGGTTACTCACCCGCGGGCCCGGACACAATCCAACCGCGCCGGCTAGAGCCTGTCTCTAGGCAATCGCGCGCAGTTCGCGTACCAGAAGCCTTTGCCAGAGCCATTCTTGCCGGCTGCGCGGGGAACTCAAGGACATGCGCTCCAAGTAGGGCTTGACTCCCGCTGGTATATCAAGTGACGTGATTGCCGCCGCCAGGGTCTTGACACGCGGCCAGCCGCCCGACATCGTTTGTTTCAACTTTTCCAGCGCCTTCGCCAGAACGATTTCCTCCCGGGTAAAATCCGTGCCGAAAGGAAACTCCGAAAACATCCCGCGGGCGCGCGCCAAGGCGAACCGCTCCTCCACCGCACGAGGATTGTTGTTCCGGTGCATATCGGGAATCGTATAGCCCTGGCGCAATTTTCCCGCAGCTTGCGCTTGCCGCTTCAGGCTCTCTTGGAAACGCGAATCCGCGATATTGAGCAATGCGGCGATGACGTCCTCATCGGTCAAGCCGCGCAGATCGGCGACCCCGTATTCGGTCACGACGATGTCGCGAAGATGCCGAGGAATGGTCGCGTTGGCGTAATTCCAGACGATATTGGAAGTGAGCAGCGAATTTTTTTCCCGAGTGCTGCGCAAGGTCAGGATGGAACGGGCATCGGGCAAGGCGTGAGCCATCGCGACGAAGTTGTATTGTCCGCCCACACCGCTGATGACGCGCCCGTCGGCGAGGCCATCCGACACGGCGGCCCCCATCAGCGTCACCATCAAGCTGGAGTTGATGAATCTGGCGTGCCGGCGCTGCGCGATCTTCAGCGCTTGCTGCTCGCCGTCCAACTGATTCAGGAAGGAGACTCCGCACATCGAAAACTGCCGGCGTTCCGACTCCGGCAGATCGCGCAGCGCCGCGTAAAAGCCGCGCGGTCCCAAGATAAAACCGCCGTGCAAAAGAGTCCCGCCGGACAGCCGCCGCCCGGTACACAATTCGAGAAGTTCGCGCCGGCCCTCCGGGGTATTCAAAATCGCCGCCGCGCTTTGCCCGTCGCCATTCTCGATTCGCCCGCCGGCGTGGCGGCAATCGCGCCGAAAAACGCCGATTCCTTGCAGCAGCGCAAATTCCTGCGCGCCGAGCGGACTGACAAAACCCGCCTCCGACAGCGCTGCCAGAAAACCATCATCGATGCGCTCGCCGACGATGCCCTCATTCAGCAAGCCCTGAACGCGAACGTCATCGTAGACTCGGCGGCGCAACACGCCGCTGCGATACAGATCCAAGAAGCCATCGACGAACATTTCCGAGCAGGCATAGAGGCCGGTCTCGAACGGCGAAACACCCCCAACGGAGTCGAGCGTTCGAGCGAATCGCTCGGACGCCTTGAGGCCTTGCAAAATCTCGCGGAACTCCGCATTTTGCTGCTGGCGCAACTGCAGTCCGTAAACCACGGCATCGCCGAGTTCGCCTATGCCGATTTGAAGCGTACCGCCATCGCGCACCAGCCGCGCGCCGTAGAGCCCGATCGCATAATCGAGGCAGCCTATGGGCCGATTGGGCGGCGCGAATAAATCGTAATCGTAGCGTGGATGCTCGACCAGAAAGTCGAAGCTCTCGGTACTCACCGCGGCGGGTCCGAACATGAAAGGCATCTGGCGATTGACCTCGCCGATGACCACCACATCCCGCCCCAGCCGCCGTTGCGGTGCCAAGTGTTCGAGCAAATCCACCGTGACGTCGGGGTTCGATCCGAGGCTGTATTCGCTGTGTCCCTCGACGCTGCGCTTGGCGACGAGTTGAGCAATGACATTGACGCCCTGGGCGGCAACATCGCGCGCGACGTGGGTGTAATTGCTGCTGACGTAATGGCGCTGCGAATGGGGCACGTGCAGCAGCGCGCCCGGATCCAGAAAAAACTCGACGATTTGCACATTGTCCGGCACGCCGCCGCCATGCAAATCCGTCACGTAGTCCAAAGCCACGCAACCCCCGAACAAGCGCGCCACCAGTGGTTCCAGAAAGCGCCGTTCAAGCTCGCTCTTCCAGTGCGGCGCGCGCAAGGATAAGGCGGTAAATATTTTCAAGGTGAGCGCCGGGTCGCGCCGCGCACGGCGGTAGAATTCATTGGCCAACGGATTGGGCTTGCCGATACCCAATGGCAGGGCCAGCACGATGTGCGGCCCGAGGCGATTCAAGGTGGTCTCGACGCATTCGGCGACATCATCGAAGATGCGCGGCATCCTAGGGTACGGGCTTCAGCACCAAGGAGAAGCTGATTTTCACCGCATCGCCGATCCATTCGGTGCTCTTCCAGTCGCCTTGGCCTACGCCGAAATCCAAGCGGTTCAGTTTGGCGCTGCCGGTGAGCTTAGGTTGCCCGGAATCCTGAAATTGGAAGTCGATCGGCACATCCTTGGTGACGCCGTGCAAGGTCAGCGAACCGACTGCGCTGAAGCCGGCAGGCGTTTTGGTGATGCTCTTGGTGAGGTAGTGCGCCGTGGGCTGATGCGCGACATCGAAGATGTCTTTGCCGCGGATCGTCGCATCGCGGTCCTTGTCCATCGTATCGACCGAGTTCAAATCGACCTGCACGTCGATGCGCGAGCTCGGCAGCGCGTCGGGCGCGAAATCGACCGTCGCGGTGAATTTGTGAAATACCCCTTTGAACTCGGCGCCGGCCTGAACGCCGGTGAATTCGAGGCGGCTTTGCTGCGGATCGGCGCCATACCTTGGCCCGCCGGTACCCGCTGCCATGACGGCGGCGGCCGCGAGGCATAGCGCACCCGCGCTCGCGGCAAGGATGATTCTATTCATGATCGCTTCTCCGGTTAGGTTATGGCAGCATGCGCCTGAGCACATCGTCCTTGTTCCAGAAATGATGCTTGAGTGCCGCGAGGATATGCAATATCGCCAGCGCCAGCAGCAGCCAGCTCAATGTCTGATGCGTTGTTTTCAGCGCCTCGAAGGCCCGGTCGTTCGGGGCGATGAGATCGGGCCAGGTGAAGCGGCCGAACCAGCTTACTGAATAATTCTTGGCCGAGGACATCATCCATCCGGTCAAAGGCATGGCAAACAACAGCACATAAAAAAGAATGTGCGTCCCCCGGGCGAGAATACGTTCGGTCGGCGACATCCCGGCGGGCAATTCCGGAGGGCGATGAAACAGTCGCCACAGCAGGCGCAGCACCGCCAGCATGAGCACAGTCATGCCGAAACTCTTGTGGCGCGCGAGCAAAGCAAGCTTGTGCATACCTAAGGGTAATTCATCGGCCATCCAGGCCAGCGTGAATTGCACAACGATCAAGCCCGCGATCAGCCAATGAAATCCTTGGGCAACCGCACTGTAGCGGGCCGGCAAACTTTGATTTGGCATCGAATTCCTCCGAGCGCAAACTGCGCGGACTAGTTTAGCAAGTCGGCGAGGTTGCAATCGGTGTTCAAGAGGATCGCAATCGCCGCAGTGGCTTTGAGCTTGGCTTCCTGCGTCGTCCCGAGACACCGGCCGCCCGCACCGCAAGCGCGGCCTTTGCCTGCCGGCAACGTATCGCTTCCGCCACCGGGCAGTTATCCCATCGACTCGAACGGTTCCGAGCTGCGGATCCTGGTGTATCGCGCGGGTCCGCTGGCCCAGCTCGGCCACAACCACGTCGTGGTCAGCCACGCAGTGACGGGAGTCGTGCAAGTCGGCGGCAGTCTCGCGGATTCTTCATTTGCGTTGCGCGTGCCGGTTGAAAGTTTTGCAGTGGACGAGAGCCAGGCACGACAGGAAGAGGGCGAGGAATTTCAGAGCGACATTCCGAGCGACGCGAAGCTGGGCACTCGGCGCAATATGCTGAGTCGGGCTTTGCTCGATGCGGCCCATTACCCCACCATAACCGTGGCCGGCGTGACGTTTAGCGGCACACCCGAAGCGCCCATTGCCGAGCTGAGCATCGATGTCGCGGGACACGAGTCCAGGATCTTCGCGCCGCTCCATTTGGAGGGCGAGGCGCACCGGATGATGGCAACGGGCTCGGTGGAACTGCGCCAGAGCGACTTGGGCCTAACGCCCTATAGCCTCCTGCATGGCGTCCTGCAGGTTCAGGACGCCATGCAGCTCAAGTTCAGCTTGGCCGTTCCCATCAATTAGTCAACAGAATGGGCGTGCCCTCGGGCGCGACCAACACCGCGGCGGGGACCGAGCGCAAACCCGGCGGCAGTTCACCATTGGGCTCGATCCCCTTGTCGGCCAGATGCGCCAGCGTGCCTGCCACATCGTCGACTTGAAACCTCAAAGTGCTACGTCGAAGATCCGCCGGGTGATAGAGCCCAACATCGATGAAATCGCTGGTGCAGGAAATGTGCGGCATGCGCTCCTCGGGCTCGTCCATTCCGACGAACCCGAAATCTTCCCAGTAAGCCTTCGCCAGCTCGCGGTCGGGCGCCGGCAGGGCGATTTCCAAGAAATAGCCGCACGTCGATGTGTCGTTTGCGAGCCGCTTGCTCGGTGAAAACGTGCGTGCCTCGATGAGCCTTATGAGCTGGCCGCACGGGTCGAACCAGCCGACCTCGTTGAACACATCATTGCCCAGATACCGGAATTCGAACTCGATTCCGCGTTGCTCGAGCGTACCTAAGTTCTTGAGGAGATCAGGTTTCACGAAGGTCAGCGACGGGGCGGGCAGGGAGCGCTGGTGAAGCCCCAGGCAGATCCGACCATCGGTGACAACCGCATAGGGATGGGCCCAGGCATCACCGACCTCCGCCGCAGAGAATCCCAAGGACACGTAAAAATCCAGAGACGCCTGAATGTCGGGCGTGGCCAGCGAAAATTCCAGGAAGCGTCCGAGCACGAGGCGACTAGCTCACTCCGCCGACGCAGATGTATTTGATTTCGGTGTAATCGAGGATGCCGTATTTCGACCCCTCACGTCCCATGCCGGATTCCTTGACGCCGCCGAAAGGTGCCATTTCGGTGGAGATGATGCCGGTGTTCAGTCCGACGATACCGTATTCGACGGCTTCCGAAACTCTCCAGCTGCGCGCGAGATCGCGCGTATAGATGTAAGCGGCCAAGCCGAACTCGGTGTCGTTGGCCATGCTGATGGCTTGCGCTTCGGTCTCGAACTTAAATAGCGGCGCCACGGGCCCGAAGGTCTCTTCCCGCGCCACCAGCATTTGGGGCGTGACGTCGGTAAGGATGGTCGGCTCGAAGAACGACCCGCCGAGGCTGTGGCGCTTGCCGCCGAGCATGACTTTGGCTCCGTGCGCCAGCGCATCGGCGATGTGCTCCTCCACTTTAGTCACCGCTTTGGCATCGATCAGGGGACCTTGGTCGGTGATGCCGGCCAGCCCATCGCCGACGCGCAGTTTCGCGACGGCGGATTTCAGCTTCATCGCAAACTCGTCATAGACCCCCGCCTGAATCAGCAGCCGATTGGCGCAAACGCAGGTTTGCCCGGTATTGCGATACTTGCTCGCCAAGGCGCCTTGTACCGCCGCATCCAAATCCGCATCGTCAAATACGATAAAAGGCGCATTGCCGCCAAGCTCGAGCGACAATTTCTTCATCGTGGCGGCGCATTGCGCCATGAGCTTCTTGCCGATGTCGGTAGACCCGGTGAAAGTGAGTTTTCGTACCGTGGGGTTGGCCGTCAGTTCACCGCCAATCGCTGCCGCGCCGCCGGTGAGCACATTGAACACGCCCTGAGGCACGCCGGCCCGGTGCGCAAGTTCAGCCAGCGCAAGCGCTGAATAAGGCGTCAGAGTGGCGGGCTTGCAGACCAACGTACACCCCGCAGCCAGCGCCGGCCCCGCCTTGCGCGTAATCATCGCGGACGGAAAATTCCAAGGCGTGATGGCCGCAACCACGCCTACCGGCTGGCGCAACACCATGATGCGCTTGTCGGCCTGATGCCCGGGAATGATGTCGCCGTATATTCGCTTGGCCTCCTCCGCAAACCACTCGATGAAAGAGGCTGCATAGGCTATTTCAACTTTGGACTCGGCCAGCGGCTTGCCCTGCTCCGCGGTCATGATGGTGGCGAGATCGTCTTGGTGCTCGATCATCAGATCGAACCAGCGGCGCATGATAATGGCGCGTTCTTTGGCCGTGCGCGCCCTCCAGCCCGGCAACGCAGCCGCGGCGGCTGCAATAGCGCGCCGCGTTTCACCCGTACCCATGTTCGGAATTGAACCGAGCTTCTGCGCCGTGGCTGGATTTCTCACCTCCAGCACCGCTGCGTTGTCCGCACCGATCCAGCTGCCGTCAATGAAGCACTGCTCGCGCAGCAAGTTGGGATCTTTCAGTTTCATAGTGCTCTTTTAGCCCACGTGTTCGTGGAAGAATTCAATGGTTCGCTTGAACGCCAGTTTGGCGCTCGCCGGATTAAAACTTTCGCGATCGGTGCAGTTGAATCCATGATCGGCCGGATACAAATAAACCCTGCCTTCGGGCAGTTCGGCCTCGACCTTTTCCACCGTGGACAGCGGTATGTGGACGTCTTTTTCGCCGAAGTGGAACATGATGGGGCAGCGCGGCTTCTCGGCGAGGTATTGCTCGATGCCGCCTCCGTAGTAGACGACCGCGGCGGCAACCTTGAGGCGCGCAGCAGCAACGTACGCCATCGTCCCGCCCCAACAATAGCCCACCACGCCGACCTTGCCGGCAGCGTTGAGCCGATTGATGGCGGCCTGCACATCGAGCAGGACTTTCTCGTTCTTGAGCTGCTGCACGTACTTACGACCCTTGGGGCCATCCGTATAGGGAACATCGACGTTGCGCTCCACGCGGTCGAAAAGAGCCGGCGCGATAGCTGTGAAGCCGGCCGCCGCATACTGGTCTGTCACCGCGCGAATATGGCGGTTGACTCCGAATATCTCCTGGATGACCACGATCCCGCCGTGCGGCGCACCGGCGGCATTGGAAATGTAGGCCGACAATCGATGCCCGTCGCTTGCACTCAATTCGATATCTTGGCCCATCACTTTCCCCAAGCTCACCGTTCGAGAATCGCCGTGACTCCCATGCCGCCCGCGGTACATACCGAGATCAGCCCACGTTTGGCCTTGTTCTCATCGAGAATTTTTGCCAACGTGGCGACTATGCGCGTCCCGGTCGCCGCGAACGGGTGTCCAATGGCGATGCTCCCTCCCTTCACGTTCAGTTTCGATCGATCGATGGCGCCCAAGGCTCCCGGCAGCCGCAGCTTATCGCGGCAATATCCCGGGTCCGTCCATGCCTTCAAGGTGCACAGCACCTGCCCGGCGAAAGCTTCGTGTATTTCATAAAAATCGAAGTCCTGTAAAGTCAAATTTGCATCCGCCAGCATCCGAGGCACGGCGTAGGCGGGCGCCATCAGCAAACCTTCCTTCTTCTCGATGTAATCGACCGCCGCGACCTTGGCGTATTTCAAGTAGGCCAGTACGGGAAGATTGCGCTCGCGCGCCCAGGTTTCCGATGCCAGCAGCACGCCCGACGCCCCATCCGTCATCGGCGTGGAATTCCCTGCGGTCAATGTGCCTGCACCGGACGAATCAAAGGCCGGGCGCAGCTTGGCGAGCTTTTCCAGCGTCGTGTCAGCGCGAATATTGTTGTCTTGAGACAGCCCGAGATACTCGATGACCAGGTCTTGATAAAAACCTTGTGCGTAGGCGGCGGCGGCCTTTTGATGGCTTTCCAATGCCAGTTGATCCTGTTCCGCGCGGGTGATGCCCCAGGTCTTCACCATGAGCTCGGTGCTTTCGCCCATCGACAAGCCGGTTCGGGGCTCGGCGACTCCGGGCAGAACCGGCCTGAAGCTCTTCGGCCGCAACCCCAACCAGGGCAGCACTCTTTCGGAAGCAGTTTTGCCGCGGTAACTGCGCAGCAAAATCTGCTGAAAACTTCTCGGATACACCACGGGTGGGTCGCTCACCGTATCGACTCCTGCGGCAATCGCGCAGTCTATTTGGCCGAGCGCAATCTTATTGCCCAGCAAGATTGCCGCTTCGAGACTGGTGCCGCAGGCACGCTGCAGATCGAGACCCGGTGTCTCCGCAGCCAGGCCGCAACCAAGCACCGATTCGCGGGTCAGATTCCATTGGCTGGAGTGCTTCATCACGGCGCCTGCCGCGACATCGTCGATTCGCTGACCACGCAATCCGAAACGCTCGACCACGCCGCGCAACGCGGCAATCAACATTTCTTGATTTCCGACCTGCGCGTAGACGCCATTGCCCCGTGCGAACGGGATGCGTGCGCCGCCGACGACGGCGACAGGCCGCGGACTTGCTCCTACCAACATAGTTGCCTCCGTTGAACGGTAAGCTGCGAATTATGGACCTACCCGCCGGCATATAATCCATCCATGGGCAGTTTTTATCTCAGGGTATGTTGCGGACTTGCGCTTTTGGCGTTGAGCGGGTGCGGCGCCGCGCCGAACCCGCAATCGGCGCCGGCGCAGAAAGCGACGCCGCCGAGCGAGCAGCTCACGCGGCTCGTCGATCGCTACTGGGATGAGCATGTTGCGCCGGACAACGAGATCTCGCCGCAACTGCTGGCCAATTCCCTGAGCATCGAGCGCCGCTACCTGGCCGAGCTCGGCGGCGTTCAGCGCGACAGCCTGGATGCGGCCTCGAGGCTGACGTATGACATCTTCAAGAGACAGCGAGAGCTTCTCATCGAAGGCTTTACCTATCCGTCTGAATTGCTGCCCATCGATCCTTTTTGGGGAACCCCGCAGCGATTCGCGGCACGTGCCGAAAGATTGGCCAAACAGCCGCGGGCAAGTGCCGCGGACTACGAAAGCTGGTTGAACAGCATCGATGAGTACGTGCGCTGGACGCAGCAAGCAACGCTCAACATGCGTGAAGGAGTGCGCCGCGGCTATAGCACTTCGCGCGTGCTGATCGAACGCATGCTGCCCATCGTGGAGCGCCTCGGAATCGATGAGTCGGGCAATGTATTTTATGCGCCGTTGCGCGCCTTGCCCGACACGATCAAAGAGCCTGAGCGCGGCTCATTGAGCAAGGTGCTGAGCGGGGCGATTTCGGAAAAGCTGCTGCCGGCGAACCGGGCATTGCATGATTTTCTACAGAAGGAATATCTGCCGCGTGCCAGAGCAGGCGTTGCTATGTCGGAATTGCCGCTAGGGACTCAGTGGTACGCCTATCGGGTCAAGCGAGCAACCGGGACCCTGCTCTCGCCGGAGGAGATTAACCGGCTCGGCGTCGCCGAAGTGGATCGCATCGGCGCGCCTCGTGCTGCCCCGGCCATTGCGGCACCCGTACTCGGAGCAGCAGCTCCCGCTGCACCGGCCGCCGCGGAATTGGTCAGCGCATACAAGGAGCTGAAGTCCCAGGTTTTAACTGCCCTGCCGAGTTTGTTTTCCGAACTCCCGAAGGAGGACTTCGATGTTCGTAGTGCGGAATGGTTGCCAACGCCCGCGGGCGCTGTGTACTACCAACGCGCTGGGCCGGACATGCCGGCGGTTCTTTATATCAATGCCGGCAGGGGCGCGCGCCCGGCATCCATCGTGAGCTTTTTGGAGCAGGCAATGCCGGGTCATCACCTACAACTGGCACTCCAACAGGAGCACGCGGATCTTCCGAGATTTCGCCGCTTCGGGTCCGAGCCGGCGTTCACGGAAGGCTGGGGTATATACGCAGCTTCCCTCGGCGACGAGCTTAAGTTGTATCCCCAAGACTTGGCTAAATCGGGGGCCGCCGCGGCCGAATTGCATTGCGCGGTCGCGCTGGTAGTCGATACTGGGTTGCATGCGAAGGGGTGGACCCGCCGCCAGGGGGTCGAATATCTGCATGCGCATTTGGAAGTTGATGATCGCGATGCCCAAGATCTGGTTGATTCCTATGCCGCCCACCCGGCTGACGCGCTGGCATGCACGATGGGAGGGCTTGAGTTCCGAGCGTTGCGCGCGCGCGCCCAGCAATCGCTGGGCAGCCGCTTCGATGTTCGCGAATTTCACCATGAAATTCTGAGGGATGGCGCAATGCCGCCGGATATCCTCGAGGCTAAGATGAAAACCTGGGCGGATGCCTCGAGATGATTAGGGGCGCCGCCGCTATTTTTGACCGAAACCGCCAGGCGGCGATGTTTATCGAACACTACTGCTCGGTCGGAGTCAGATCACCCAGTGCGCACGTTATTCCTGTGTTTTTGGATTGTTACCTCCTCTTCGGCCGCCGCGGCGACCCTTGCGGAAGAGAGTGCGCTGAACAGCGATCTCCGTGTGGCAGTGTCCCTGGACACTGCCGAGCAAAGCGGAACTGCCAGCGCAACGGTGAGAATTCACGCGCTGCGGGAGGTCGTGTGGTCGCTGATCACGAGCTGTCAGGAATCCTTGCAAATGGTTCCGGGCCTGGAGGCCTGCGATGTGCTCGAGAGCGCGCCCGACCAGTCGTGGCAGAAAATTCGCCACATCATGAACTATTCTTGGTACGTTCCCAAAGTGACCTATGTCATTCGCGCCGCCTACGACCGGCCGTCGAAGGTCACGATCGAGCGCATCGCCGGGGACCTTCGAACGCTGCGCGGTTCCTGGGAATTGAAGAGCGACGGGGATTACACGATTGCGAACTACATGGTCGACCTGGCTCCCGGCTTCTGGGTGCCGCATTGGATCGTTCGATCGGCGCTGCGAAAAGACCTGCCGAAAATGCTCCGAGCGCTGCGCGCTCGTGCTGAGTCGCTGCCGACGCTCAAACCCTAACCCTGGCCGACCGGTCCGCCGCGCATGGCTGCTGGCGGCGCTCGCAATTCTTGCGTTGAGCGCCTGCGAGCGCGAGGCGGAATCCCCGCCAATGAGGGTCAAACGGGTGTTTCATTTGAATCCTTACGAGAAGGATTTCGGCTATTCGCAGGCCGTCCTCATCGACAAAACGCTGTATATTTCCGGCTCGGTCGCCGCGGATGGGAGTGGGCGATTGGTAGCGCCCGGCGATATGGCCGGGCAGATGCGCGCGGCCTATTCCAATATACGCCGCACGCTGGCCGCGCATGGGTCCGATTTTGATGAAGTGGTTAAAGAGACGATCTACACAACAGACATGGACGCATTCCTAAAAGCCTCGGATGTGCGCTTCGAGTACTACAACAAGGAACGCTTGCCGACGACTTCGTGGGTGCAAGTGCAGCGGCTGGTCGACCCCGGATTTCTGGTGCAGATCGAAGTCGTGTCAGAGCTGCCCTAAGGCCGAACCCAAGGATAGCTTTGCGCAACGCGGTGGATAGAAACTTCGAGCGACGCCTGGCCGGGCTCATCAATTCCGGCGAGCGCTCGGTATTGCGCGGCGGCCGCAAGGGCGTCGAAAAAGAGTCCTTGCGGGTATCCCGGGCGGGAGACATCGTAGAGACGCGCCATCCGGAGGCCTTGGGCGCGCCGCTCACCAACGAACACATCACCACTGACTTTTCAGAGTCCCTGATCGAGCTGGTCACACCGCCGTTCGGCGAGACCTGGGAACTGCTGCAATATTTGTGCGATATCCATCAGTTCGTCTATCGGCATCTGAACGAGGAGTTGCTGTGGGCAACCAGCATGCCCTGCGCCATCAGCGGCGATGCCAGCATCCCGCTCGCGCAGTTCGGCAGTTCCAATGTCGGGCGCATGAAGACGGTCTATCGCAACGGATTGGGAGTGCGCTACGGGCGCATCATGCAGGCCATTTCGGGCGTGCACTTCAATTACTCGTTCAGCGCCAGACTGTGGAGCGTCCTGGAAGAGGTCAATCAATCCAAGCTGGAGCCCCAGGACTTCATCTCAGAGCAGTACTTCGGTGTGCTGCGCAATTACCGCCGCTACGGCTGGCTGGTGTTGTACCTCTTCGGCACTTCGCCCGCCGTTTCGAACAGCTTTTTCGCGGGCCGCGAAAATACGCTCCCCGCCCTCGACCGCGATACGGTTTACGAACCTTACGGCACGTCGCTGCGCATGAGCGATGTCGGCTACCGCAACAAGAATCAATCCACCTTGAGCGTATCGGTCAACAGTCTGGCTGAGTATGTGCGCGACCTCTCCCAGGCCATCCACACCCCCTATCCGCCGTACCAGAAAATCGGCGTCAAGGTCAATGGCGTGTACCGACAGCTCAACGCCAACATCTTGCAAATCGAGAATGAGTATTACAGCTACATACGCCCCAAGCGGATCGCCCGCTCGGGGGAACGACCGACCAAGGCACTGTATCGGGCGGGAGTCGAATACGTAGAAGTGCGCGCCCTGGATGTCAGCGCGTTCGATCCTGTCGGCGTCAATCAAAACAAGCTGCGGTTCCTGGAAGCCTTTCTTGCCTTGTGCCTATTGCGGGAAAGCGCGCCGATCGGCGCCGGCGAGCAAGATGACTTGGATGCCAATCATCAACTGGTGGCACGACGCGGACGGGAGCCGAATCTGATGCTGCGCCGAGAAGGGCGCGACTTCTCCATGAGCGAATGGGCGCGCGAGCTGCTCGATTCCATGCAAGGCTTGTGCGAAATGCTCGATCACGGCGAGGCCGCGCGGCCGTACTCAACGGCGCTCGAGCAGCAGCGAGCGAAGATCGATGATGTCGAACGCACTCCCTCGGCGCGGCTGCTGGCGGAAATGCGTCAAACCGGCGAGACGTTTCTCCAACTGGCCTTGCGGATGTCGAATCTGCACAAGGACTACTTTCTCGGTCTGTATCCGCCCAACGAAAGCCGACTTGCCGAATTCGCGGCGGAGGCGCGGGAATCTCTCGAGGCTCAACACCGTATCGAGGCCGCCGACGACGTGGATTTCGATACCTACCTGGGGCACTACCTGGCGGATTGAACCCCGCATTCTCCGACGGGTCCGCATATTTGACATAATCCGTGCCGCGGTATTCGGCAGTCTGAAGGACGGTGCGGTTTTTTTACTTTTGAAACAGTGGCCCAGATCATTGAGCGCGCGCCGCCCGCCCGCTACGGTGTACGAGTGAGCATAGCCAACGGACTCTCCAACGAAGATCTGCCGAATTCGCCGCACGCACGCCAATTGCGCGCGGGATTTCCGTGGCTGACATTCGAGGGCCAGCTCGAGGCCGAATTCCGCTTGCGCAATTTCGACGAGAACCTGCTGCACACCCGCGTGAACCTGTGTCTGGCGATACTCATCATCATCGCCTTTTCCGCCATGGATGCCATGGTGCTCGGACCTCAATTGGACCGCATCCCAAGCAAAATCTACATCCTCGCGATCATTCCGATGCTGCTCATCGGCCTGGCGTCGAGCTTCTCGCCGCAACGGCACCGAATTCACGCGCCCCTGACGATCATTACCATGACGGTATTTGGTCTGAGCGTGGCGAGCATCCAAATCATTGCCTCGCTCGGCGGGATCTCCATCCTGATCCCCTCGCTGATATTGAGCATCGTATTCATCTATTTCATGAGCGGCCTGATTTTCTATCATGCCGTCGCGGCGAATGTGATCGTGATGCTGGTCTACCTGGCCGCAGGCACCGCTCTGGTACTTCCCGGCCGTGAATTCAGCTACAGCGCGTTGACGATCGTAGCCGCTAACTTGTTTTGCGCCTCGGTGACCTACATGCACGAGAAAACCAGCCGCTTGCGCTTTCTGGAGGCCTGTTTGCTGCGTGAAATGGTGGCGCGCGACGGTCTGACGGGTATTCAGAATCGGCGCATGTTCGACCAACACATTACACGAGTTTGGCAGCAGGCGGTGCGCGAGGAGGAGCGCGTGGCGGTGTTGCTGGCTGACGTTGACTGTTTCAAGGACTACAACGATCGCTACGGCCATCAAGCCGGCGATGAGTGTCTACGCGCCGTGGCCGTGTGCTTGAGCCAGTGTGCGCGGCGCCCGCTGGATTTCGTCGCGCGCTATGGCGGCGAGGAGTTTGCGATCATATTGTACGAGGCCAGCCGGGAATACATTGCGGAGGTTCTGACCCGCATACAGCGATCCATTGCCGAGCTGAATATTCCCCACGAGGCATCGAAGGTGGCCAGCCGGCTGACCATGAGCATTGGCGCTGCCTTTGTTTTGCCGGCAGCCAACCGAACCCTCGAGGGGTTGATCCAGCTGGCTGATGAGGCGCTTTATTGCGCGAAGGAAGAGGGCCGAAATCGGGTAATCGTGTTGGAAGCCGAATACCATACGTTGCGAACCGGCCGCTTCGAAAAACGCCGTCACCTCGTTGATGCCTAGGCGTGGTGCCGTTTCAGCGATAGATGGCGATCTTCGCCGGTTCTCCCTGTTTGCGGCTGGCGCGAAACATTCCTTCGGAATTAAATTCGATCGCGATGCTTGCGTTGGCGTCGATGGCGATGACGCCTCCCTCTCCTCCCAAGGCCGGCAACTCCTGGAGGACAACTTCCCGCACCGCTGCCGCGATGCTTCGGCCGCCAAAGCGCATCCTGGCGCAGATGTCGTGCGCCACTGACGCGCGAATGAATATTTCGCCATGTCCCGTGGCCGATACGGCGCAGGAGCGATCATCCGCGTAAGTGCCCGCGCCGATGATAGGAGAATCGCCTACGCGCTGAAAGCGCTTGCCGGTCATGCCGCCTGTGGATGTAGCCGCGGCCAGCCGACCTTGCGCATCGACAGCCACCGCGCCCACGGTGCCGATATGCGAGATGGTCAGAGGGGATAGGCCGGCCTCGCCTGTTCGAATGCGCTCGAGCTGCTTCCAACGCTCCGGGGTATGGAAGTAGCTCTCGGGCACGAACGAAAGCCCCTGGCTCGAGGCAAACTCCTCCGCGCCCGTGCCCACCAGCATGACGTATTCCGACTTGTCCATCACGGCACGCGCGAGCTCCACGGGATTTCGAATGCGGGTAACGCCGCACACCGCGCCGGCGCGCAAGGTATGGCCATCCATGATGGAGGCGTCCAATTCGTTGCGGCCTTCGAGCGTGAAGACAGCGCCTTTCGCGGCGTTGAACAAAGGATTATCTTCGAGCAGCATCACGGCTCGGGTCACCGCGTCCAAGCTGGTGCCGCCGCTTTCAAGCAGGGCGAATCCCGCATCGATCGCTTCACCTAAGCCGGCGCGGTACCTGACTTCCGCCTCGGCGGACATTTCCGAGCGCGGCAGCGTGCCGGCGCCGCCGTGAATTGCCATACCGTACATGGACTAAATCGCTCCTTGCCTCTGTGGGACGGTGACTTCCAAACCATCCAGATCCGCCGTGATATGGATCTGGCAACTCAAGCGGCTGTTCTCGCCCGGCTCCCAGGCACACTCGAGCATGCCTTCCTCCATCTCCTCTTTATCTTCTAAGCGCGGCAGCCATGCTGCATCGACATAGACATGGCACGTGGCGCAAGCGCACGCGCCGCCGCACAGCGCGAGGACGCCTTGCACGCCGTTTTGCATTGCCGCCTCCATCAAGGTGATGCCGACCGGCGCGTCAATGAGCCGCCGGAAGCCGTCCGGCTCGATGAAGGTGATGCGCGGCATTAAACAGCTTCTTTGAGGGGAAGATTCGGATCTGACAGCTTCGCCAGGTTCATCTGCGTGCGCTCGGCAATCAGCTTGCGTGCGGCCATGTAGTCTTTCGAATGATTGATTGCTTCCACAGCAATGAGTTCGTTGCCTTTGAGGTAACACACGCTGAAGCTGCGCGAAGCTGGGTCGCCGCGCAATACTTGCCGGTCGTAATCCTGAGACAGGCCTGCGATCAAGAGCTTGCTGTCGAATTGATCCGACCAGAACCAGGGTACACGGTCGTGAGTAACGTTGCGATCCAATAGATTGAGCGCTGCTGTCTTTGCCTGTTCAAAAGCGTTGTCCACCGATTCGACCCGCACGCGGCGGCCGAAGCGCAGCGAGGGATGGTTGGTGCAATCGCCCGCCGCAAAGATCGCCTCATCCTGAGTGCGGCAATGCTCATCGACGATGATGCCATTCTCGCAGGCCAACCCTGCCTCGCTCGCGAGCGCCGAGTTGGGGACGGCGCCCACGCCGACGATGACCACGTCCGCCATGATCTCGCTGCCGTCGGCGCATATCACGCGTTGCACGCTGCCGGTACCCTTGAGGTGCGTTACCCCTGTGTTGCATACGATTTGGATGCCCTTGGCGCGGTGTTCCTGCTCGAAGAACTGCGAAACGCAAGGGGCTACCACACGATTCATGACGCGATCCGCGAGTTCCAGAACCGTCACTTCACATCCCATGTGGCGGCAAGTCGCGGCTGTTTCAAGTCCGATGTAGCCGCCGCCGATGATCACTACGCGCGCGTCCGCTTTAATGGCCGCTTGAATGGCGTCGGCGTCAGCGACGCTGCGCAAATAATGCACTCCTGGGAGCTCGGCGCCGGGGCATGTCAAGCGCCGCGCCGCGGCGCCGAGGCACAACAACAATCGGTCGTAGGCCAGTGCTTCGCCGTCGGCGAGCTCTATCCGGCGGGCGCGGGGGTAGACCGCCGCGGCTTGCACGCCCAATTTAAGCTCGATCCGATGCTCATCATAAAAGGGCTGATGCCGAAACGGCAGCCGGTCGGCAGTCAACTCGCCGGCCAGGTACTTTTTGGATAAAGGCGGCCTTTGGTAGGGCAGTTGCGGCTCGTCGCAGACCAGCACGAGGCGGCCCGCGAAGCCTTCACGCCGCAGGGTATCTACGGCCTGGGCCCCGGCCTGGCCGCCGCCTACAATCACGATAGTAGAGATCATTGTGTGCCCCCGGCAGAATCGTAATAGTATTACGCAGACGGCCTGTGATCGGAGTCTAGAATGAAATTGATTACTGCAATCATCAAACCCTTCAAGCTGGATGACGTGCGCGCTGCCCTGTCCGAAATCGGGGTATCTGGCATGACCGTGACGGAGGTCAAAGGATTTGGCCGGCAACGCGGGCACACTGAACTGTATCGAGGCGCCGAATATGTTGTCGACTTCGTGCCCAAGACCCGCATCGAGGTCGCCGTCAAGAACGAGCTCGTCGATCAAGTAATGGAGGCCATCGTCGGTGCATCCAAGACAGGGAAGGTAGGCGATGGCAAAATTTTCGTTACCGATATCCTGCGGGTACTGCGCATTCGCACCGGCGAGAGTGATAACGCCGCGCTATAGCGCCCGCACAGGATGAAACTGTCCGGCGGCGGATGCCTGATCGCATTCACCGCCTTGAGCGGGGCGATCACCCAGCCGGCCTTTGCAGCCAAGCTCACGGACCTGGAACACACCCGGATCGAGGAACCCCGGCCGGCGGACGTCCCGAGCGATGAGCAGCTGGAAGCGGCGGGCGCCATCATCGGCAACGTGGAAATTGCCACCCGCAACATCTTCGATGAGAGCGACCCTCGCGAAAGAAACGGCTTGTTCCGCCTAGCCGACCGATTGCACGTGCGAACCAAGCACGCCACCGTTCAAGCGCAACTGCTCTTCAAGAGCGGCGATAAGTATCTGGCGCGCAAGCTCGCCGAGACCGAGCGCAACGTGCGGCTTTTGCCCTACGTTTATGACGCGCGCATCGTGCCGGTACATTTCGAAGACGGCAAAGTCGATATCAAGGTCATTACCAATGATGTTTGGACATTGAGCCCCGGCGTTTCCTTCTCGCGTTCCGGCGGCACCAACGACACCAAGCTCAACCTGCAAGATACTAATTTCCTCGGCTGGGGAAAGACTTTGCAGGTGTCCCGCGGCAGCACCGTGGATCGCACCAGCAACACGGTCTCTTGGACCGACCCCAATGTGCTGGGATCGCGGTGGATCTCGGAGCTCACCTACTCAAACTCGACCGACGGCTCGCAGCGCGCGGTGCTGTTGGGGCGTCCTTTTTATTCGCTGGATGCACCCTGGAGCACGAAAATCTCTTCGATCAGTTTCGATCGGACTATTTCGCGCTACAACTTGGGCAATATCGTCGATCAATTCAAGGACAACGAAACTTCCTACGAATTGAGCGGCGGCCTCTCCAGCGGCTTGATAGACGGCTGGGTCAAGCGATGGACTTTCGGCATGCGCTACGATCGCAATCTGTTCGGGCCGGCGAGGCTCAGCTCCGTGCCCGCCAAGATTCTGCCGCCGAACAGGATCCTCTCCTATCCTTTCACCGGATTCGACATCCTGCAGGACGCCTATAAGAAAGTCGGCGATGAAAATCAGATCGGCCGCACGGAAGATTTATATTTCGGCACGCAAGTTACCGGGGAGGTCGGCTATTCCAGCAGCGCCTTCGGCGCGGACCGCAATGCCGTCGTGTTGACCGTGAAAGCAATCCGCGGCCTGGAATTGCCGGTGCAGCAACAGCTGTTTCTGACCGGCGATTTCTCATCGCGCATCGAGGAAGGGCATGCGCGCAATCTGATTGCCGACGCCGCCGCCAAATATTATTGGCGATGGCGTCAGAATTGGCTGCTCTTTGCCGCGATCTCGGGAACTACGACTTCTGCGCTGGATCCTGACAAACAGCTGCTGCTCGGCGGAGATAATGGACTTCGCGGTTATCCGCTGCGCTTCGAATCGGGCACCTCCAGGGGACTCTTCACCGTCGAGCAGCGGGTTTACACCGATTGGTATCCGTTCCGCTTAGTGCGTGTGGGCGGCGCAGTGTTCGCCGATGTAGGGCGAACTTGGGGCAGCGGTGTCGTCGGCAACAGCGATCCGGGGCTGCTCAAGGACGTGGGCTTCGGCCTGCGCTTGGGAAATACACGTTCGGGCTTGGGGAACGTATTGCACGTTGATTTTGCGTTTCCGCTCAATACCATTGCCGGCATCCAGAGATTTCAATTTCTGGTGCAAACGATGCAGAGTTTTTAGGCTTTCGCGGCCTTGCGGCGCCGCGAAATAAGCCACAGGACGCCGAAGCACACCGCGAAGTTCAATACCCACCACCATAGCTGGCGGGCACTGTTCTTGTCCTCAGGTTGCCCCGCAGGTTGGGCAATATCCAAAGTACCTTTGAGACTGTCACGCGCGCCGCCCTGGCTGACTCGAAATTCCACCGCCGCCGCGCCCGGCAATGTCAGATCTTTGCTCTCCAAGGCGTAGCTTCCATCGGTCTCAGCCGTGGCGGGGTGCGCCGTTCCTCGCAAGACGACCGTAACGACCGCATCGCGCACCGGTGTATTGTCTATAAAGCGGCTGACATGAATGCTCATCTTGTCGTCATGGACCAGGGCCACGGCCAGCAAATCCTTCGAGCGCGCCTCCACCCGTGCCGCCGAGGCCGGTGTCTCAGCCCCTACAGGCCCGGCCGTCAACGCGCACAAGACGATGGAGGGAAGCAGTCTTTTCAAAGCATCGCGCCCAGTACGCCCATGACAGTACCTGCAATGCTCGCAAGCACACCGAGCACCGGGAAAAAGGCTTTACGGGCCAGAAAATACAAGGAACACAGCACCAGGCCCAATTCCAAAAAGCCCTCGCCGAGGTCGAAATAGAGCGCGCGATGCTCTTCCACGGTGGTCTCCCTATCCTTCGCCCGCGCTTCTTCCTGAATCTTTTCCGCATCCGCGGCGTATTTTGCGCGTGCGGTCTCGAGCTTTTTCGTCAGGGTCTCTGTCTTGGCGGGATCCAAGGCCAGCGCCTGCATGAGCGTGAGCGCGACCTCCTCGGTATTTTCGCGGATCTTCTTCGCCTGGTAATAAGTCCACTCATCGTTCGACTCGGTTCGATGAATGACCGCTTGGGTATGCGCGCGATGCGAGGCAATCGTTACTACCGACAACAAAATACCGACGACCCCGACCAGAATACCGACGCGACGAGAGTTCGGATCGGCGGCATGTTCGGGGGTGAGTTCAATTTCAGGCATGAGATTTGAGTTTCCTTGGAGAGTTCGAGATCATTTCACCGAGTGCAAGCGGGGATGGCTGCGCGCAATGCCGAGAACACCGCTTCGCACCACTTCGATGATTTCGCCGAATGCGCCTATATGGGCAATGAATTCGCCTATCTCCGATTCCGTGCCGGCAAGCTCGACGATGTAACTAGACGGATTGGCGGACAGCACCTTACCGCCGGCACGCCGCACCGAAGCACCGACGGATTCGATGTTGTGCGCTGCAAGCTGCAATTTGATCAGCAGCAGCTCGCGCGCCAAGTGATCGCCGCTGGTCATGTCGTCGACCGCGACCACGTCGACCAATTTCAGCAGTTGGGCGTTGATCTGTGCAATGACGGCGTCGGATCCGATCGTCACCAAAGTCACGCGCGAAACGGTGGGGTCGTTGGTCGGGGCAACCGACAGCGACTCGATGTTGTATCCGCGAGCAGAAATCAACCCGGTGACACGGGTGAGCGCGCCAGCTTCATTCTGCAGCAGTATTGCGATGACATGACGCACAGCGCCACAGAGGATACGGGAAGGCGGCACTTGGGCGCCAGAGCCTAAAACTGCTAGTCTTTCCTCGTGAAAGACCGTCATGACCTCAAGAACCTAGGTGCCCATCCCCTGGCGGGCACGATCATGACCGGCGCCGACATGCTGGTTCAAGTATTGGCCGACGAGGGTGTGGATACGATTTTCGGCTATAGCGGCGGCGCGATATTGCCGATCTATGACGCGGTTTTTCGCTACAACCAGGAGCACAACGCGGCCATGCCCCTTATTGTGCCGGCCAACGAGCAAGGGGCCGGTTTCATGGCGGCAGGCTACGCCCGAGCCAGCGGCAGGGTGGGCGTGGCATTGGTCACCTCAGGCCCGGGCGCCACCAACACAGTGACCCCGGTGCGCGACAGCCTCGCCGATTCAGTGCCCATTGTGGTCATATGCGGCCAGGTGCCGACCACCGCGATCGGCACCGATGCGTTTCAAGAAGCGCCCGTGCCGAGCATCATGGGCGCGGTAGCGAAGCACGTATTCCTGATCACCGATCCCGCCAAACTCGAGGCGACCGTGCGCACCGCGTTCGAGATTGCGCGCACCGGACGTCCCGGCCCCGTGGTGCTCGATGTGCCGAAGGACGTGCAGAACTGGAAGGGCGAGTTCCGTGGTTCGGGCCGACTGCCCGTGCCGGGCTATCGGCAGCGCATGAGCCGGCTGGAAGCGGCCAAGGTGCCGGAAGCGGCCTGCGCCGATTTCTTCGCCGCACTCAAGATAGCGAACCGCCCGCTGATTTATGCCGGCGGTGGCGTCATCAACGGCGGCGCCGCCAATGCGCTGCGCGAATTTTCGCGGGAATTTCAGATTCCCGTGGTGACCACACTCATGGGAATAGGTGCGGTCGATACCACCGATCCCTTGTCGATGCGCATGCTCGGCATGCACGGCACCGCGTTTGCGAATTATGCGGTCGATGATTGCGATTGCTTGCTGGCCGTGGGAGCGCGTTTTGATGATCGGGTCGCGGGCAACGTGCCTAAGTTTGCCAGCGGCGCCAAATTCATCGCGCATTTCGACATCGACGCCTCGGAGATCGACAAAGTCAAACGCGTTCACTGGAATCACGTGGGCTTGATGGCCGACGCGCTGCTGCAGCTCCTCGAGTACGGCAGAGCGCAGAAATTTCGACGGGACTGGTCGGCGTGGCATCGGCATTGCAACGAGCTTCGCGCCAAACACGCGATGAACTACGACCGCGGCAGTCCCTTCATTCAACCGTACTTCGTCATCGAGGAAATCAACCGGCTGACTCGGGGGGAGGCCGTTATCACTACCGGCGTCGGCCAGCATCAGATGTGGGCCGCGCAGTATTTTGATTTCCGCAGCCCGAGGCTGTGGCTCACTTCGGGCAGCATGGGCACCATGGGCTTCGGTCTGCCGGCCGCAGTGGGCGCGCAATTCGCGCAGCGCGATCGCTTGGTGATTGATATCGATGGCGATGCCAGCATCCGCATGAACATCGGCGAACTCGAAACCGTCACCACGTACGATTTGCCCGTCAAGGTAGTGGTGCTCAACAACTTCGGCGACGGCATGGTGCGGCAATGGCAGAAGCTGTTTCATAAAGGCCGCATGAGCGCGAGCGACAAGAGCCTGCACACCAAGGATTTCATCAAGGCTGCCATGGCCGACGGATTCAAGTACGCCGTGCGCCTTGACCAGAAGGCCGACGTGCCGCGGGTTGTCTCGGAGTTCATCCATTTCAAGGGCCCTGCATTTCTCGAGGTCATCATCGACCGCGATGCCGGCGTCTATCCCATGGTGGGCCCCGGTCATGGCTATAGCGAAATGATCACCGGCGATCACATTGCCGCGCGTACCGAGGTCAAGGCCAAGACCCCAGACGCATCGGAAATGTTCTAAGGAGCGGGCCTCACCACTGGTCGACATTCTGCATGGTGGTCCACGGGGCCGCCGGTGCCAGCGCCGCGCCCTTTTGCAGCAATTCGATGGAGACCTTGTCCGGAGAACGCACGAAGGCCATGCGCCCGTCGCGCGGCGGGCGGTTGATCGTAACGCCATGCTCCATGAGGCGCCGGCACGCGGCATAGATGTCCTCGACCGCATAGGCCAAGTGCCCGAAGTTGCGCCCCGCCGAATATTCTTCCGGGTCCCAATTGTGCGTCAGCTCGACTTGCGCTTCTTCATCGCCAGGCGCCGCCAAAAACACCAGCGTATAGCGGCCTTGCGGATAGTCTTTACGCGATAATTCTTTCAAACCGAGCGCGTCGCGATAGAAGCGCAGTGACTGCTCGATGTCCGTGACGCGTACCATCGTATGTAGATATTTCATGCGGCCCTCTCCTGGAATTTTAGCAAACTCGCCGTAGGGCACAGCAGTCGTCTTGCTGGTTTGTTGTTTTGTCACCATTTGGCAACACATTTGACATAGTGCAGCAAAGATAGTTAAAGATCGTTTAACTATTGGATTTGGCTAGATTAAAGCCTATGATGGAGCCGAGGAAGACGGTTTGTGTTCCCACCAGCGTCACTTACTTGCAACACTGGACGACACCAACAAGGTTGAACGTTTTGGCACTTTTGTGCGGCGTATCTGCCACTCATGGACGTGTAGGGTTCTTACCCAGCACCTGTTCCACTCGACTCCCCGGCCTGTCCGGGGATTCTTTTGTCGGTCCTCGAAATTTGAGTTCCCTTTAAAGAACTCCTGCACTTAAAGCGCGGGAATCGCGTAAATTTTGCGGGTGAAAAATCTGTGTCGTTCGCTGTACTTCCAGGTGCTCATTGCCATACCAGTGCAGGTTGCGGTTCCATGAGCATTGAAGACGGATTTGTCGGCGCCGTCGGCAACACGCCGCTGATCCGCCTGCGGGGCGTCAGCGAAGAAACCGGCTGCGAGATTTTAGGGAAAGCCGAGTTCATGAACCCAGGCGGCTCGGTCAAGGACCGGGCGGCGAAATGGATTGTGCTGGATGCCGAACGGCGCGGCACGCTGAAGCCGGGAGGCACAGTCGTTGAGGGCACCGCCGGCAATACCGGGATTGGGCTTGCCCACGTTTGCAATGCGCGCGGCTACAAGTGCGTCATCGTGATGCCGGACAATCAAGCGGCGGAGAAGTATCAAATCATCGAGGCGCTGGGCGCGGAACTGCGCAAGGTGCCCGCGGTGCCCTACAGCAATCCGAACCAGTTCCAAAAGGTGGCCGGCCGCCTGGCACAAGAATTACCCAATGCCATTTGGGCCAATCAATTCGACAACACCGCGAACCGCGAGGCGCACTTTGAGACCACTGGACCGGAATTGTGGCGCGACACCGGCGGCAAGATCGACGCCTTTTGCGCCTCCACCGGCACCGGCGGGACGTTGGCGGGGACGGCGCAATATTTGAAATCCCAATCCACCGCGGTGCGCATCGTGCTGGTGGACCCTCCCGGCAGCGCCTTGTACCACTACATCAAGGACGGCGAACTCAAGACCGATGGCGGTTCGTCGATTACCGAGGGTATCGGCACCGGCCGCGTGACCGCCAATCTCGACGGAGCGCCCATCGATGACGCCTTGCGCATATCGGACGCCGAAACCCTGCGCTTTGTGTATCGGCTGGTGCGCGAAGAGGGCTTGCTATTGGGCAGCACGTCCGGAATCAACGTGGCCGCCGCGGTGACCCTGGCCAAACAAATGGGGCCGGGGCACACCATCGCGACGATTCTTTGCGACGGCGGCGCGAAGTATCAGTCGCGCTTGTTCAACAAGGCGTGGCTGTCCGAACGCGGATTCCTCGAGGCGACCGCCTGAGCGGCTAGGTACCTTAAGCCGACCGGGAGGCCTCGGCCGGCACGGCGGAATGGAACCACGCGAGCGAGTCGTGCAAGGAGACCACCTCTCCCACCACCAGAAGCGCCGGAGACTGCACCGAGGAGTGCGCCACCAGGCCGGGGAGGGTGGACAGAGTCCCCGTAATGACGCGCTGATCCGGCAACGTTCCCTGAGCAATGATGGCGGCCGGCAAGCCTGCCGGCGCGCCGTGCTCCGTGAGCCGCGCCGCGATATGTTCCAGCCGCGCGAGGCCCATGTAAAACACGGCCGTCATTCCAGGCTGCGCAAGTGCCCGCCAATCGGGCTCGCGTCCGTCCTTATCCGCATGCCCGGTCACGAAGGTGACGCTGTGCGCGTGGTTTCGATGCGTCAGCGGAATTCCGGCGTAGGCGGCGCAGCCCGAGGCTGCCGTGATGCCTGGGATGACAGAAAACGGGATCTTCGCCTTGCCGAGCGCTTCCAGTTCCTCGCCGCCCCGGCCAAAGATAAAAGGATCGCCGCCCTTCAAGCGAACCACTCGCTTGCCTTGAAGGGCGTACTCGATCAGCAGCGCGTTGATCTCTTGTTGCGAACTGCCGATACTGCCGGCCGCTTTGCCTACGCAAATGCGCGCAGCGTCACGGCGAGCCATGTCCAGCAGCGTCTCGGGCACGAGCCGATCGTGCAGGATGACATCGGCATCTTGCAGGGCCCGCAGCGCTTTCAATGTCAGAAGCTCCGGATCTCCCGGTCCCGCGCCTACCAGCGTCACATCGCCGGTGGCGCGCGGCGCGCCGGCGGTTGTCCCCAGCAATTGCTGCGCCAGGCGCTGCGCAGCCTGAACGTCGCCTTCAATGAAACGGCGAGCTGCGGCTCCGTCCACGATATTTTCGAAAAATCGCCGTCGCTCATCCGTATTGCGCAACCGACGTCGCGCGCCGTCCCGCAAGGCGCGCAGCCACAAAGCCAGCTCACCGATTTTTTTCGGTATCGCCGCTTCCAACCGCTCGCGCAAGCGGCGCGCCAAAACCGGCGATGTGCCTCCCGTGGAGATCGCCACGAGCACAGGGTCACGATCGATGATGGCAGGAACGATGAAACGCGAGGCCTCGCGGTCATCCACCACGTTCACCGGAATGTTGCGTGCTTCGCTCAAAGTGGCGATCCAGCGATTGACGGCGCGGCGGGAGGTGGCGACGATGACGAGACGCGCGCCGTTGAGATCGTCGGGAACAAATTCCCGACTGACCAGTTTGATCTTGCCTGCCGAGCCGCGTTCCTGAAGTTCAGGGTGCACTTGCGGAGCGACCAAGGTAATGGCGGCGCCGCTTCGCTCGAGCAGCACGACTTTTCGCAACGCCACTTCGCCGCCGCCCACCACGAGCACGGCTTGCCCCATGAGGTCGAAGAACACCGGGAAATAGTTCATTCGGCGAATCCTACCTGGCGCCGGGGATGCAAGCCGCACTCGCGCGATTCGCTGCGCTCCCACCACCACCTTCCGGAACGCGGGTCTGCGCCCGGCTCAACGGCGCGCGTGCAGGGCGCGCAGCCAATGCTGGGGAAACCCTGATCATGCAACGTATTGTAAGGCAGCCGCTTCTTGCGAATATATTCCCAAATTTCCTTCTCGGTCCAATCGAGCAACGGACTCACCTTGTGCAGGCCATATTCGCCGTCCCACTCCACGGGTGCGGCCATGGCACGGCTGGCCGATTGTCCGCGCCGTATGCCGGTAACCCAGGCGCCGCGGCCTGATACGGCGCGCCGGAATGGTTCAACCTTGCGAATGGTGCAACAGCCGCGACGTTGATCGAGGCCGTCCCGAAAGCCGTTGATGCCATGGGCGCCCACCCAACCCTCCAGCCCCTGCGCTTCGGGATAGTAGATGCGCAAGGTGCGTCCGAAGTGCCGTTGCAGGCGTTCAATCAAATCGTAGGTTTCAGGATAAAGACGTCCCGTGTCGATGCTGAATATCTCGATCTTGCCGAGCCAGTTCGCGTCCGACTCGGCCGGAGCGCTCCAGATCAAGTCGGTCAGGACTATGGACTCCGGGCCTAAGCTATTGGCGTAACAGACATTTTTAAACTCTGCGAGCGCGCTTTGCAGCTGCGACACGCTGTCTTGTGCGCGCTCGCGCAACGCTTTCGAGAGTTCGGCCATGCAGAACTATAGGACGCCGAGCGGCTGCGCAAAACGAATTCCGGAGCATGAGTACATGCCTATTCGTAATGCGCGTTAACCTTATATGCTAGGACGGTAAAGACTTAACTCAAAAGCAAGGCTCACAGCCGATGAAATTCCAGCAATTGCGCTATCTCGTGGCCGTCCATGAAAACGGCTTGAACATCACCGCGGCTGCGCGGCAACTGCACACCTCGCAGCCCGGTGTGAGCCGCCAATTGAAACTCTTGGAAGAAGAACTCGGTTTTCAATTGTTCGAGCGCGAGGGGCGTGCACTCACTCGCACCACCGATGCGGGCGAGGAGATCATTTCGCGCGCCAGCAGCATCTTGCGCGAGATGCAAAATATTCGCCGCACTTCGGCGGAGTTGCGCAAAGCCGACGGCGGCACCCTGTCCATCGCCACCACGCATACGCAAGCCCGCTATGTGCTGCCGCAAGTGATCCGCGCGTTTCGCACCAAATACCCCAAAGTGCGGCTGCACCTTCATCAAGGCACCTCCGAGCAGATCGCCGAAATGGTTGCTCGCGATCGAGTCGATTTCGCGATCGCCACCGGCTCGGAGGAACTGTTCCCGCACCTGGTACGCTTGCCCGTGTATCGCTGGCACCGCGCGGTGGTGGTACCTCGGGGGCACCCGCTCGCGTCCGCCGGGAAGCTCACGCTCAAGAAATTAGCCGAGTATCCGATCGTTACATATGTGTTCAGCTTTTCAGGCCGCTCGTCGCTGCCCGCGTTGTTTGAAACCGCCGGCTTGTCATTGGACGTGGCATTGACGGCGCGTGACTCGGACGTGATCAAGACCTATGTGCGCATAGGGTTGGGCGTAGGTATTCTGGCTCGACTGGCGATCGATCCTGTGACCGACGCGGATCTCGTGGTGCTCGATGCCTCGCATTTGTTCGAGGGGCACACAACGTGGATTGGGTTTCGCCGAAGTGCCTTGCTGCGCGCCTACATGTATGAATTCATCGAGCTGCTCGCCCCGCACTTGCCCCGCAAGCTGGTGCGGGAAGTCGAGAAATTGGAAACCCAGGAAGACGTGGACAAGACCTTGAAAGATCTCGTCATCCCCATTCGCGATATACCTTGAGCGCATATGCAGATGACGCGATAGTAGTTTTGGTTGGGGTCCGCGCCCGCGTAGCCTGTTCGCGCCGCACACTGCGGCTGCTGCGGTCGAGGGATGCATGGACAGGGACAGACGCTTTGGGCGCGAGTATTTCTGGTTCGCGCTGGCGTTGATTGCCATATTGCTCGGTTCCACGGCGCGGGCAGCCGGTACCGAGGAAGCCGTCCCCGCCAAGAAAAAGCCGACCGTCGAGGAACTCGAGCAACGCATTGCGATTCTCGAGCAAGCATTGCAGGCGCAGCAGCGCGCGCTCGAATCCCTCCAGGCAAGCCAGCCCCCGGCGGCCCAGCCCCCAGCCGGCCAGCCCGCCGGCGCGGCTCCCAGTCACCCGGTAGTGGAACAGCAGGCGGGATCCGCCACGCAATCCAGTCCGCAGATTTACGCCGGACCGGGCGGCTTTTCATTTAAATCGGCCGACGGTGCGAATCAGATCCGCTTCCACGGTGAGTTTGATTTCGACGGCCGCTTTTACAACGACAACTTGACGCCCGACGGCTCGCGCAGCACCTGGTTGCTGCGCCGAGCGCGGCCCATTGTGGAAGGAACGTTCGCGAATATTTTCGACTTTCGCTTCAACCCGGACTTCGCCGGCGGCAAGACCGTCATTCAAGATGCCTTCCTCGCAGCACGTTTCGACCCTCGGTTCGTGGTGACGGCCGGAAAGTTCAAGGAACCTTTCGGCCTCGAGCGCTTGCAACTGTCGCCCAACAATCGATTTATCGAGCTGGGGCTGCCGAGCGATTTGGTGCCGAATCGAGACCTCGGACTGCAGGTGTCCGGAACCTTTGCGTTCCCGACAGGCGCGCTGACCTATCAAGTCGGCTACTTCAACGGTGTGGTCGACGGCGTGAGCACCGACGCCAACACCACGCCCGATATCGACAACAACGACAAGAAGGATTGGGTGGCGCGGTTGTTCGCGCAGCCTTTCCTCGCGACCGACTCGGTGCTTCGATATCTAGGGGCGGGCGTCGCCGTGAGTTGGATCGACCAAGTAGGCAGTGCGACCAACACGCTGTTGCCGTCCTACAAGACCGAAACGCAGCGCAACTTTTTCAGCTACGATCCTGCGACCGCCGCCGCCGGTCCGACGATTGCCAACGGTGAGCGCCTGCGGGTATCGCCTCAGGCATACTACTATTATCGGAGTTTCGGTTTGCTGACCGAGTACGTCACTGAATCTCAGGACGTGTCGCGCACCTTCGGCACCGGGGCCAACGCGTTGACGCGACGTGCTCGGCTACATCCTAGCAGCTGGCAGGTGGGGGCGAATTTTCTGGTGACCGGCGAAGAAGCGACATTCGGAACATTGGTTCCCAACAGGCCGTTCGCACTCGACAGCCCCGGCTGGGGCGCGCTCGAGTTTGCCGCGCGGGTGAGCGAATTGAAACTCGACCCGGCGACCTTTTTCAGCCCGGCGGGCACGCTGGAATGGTTTGCCGATCCGAACGCTCAAGCGCGGCTGGCAAGGGCCTGGACGCTCGGAACGAATTGGTATTTAACGCAAAACGTCGCGTGGTATTTGGACTTCACCAAGACGAATTTCGACGGCGGCGGCCCCAATGGCAAAAATCGCGCGGACGAGAGCGCAATATTTACGCGATTCCAAGTGGCGTTCTAGGTCATGGCTCGAACTGCGGCGATATGGGCGGTTGCGGTGCTGGTTTTCGCCGTGGGTACAAGCTTAAGCGTGGCCGCCACGGTCAAGCTGCTGAATGTGTCTTACGATCCGACCCGCGAGTTTTACGACGAATACAATAAAGTTTTCGCCGCCTACTGGAAGGGCAAGACCGGCGACACGCTCGTCGTCAATCAAAGCCACGGCGGATCGGGGAAACAAGCGCGCTCGGTGATCGACGGCTTGGAAGCCGACGTCGTGACTTTGGCTCTGGCTTACGATATCGACGCGCTGGCAACGCAGGGCAAATTGATTCCGCCTACTTGGCAGCGGCGGCTGCCGAACAACAGCACTCCGTATACTTCAACCATCGTTTTTCTGGTGCGCAAGGGTAATCCTAAGAACATACACGACTGGAGCGATCTGGTGCGCCCCGGCGTGGCGGTGATCACGCCCAGCCCCAAGACCTCGGGCGGCGCCCGCTGGAATTATCTAGCCGCGTGGGCCTGGGCGCTAAAGCAGCCGGGCGGGAATGACGCCAGCGCCGAAGCCTTCGTGAAGCAGCTCTATCACAATGTGCCCGTGCTCGATTCGGGGGCGCGCGGCTCGACGACCACCTTCGTCGAGCGCGGCATTGGGGATGTGTTGCTCGCGTGGGAAAACGAGGCGTACCTTGCCGTCAAGGAGTTGGGCCCCCACAAATTCGATATCGTGGCTCCGTCGGTCAGCATCGTCGCAGAACCGCCGGTGAGCGTGGTCGATCAGAATGTCGACGAGCATGGCACACGCAAAGTCGCTGAGGAATACCTGCGGTATTTGTATTCGCCTGAAGGGCAAGCGATCGCGGCAAAGCATTTTTATCGCCCGCGCGATGCATCGGTGGCGGCGCAATACGCGGATCAATTCCAAAAGATCCCAGTGCTCGTCACCGTAGATGAGCAATTCGGCGGCTGGACCAAGGCGCAGTCCACGCATTTCGCAGACCGTGGTACCTTCGATAGGATCTACGGCCACTAGAACTTTTCGCATGGTGATGACTGCGTCGGGGGCACTCGATGATGGACGCAAGCCGCGGCGCATACTGCCCGGCTTCGGCCTGACCTTGGGATACACCATGCTGTATCTTTCCTTGCTGGTATTGATACCGCTGTCAGCCGTGTTCATTCGCAGCTTGGGCTCGGGCTGGGGGCATTTCTGGGAGGTCGTAACCGCGCCCCGCGTGCTGGCGTCGTTGCGATTGAGCTTTTCCGCGTCGGTGGTCGCCGCCCTGATCAACGTCGTCTTCGGGCTCATCGTGTCCTGGGTGCTGGTGCGCTATAGCTTTCCCTTCAAACGATTCATCGACGCGATGGTAGACCTGCCCTTTGCGCTGCCGACCGCCGTGGCAGGAATTGCCCTGACCGCGCTCTATGCGCCGAATGGCTGGCTTGGGGCTTGGCTCAAGCCCTTAGGGATCAGCGTGGCTTTCACGCCGCTGGGGATCATCGTGGCGCTGACTTTCATCGGCCTGCCGTTCGTGGTGCGCACCCTGCAGCCGGTGCTCGAGGAATTAGACAAGGACGTGGAGCAGGCTGCCGCTTCCTTGGGAGCCTCTGCGCTGCAAGCCTTCTCGCGCGTCGTACTCCCGGCCTTGTGGCCGGCGCTGCTTACGGGTTTCGCGCTCGCCTTCGCGCGTGCCGTCGGTGAATACGGCTCGGTCATTTTCATCGCCGGCAACATGCCCATGAAATCGGAAATTGCTCCGCTGCTCATCGTCAGTAAATTGGAGCAATACGATTATGCGGGCGCCACCGCCATCGCGGTGGTCATGCTGGTGCTGTCCTTCACGCTCATGCTCGGCATCAATGCGCTGCAGAATTGGGCTTCCTCGCGCCACGGTGAGCGCTGATGGCGCGGGTGCTGCTGATCGCATCGGCGTTGCTGTTTCTCTGCGTATTCCTGCTGCTGCCCTTGCTTGCGGTATTCGTGCAGGCATTTTCAAAAGGAGTGGCCGCCTACTACATGGCGATCACCACGCCGGCGGCCTGGGCCGCGGTAAAGCTTACGCTGTTGGTGGCCGCGATCGCCGTACCATTGAATCTGATTTTCGGTGTGGCGGCTGCCTGGGCCGTGGCCAAATTCGATTTCCGAGGCAAGAGTGCACTGATCACGCTCATCGACTTGCCGTTTGCCGTCTCGCCTGTCATCGCCGGAATGACTTTTATTTTGGTGTTCGGCACGCACGGCTGGTTCGGCGGAAGTCTAAAAGCCCATCACATCCACGTGGTGTTCGCCGTGCCGGGCATTGTGCTGGCGACGATTTTCGTCACGTTTCCATTCATCGCCCGCGAGCTGATTCCGGTTATGCAGGCGCAGGGCAAGGAGGATGAGGAGACCGCGCTGTCCTTGGGCGCTACCGGCTGGCAGACCTTCTGGCGCGTGACGTTGCCCAATATCCGCTGGGGCCTTCTGTATGGAGTCCTGTTGTGCAATGCGCGGGCGATGGGCGAATTCGGCGCGGTATCGGTGGTCTCGGGGCACATCCGCGGATTGACCAATACCCTGCCTTTGCACGTCGAGATCCTCTACAACGAATACAACTACGCGGCGGCATTCGCCGTCGCTTCCCTGCTTGCGTTGCTGGCGCTGCTGACCCTGGCGGGGAAAAGCTTCATGGAATGGCGTCAGCCGGAACTGCGCCGCGCAACCCACCTGCAGCGCGATCCAACGAGGCGCGATAGAACGAGGAGAGTCAAAACATGAGCATTGCACTGCGCGGCGTTAGCAAGCAATTCGGTGAATATCCCGCCGTCGAAAACATCGATCTGGATGTAGCCACGGGCGCCTTGATGGCGCTGCTTGGCCCTTCGGGATCAGGCAAGACAACGCTGCTGCGAATCATTGGAGGGCTGGAAACGCCGGATCAGGGCCAAGTGCTCTTCGATGGCCAAGATGCGACGTTGTGGCCCATCGGCGATCGCCAGGTAGGCTTCGTTTTTCAGCAGTACGCGCTGTTTCGCCACATGACGGTATTCGAGAATGTGGCCTTCGGTCTGAGAGTGAAGCGGCGCCGCGAGCGGCCTTCGGCGGCTGATATTCGCAAGAAGGTGCAAGATTTGCTGGCGTTGGTGCAACTTGAGTGGGCGCATGACCGATATCCTGCCCAGCTCTCCGGAGGACAGAGGCAACGCGTGGCGCTGGCCCGCGCCATGGCTGTCGATCCGCGGGTGTTGCTTCTGGACGAGCCTTTCGGTGCGCTCGACAGCCAAGTGCGCCATGAGCTGCGGCGTTGGCTGCGCCGGCTCCATGACGAATTGCATTTCACGAGCATCATCGTGACGCACGATCAGCAGGAAGCCATCGAAGTGGCGGACACGATAGTGGTGCTGAATCGCGGCAAAATCGAACAGGTGGGTATTCCGGGTGAAATCTACGACTTGCCGAAATCCGCGTTCGTGCACCGTTTTCTGGGGCAGGTCAACGAGCTGTCCGTGCAACTTCGCAATGGGCGTGCTTATGTCGGGCCTATCGATATTTCTCCGGCGGCCGATGTGCAGACGGGGAGCGCGAAAAATATCGCGCTGATCCGGCCGCACGAGATTGAAATCGGCGATGTGGCCTCTGGATGGCCGGCGACGGTGGTGGCCATGCGCGTGATCGGGCCGATCGTGCGGTTGGATCTGTGCGCCGACGGACTACCCCTCCATGAGCCGCTGGAAGCGGAGATCGGCCGGGAGCGATTCGAGGCCGAGCGCTTCAGTTTAGGTCAGAGAGTGGGTGTGAGATTCAGGCGTTGGCAGGTATATCCCGCGGCAGCTTGAGCGGCAGGCCCCGGTCATTGGAGGTCTGATAGGCGGCGCTGAAGGTCGAGAAGGCCGTGAAGGCGTCCTGCAATTCGCTTTCCGGCAGCTCGAAGCTGTTGAAGCCGCAACGTGCCATGAAAAACAATTGATCGCGCCGAACGTAACCGGTGGCGCGCAGCTCGCCCGTGAAATTCCAGCGTTCGCGCAGCAGTCGCGCTTGAGTATAGCCGCGGCCTTCGCCCGGCCCGGGAAACTCCGCGGCAACCAACGCGAAGCGGGTCAGGTGCGGCGCCAGCAGCTCGACCTGGTCGGCCGGCGACAGCACTACGCCTAAGCGGGCGCCGTGCATACGGCCGCCGCTCGCGATCCAGGCATCGGGCTCCTTCTGCCACTCCGCGAAACGGACAATGAGCGGCGCGCCCGCTAGCGCGGCGGCTTCGGCCACGTATTGCCACTCATCGATGGCGATTTGGCCATCACGCAGCAAGCGGCGCGGCATATACCCTTTCCTTGAATGGCTTCACGCCGAGGCGGCGCACCGTGTCGAGAAAGCGTTCCTCAGGCTGGCGGCGCTCCACGTATACATCCAAGAGCCGCGCAATGGTTTCAGGCACCTGCGTCTTCGCCACCGAAGGGCCGATGACCGACCCGAGGGAAGCATCGGCGCCGGCCGCGCCGCCGATGGTGATCTGGTACCACTCCTCACCGCCCTTATCCACACCGAGAATCCCGATGTTGCCGACGTGGTGATGGCCGCAGGCATTCATGCAGCCCGACATCTTGACGTCGATTTCACCCAGGTCATAAATATAGTCATAGTCATCGAAGTGCTGGTTGATGAGTTTCGCTACATCGATGGAACCGGCATTGGCCAGACTGCAGAAGTCGAGTCCAGGACAACAAATCATGTCGGTCAAGGTTCCGATGTTCGGCGTCGCCAGACCGGCGCCGGCGAGCGCTTGCCACAGCTCATAGGTTTTGTCCTGCTCGACATCGGCCAGCAGCAAGTTCTGGGTATGAGTCACGCGCACTTCGCCGAAGCTAAAGCGATCCGCAAGATCGGCAACCAGATCCATCTGTGCATCGGTGGCATCGCCCGGCGGCATATCGGGTTTTTTCAGCGAGATGTACACCGCGCGGTAGCCGGGCACCTTGTGCGCCGCCGTGTTGTAACGGTACCAAGCGCGAAAAGCGGTCTCTCGGCCCGCATCCGGTTCCGTATTCGGGCGCGGAAGATAGGCTGGTGGCGTGAAAAAGCTTCGCATGCGGGCGACCTCGGCGTCATCGACACGCGGGCCTGTATCGCGCAGCAGCTCCCATTCGGCCTCGACGCGCCGGGTGAACTCCTCGATTCCCATCGAGCGCACCAATATCTTGATGCGCGCCTTGGTCAGATTATCGCGGCGGCCCTCGAGGTTATAGATACGCAATATTGCCTCCAGATAGGAGAGCAAATGCTCGCGCGGCAGGAAGGCGCGGACGACCTGCCCGATGATGGGCGTTCGACCCAGGCCGCCGCCGGCCAAGATCTCAAAGCCCATATCGCCGTGGGGGCCGCGCACGATGTGCACACCCACATCGTGAACCAAAGATGCGGCACGGTCCTGCGGCGCGCCGGTGACGGCGATTTTGAATTTGCGCGGCAGATAAGTGAATTCAGGATGAAACGTCGACCACTGGCGAATGATCTCGCACCAGGGTCTCGGGTCTTCGAGCTCGTTGGCGGTTACTCCGGCCAAGTGATCCGAGGTGATATTGCGGATGCAGTTACCGCTGGTTTGAATGGCATGCATCTCGACTTCGGCGAGTTCGGCCAGAATGTCCGGCACTTCTTCGAGCTTGGGCCAGTTGTACTGGATATTCTGGCGCGTGGTGAAATGCCCGTAGCCGCGATCATAGCGGCGTGCGATTTTCGCCAGCGTGCGTAGCTGAAGGGACGAGAGCAGGCCGTACGGAATTGCGACGCGCAGCATGGGGGCGTGCCGCTGGATATACAGGCCGTTACGCAGCCGAAGGCCGCGAAACTCATCTTCGCTCAAAGTGCCGGCGAGAAAGCGGCGCGTTTGATCGCGAAACTGCGCGACCCTTTCATTGACCAGGGTTTTGTCGGTTAGATCGTACCGATACATGTCGTTACGATACGACGCTGGCCTGAATGGGGCCAATTACCACGCGACATGAGCTTATGACTGCCGCTCCTTGTCAGTGAGTGCCGATCCTTGTCAATCCGCGCAATGGTTCCTTTTGTAATAGGCAAAAACCGTGATTTGCTTAGCAGAGCTATCTCAAGGTTCGGCGCAGCATCGCGGGGGTAACTTAAGGGTCCCCATTTGCCTAAAGATCTCACCGAAGTATCGGTTGCGCCCGACACTTATCATGTCTCGCCCGAGCCCATGCTCCTGATCGCCGATTTGCACGGGGCGTTGGCCCTTTGCCTGCACGATGAGGGGCGAGGGGTGGGCGGGATGCTGCACCTCAAGTTCCTGGGCGAAACGGGACGTCCCAGCGATGTGACGGACAACACATTGAGCTCGGTTCTCGTGGTGCTCGACAAATTCAAGCGTGCCGTGCTCGGTAATTCCACCCGCAGGGACGAGGTTCAAGCGCGCATTCTGGCGCATGCGTTGCCGCCCACCGATGCCGGTGAACCCAGCGCGTCTTTGGTGGATTTGATCCAAGCCGATCTGGCCGACGGCAAGATTGCCTGCGGAACGCAAACCATGCGCCGCACCGAAATCATGCGCGTTTGTTTCCAACCCTTCGAAGGCCGTGTCTGGATATGCGGTCCGAATGATTTGCGAGCGCGGCGAGCGCAACACTCCGTCGGTTAATTTCATTATAAGATTCACCCCCTCTAGTCCTCGGGGGGTCTGTATGCGTTTGGCCGTCCTTGCCGCAATCACTGTCTTGAGCGGGTGTGCGAGCGACCGATTGAGTTTGATGCCCCCGCCCGGTGTGGATTTCAGCGGCCATTGGAAGCTCAACGACGCTGACAGCGATGATCCGATGCACCTGCTGCAGGCGGCTAACCAGTCCGCGAGCGGCGCGGGAAGCGAGCCCGACTCAGGAGGCGGAGGCGGACGGGGTGGGCGCGGCGGCGGTGGGCGTGGCGGCGGACGGGGCGGTGGCGGTTCGGGGATTCCAGGATTGAGGGCTCCTCCAACGCCGTCGATGGGTGCCTTGAGCGAGGCCGTGCGTTTTCCGGGCAAGCAGCTCGAGGTCAAGCAAGTGGGCGGCATCGTCGCCTTCACTTCGGACGGCAAGAACCGCGTCTGTCAGCCCGAAGAGGGGAAAAAAATTAAACGACATCACCGCAGTGATTCGGACCGCGATGCTCCGCTGCCGGCTGGCCGCGACATTCCGCCTCCCAGGTGCGGCTGGTCGGAGAAGACATTGATCGTGCGCAGCGGCGAGACGGGGGAAGACCGCCCGCCGTTCGAGGAGCACTACAGCATTTCAGAGAACGGTCAACGCCTGATTGAAGAGGTGAGCTTCCAAGGCGGCCGATCGAGTGGATTTACGCTGTCGCGCGTGTGGGATCGGTTGGCGCAATAATTTTCGCCGATAAAAAAGCCGGGCTTTCGCCCGGCTTTCAAGTCCCCATGCCTCTCGCAGCGCCATCTTAAGGAGCGCCCGACGATGATCGGTCTTTTTACTTCCCCAAAGTCCAATTGCGTCCGAGCAACACTCTAGCCTCGCTCCGTCATCTACGCTAGTGGTAATGCAAAGAAGTGTGAAAAGTTAATGTAGTTTAAAAGCAACAACAAATGTTAGGGGGTTCCGCAGGAGCCCTTCGAGGGTTTTAGTATCCTTCACGGTTTATTGATGCTGGAGAATTAGAGCGTGGCCAAAACTTCAAGATCTACCGTGCCTGTCGACGCGGTGCGTACTCGACGTGCGTATTTTGACTGCAGATTCGGTCAACTGCACGTCCGTACGGCTTTTCCCACCACCGGTGGGTTCGATGAGCAGGTGACTCTGTTTTGCTTGCACGCCGCGCCGGGCTCGAGTCGCATGTTTGCGCGGTTTTTGCCCGAGATCGCCGATGTTCGCTCGGTTTACGCGCCGGACTTGCCCGGTCTTGGCGAATCGGACCCGTCGCCGACGGCCGCAGTGGCCGACGCGGCCAGCGCTGTTTCAGACTTGGCAAGTGACCTGCGGTTGCGGCAAATCGACTTGTTGGGGGTGCGAAGCGGTGCCGAGGTCGCGCTCGAACTCGCGGCAGCGCGTCCGGATCTGGTGCGCCGGCTGGTATTGGTGGACGTCTCGCCCGTTGGGCGGGCGCCCGTGAAACAGCCCGCGCTGCTCATGCGCGTGCGGACAGACGCGGCCGATGGCGGCATTGCGAAACTCAGGACCGCGTTGATGGCTGTCCAGCTTGTCGACCTTGCCGGCTATACGGATGACCTCTTTGAGGCCGCGGCCAAAACGCTGGCGGCACAAATCGGCGCATTCCTGGCAGGACATGCTTAAGGAGGGCTGTGCGCCTCAATAAGTACATCAGCGAAACCGGCGTGTGTTCGCGGCGCGAGGCTGACAAGTGGATCGAAGCAGGCCGCGTCACCTGCAACGGCCAGCCGGCTGCGCTGGGCACCAAAGTGGCGGAGGGCGACGAGGTCCGCATCGACGGGGATTTGATCGGCCACAAAAAGAAGCCGATCTATATCGCTTTGAACAAGCCGGTCGGCATCATTTGCACCACCGAAAGCCACATCGAGGACAACATCATCGATCACATCGGGTTTCCCGAACGGATCTTCCCAGTCGGCCGCTTGGACAGGGATTCGGAAGGCCTGATATTGCTGACCAACAACGGCGACATCGTCAACGAAATCCTGCGCTCGGAGAATAACCACGAGAAGGAATACCTGGTGACGGTGGATCGGCCCATCACGGATCTTGCGCTGAGCATGCTATCGCACGGCGTGAAAATCATGGGCGAGGTGACCAAACCCAGCAAAGTCACTCGCATCGATGATCGAGGGTTCCGCATCATCCTCACGCAGGGATTGAATCGGCAGATTCGCCGCATGTGTTCCGCGCTCGGATACAAGGCACAACGTCTGCAGCGCGTGCGAATCATGAATATTCATTTGGGCAATTTGCAGCCCGGACAGTGGCGTCATTTGACGCCCGCGGAACTGCCCGGCTTGATCGCTAATTAGGCCGCAAGGCCGCGGCGGCAACTCCGTCGGACCATTGACGCGCGCTGCTGACGCGCCAATCAGGATCTTCCGCCTTACTCGCCAGCCAATAGTAGAAATCGCGGCCTTGGTTGGTCCAGTAGGAATGACTGAACAGCACGCCGCCGGTGCTGGACTTGACCGTAAAGCGGCGCCGAAATCCAAAACTTGCGATTCCACGATTGCAGCTTATCCGCGGCGAGTTCTCCGACAGCGCATATTGGTTGGGCCCGACTTGCAATCGCAGCCGCCCGCCCTGGCCGAAGATGCAGAGGTTGGGTCCCGTGGCACGGATCAAGGCAATGCCATGGACCAATGGCGGCGGCATGTCGCAGGCCGTCCATGTCCCGCCAAGGGCGTGCCAGTACAACACCATGCTTTGGCGGCGAAAATCGATTACGGAGATGGTTGTGGCGTTATCCACGGCCAGGTATTCAAGCACACCTCGTGATCAATTTGCAGGCGATCAGTTTGCAGGTGCGTCGGCAAACGCGCTTTGGACCACGCTGGCCGTGAGGATTTGCGGCAGGACCAGCGGTTCTTTGGATCCTGGTCTTGAATTATAAACCACATACAGCGGTACGCCCGCGCGCCCGAAGGCCGCCAGCGCGTGCGTGATGGCGGGATCTCGGTTGGTCCAGTCCCCCTTCATCAACGTCACTTTCTTTTCACGAAAAATCTCTTGAACAGCCGAATCGGAGAACGCGTTGCGCTCATTGACCAGGCAGGTCAAACACCAGCTTGCGGTGAAGTTCACCAGCAATGGACGACCCGCGGCGCTAAGTTCGGCGACGCGTGCCGCACTGTAGGGCTGCCACTCATCCGTGCCCTGCTTGGCTTGCGCGGGATCGCCGCTCGCCGCGCCGGGAGCCGCCGCCGCCACGTCGGCGAAGCGCACCGGCAGAATGATCGCCAAGAGTACCGCTGCGACGGCGGTGGCAAGCACGGTGACTCTACTTCCGCCTGAACTCGATGAGGACTTTTGGTACGCCCATGCGGCCAGACCGATCAGCACCGTGCCGGCCAAGGCGGCGCCCAGCCCGAAAGATGAGGTTTCGTGCGAAAGCACCCAGAGCAACCAGGCGGCGGATGCATAAATGGGAAAGGCGAAAACCTGCTTCAACGTGTCCATCCACGCGCCGGGCTTCGGCAGCACGCGACGCATCCAGGGCGCAAATGACAACAGCACATACGGCAACGCCAGTCCTAATCCGAGCGCCGCAAAAATGCACAAGGCGTTGATTGCGGACTGGGTCAGGGCAGCGCCCACCGCGGCAGCCATGAACGGCGCCGTGCATGGCGTAGCCACCAGCGTGGTCAGCACCCCGGTGAAAAACGACGCGCTATAACCTTCGCCATGCGTGAGTCCGTCACCGACGCCTGCTAGGCCGCCGCCCACTTCGAACACGCCCGACAAATTCAAGCCGACCGCGAGCAGCAAATAAATCATCAAGGTAACAAACAACGGCGACTGCAATTGGAAACCCCAGCCGATTTCCTCACCGCCGGCACGCAGCGCCAGCAGCACGGCGGCGAGGCACAGCATGGAGCCGATCACGCCGGCGGCGAATACCAAACCCTTGGTGCGCACGGCGCCAGGATCTTTCTTGGCCTGCTCGACGACGTTAATGGCTTTGATCGACAGCACCGGAAACACGCAGGGCATCAGGTTCAAGATCAAACCGCCCGCAATGGCGAGCAGCATCAGGACAATGAGCGAATGCTCCGGAGACTTATTCGTTTGCGTCGGCGGCGTGGCGACGCCCGGCGTGGCGACGCCCGGCGCAAAGCGTGGCCCGGCCTTGACCTGGTCCGCGCCGACGCCGGAAAAATCGGCGGAAATCTCGATAGGAACGGTATCGGACTGCGCAGCATTCTGTTCGGTTGCGACCAAAACGCCGCGAATGGCGCCGGCCTTGGGCGGCTGATAGCCAATCTTCATCGCCAGCTCGACCGAATCCTGCGAGCGGGTCAGTTTTTGGGGAGCGGCATACTCGATGCTGCCCTCATCGTAGGGAAAGAACGCCAGCGTTTTGATCTGCGAGAGTATCGGGCCCCATTCGCGGCTCAAGGTGATGATCAGCTGATCACCCTGAATTCGGGCGGAAGTCACCGCTGGTTGCGTGGTGGGCAGCTCGCTGCGTGCTGCGGTAAATAGGGAGGATGCCGCCGGATCGAGGCTGCCCGCTTGAGCGCTTTGCGGCAATTTCAATTGCAAATCCGCGCTTTCCGGGATGCACACATCCGAGCAGACCAGCCACCCGGCCTTGGCCGATAAGGTCAGAGGAGCGCCCGCGGGCGTGCCCGCTTTCAAGTCCTTAGGTGCCGTGATCTGCACCAAATGCACCGCGTGCTTGGCATAACCGTAGTTCACGAGCGGCGCGATGTCGAAGCGATGCGGCGTGGTCCAGACAATGTCGCCGGCGGTAAATCCCCGCGGGAGCTCCCACTTAAGATTGGTCGCTTGGCCGGAGTCTCCGGGATTGCGCCAATAGGTGTGCCAACCGTCGCGGATATCGAGTTCCAATGCGACCCAGAAAGTCTGTCCGGGCCCCACGGCGTTGACTTCGCTCACCAACCGCGCTTTGACGTTATCGGTGGCGACGCTATTCCCCGACAGTGCAAAGACTGCCGGCGAGGTCGACAAAAATAGCGAGAAAAGCCAAATCTTCAGTGCGCGCATACCCTATCGTACCGAATTAAGCCCCGGGAAGAGCGGGCTGCCCCCACGGGGTGTGGAACGTCTCACAGTATGGCCGGCAATACCGCTAGGCGGCCGCTTCAGCTAATGTAGCCGTCGATGCCGCTCATCCAAGAAAACTACGTCGATCGGATTCTCAAATCCAAGGTCTACGATGTCGCCATTGAAACATCGTTGGAAGCCGCACCGCGGTTGTCGCGGCGTCTGAACAATCACGTATTGTTCAAACGTGAAGACCTTCAGCCGGTGTTTTCGTTCAAAATTCGCGGCGCCTACAACAAAATCGCGCAATTATCGGCCATCAGCGCCCAGCGCGGGGTCATATGCGCATCCGCCGGCAATCACGCGCAAGGCGTTGCGCTGGCCGCCCGAACTCGGGGAATCCCTGCGCTCATCGTCATGCCCCTGACGACCCCGGATATCAAGGTGCAGGCGGTTGCGGATCTGGGCGGCGAGATCATTTTGCACGGCGATGATTACGATCATGCCTACGAACATGCCACTGAACTCGGCCGGCAACGAAATTTGGTGTTCGTGCACCCCTTCGACGATCCCGACGTCATCGCCGGTCAGGGCACGATCGCCATGGAGATTCTGCGCCAGCGCCACGGCGATGCCATCGATGCCATTTTTGTCCCGGTGGGCGGCGGGGGCCTGATTGCGGGCATTGCTGCGTATGCAAAATCTTTGTATCCGCGCATCAAGATCATCGGCGTGCAGCCGGAAGAGTCGCCCGGCATGTACGAATCGCTGCGCGCCGGCAAGCGCGTCACCCTGGATCGGGTCGGCATGTTCGCCGACGGCGTGGCGGTGCGGCGCGTCGGCGAGGAAACATTTCGTCTTGCCCGCCAATACGTCGATGAGATCGTGCTCGTCACCACGGATCAGATCTGCGCGGCGATCCAAGACATTTTCCAAGACACGCGCTCCATTGCCGAACCGGCGGGTGCCCTGGCTGTGGCCGGCATCAAGAAGTACGTGGCGCGCGAAAATTGCACCGACCGCACGCTGATCGCGGTGAACTGCGGCGCCAACATGAATTTTGACCGGCTGCGCTATGTGGCCGAACGTGCGGACATTGGTGCGCAACGCGAAGCCCTGTTTGCGGTGCAAATGCCGGAAGCGCCCGGATCATTCTTGCGCTTTTGCGAGCTCTTGGGGAAACGCAGCGTGACTGAGTTCAATTATCGCTATTCCGATGTCAAAGCCGCACAGGTGTTCGTCAGCCTGTCACTCAGCCAGGGAAAGTCCGAGCGTGACGCGTTGCTGGCGCTCATCACCAATGCCGGCTTCATCGCCCGCGACATGACCGACAATGAGATGGCCAAGCTGCATGTGCGCTACATGGTGGGCGGTCACGCGCGCGGTCTTGCGGACGAGCGGCTCTACCGATTCGAATTCCCTGAACGTCCGGGCGCGCTGCTGAGGTTTCTGCAAGCGGTCGGCATGCAGTGGAACGTGAGCTTATTCCACTACCGCAATCACGGCTCGGATCACGGCCGCGTGCTCGCGGGCATTCAGGTTCCCGCAGAAACCGTGACCGATTTTCTACTGCACCTCAACGAGCTGCAGTACGCGTACACGGAGGAAACCGAGAACGCGGCATACAAGCTGTTTTTGGCCGGCTGACTATGAGTGGTCTCGAATTGGATAGCACGGCGTACCAAGCGCTGCGCAAACCGCGGCACGCGACCTTGAGAGCACGGGGTCTTGCGATGCATGTGACCTGCTGGGGACCGGAGCCTGGGCCGCAACCGCCGCTGTTGCTGTTGCACGGCTGGCTCGATGCCGGAGAGACTTTTCAGTTCATCGTCGATGCCTTCAAGAAGGATTGGCCTGTCTTTGCGCCTGACTGGCGCGGATTCGGCCGCAGCGAGTGGCCGCAGGAGGGGTATAGCTTCCCTGATTACTTAGGCGACTTGGATGCCTTGATGGATCAGATTTCGCCTGACTCTCCTGCGTGCATCGTCGGCCACAGCATGGGCGGAAATATCGCGAACCTTTATGCGGGCCTCCGGCCCGAGCGGGTGCGCTGTCTCGTCAATCTGGAGGGATTCGGACTTGCGCGTACGGTTCCGAAAGAGGCGCCGGCGCGAATGCGCAAGTGGCTCGATCAAATCAAACGGCCGGCGATTGAAAAGAGCTACGATTCCTTCGAGCAGCTAACCGCCATCATTCGACTGCGCTACCCGCGGTTTCCGCCAGGCGCCGCCGCATTCATCGCGCGCATTTGGGGAACGGCGGATAAAGATCTGCGCGTGCGCTTGGCGGCCGATCCGCGCCATCATTGGGTGAATCCGATTCTTTACAAGCGCGAGGACGCCGAGGCGACCTGGGGCGGGATTCGTGCTCCTGCGCTCATGATGATCGGCGAGGAATCCGACTATTTGAAACGGCTCGGGAATGACGGCACGATGGAGGCATTGCGTACGGCCTATCCGGGCTTCGAGGTTGCCCGCATCGCGGGCGCCGGACACATGCTGCACATCGAACGTCCGGAATCGGTCGCGCCGAAGATAGAAGCGTTTTTGGATGCGCATTAAATGATCCGCCGTATCTACCCGACTCGCTTCGGACAGCTGCACTTGCGCAGCCATGAAGGCAAGGGCGTGCCATTGGTGCTGCTGCACATGTCGCCGCGCTCCGGCGCGATGTGGGAAGCGCTGCAAGAGAAATTGGAAAGGCCGACGCACGCGCCTGACCGGTTGGGCTATGGCTTTTCCGACGCGCCGCCCTGGGCTATGTCCTTGGAGCAATACGCGCAGGCGACCGTGGACGGCCTCAAGGCAGCGGGCATGCAAGGTCCGATCGATTTATTGGGAGTGCATACCGGCTCCATCGAAGCGATCGAGATTGCACATCAGCTAGGATCCCAGGTGCGCCGGCTCGTGGCGGTGGGCATGCCTCTGTTCACCGCCGAAGAGCAGCAGCGGCAGCTGGAGAAATACATCGAGCAGCCTTTGCGTCCGGCAACGGAGGGAGGGCATGTGCTCGCCGCTTGGCGCGGCGGCCTTGCCTTTCGCCAGGCCCCTTATGATCTCGCCGACGTACATCGCGGTTTCGTGGAACACGTGCTGGCGGCCAATCCAGGTGCGGCCTTTCGCGCCGCCTGCGGCTACGCCATCGATAAAAAATTGAAAAGCCTGAAATCGCCGCTGACCGTGTTCGCGCCGCATGACGACATCTTCGAGCAAACCGAGCGCGTGAAGCCGCTGCTCAAAAGCAGCGCCATCTATGTGGACTTGCCGGATCTGGGTATGGACTTGTTTCAAGCCGCGACTGATCGAATGGCCGCGCTGGTTAATCGGCACCTGCCGGCGCACTAAAGCTGCCCCGCCTCATGGACATCACCAAATTGCCCGCGCCGGAGTCCGGTGCGCCGGGCGTCGCCACGCCGGGCGTCGCCACGCCGGGCGTCGTCGCGCCGGATGAGCAGGGAACTAAAGCGCAGCCAAATCTCGCCGCCACGGCCGACCGAGTCGACATTCGCCCGTTGGATATCAGCGGTGCACTGCAGATCCTGATCGCAGAAGTACGCGCGTCCTTCGTGTCGCAAGCGTTGCTGGCCGCCGATACGGGGACAGCCCCGCCCGCCGCGGTCTTGGACAACCCATTGCAGACGGCGCGCGCGTTGATGGAGATCATTCTGCAGGTCATGCCCGAAGAAACCGGCAACGCGCAGTGGGGCACGGCGCTCGCGCGCATGGAAATGACGCTGCAAGCGGGACTCGAACGCGCCATCAATGCCGTGACTCTGTGGCGCGATGTCAGCGCACCCGTGGTGCAGACGGTAAACCAGACCGGCGCCCTCTTATTCGCGCTTCTCGATGAGGGACTGCAAAATCCGATCTGGTTGCGGCCTGAGTGGGCAGGACTCGCGCCCAGGTTCGACCGTTTTTGGCGTCGCCGGCGGTACGCGCGGCGGCGCCTTACCGATCCCGATTATTATTCCGCCGGGAGCTTCGACAGCGATGAACCCCAGTCATAACGACGCATCGTCGAATACGATTGACATGACTCCCATATTGAAACGCGTGGCGCTGGTTTTGGTGTTCTTGTGGTTTACGATCGGCGGCGTTGCGCACTTTGTTTTGACCGAAGCGGAAATGCGCATCGTGCCGCCCTTCATCCCTTGGCCGCGAGCCGCGGTATTGGTGAGTGGAGTGTTCGAGCTACTGGGTGCTGCCGGTATTTTGATCCCCGTTACGCGCCGCGCGGCCGGAGTTGGCCTGTTCCTGCTCACCATCGCCGTGACGCCTGCCAATATCTATATGCTCCAGCACTCTGAAGCATTCGGCGTTGCGCGCTGGGCGCTGATCGTTCGGCTACCCTTCCAAGTCGCGCTCCTCGCGATGATTCTTTGGAGCACATGGAACACGCAAGCCAATCGCAACGCCGCGTCGACAGCCAGCCCCCTATAACTTACGATCGCAACATGCTCAGTACCCCTAAATTGACCGGTCTGTCGGGGAACGAAATCTACTGCATGCGGCTCAAGGGCCTCATTCCGAGCGGCGTCGTCATCGGCAACAGCGTCCAGTCCATGGGGTTTCTAGGGGGCGTGCGCTCTGCGTTCCGCGGCATCGTGGGAGGGGAGATTCCCGATGTAACGCGAATGATTCATGAGGGCCGTGCCGCCGCCTTCGACCGTATGCGGGCGGAAGCCAATCGCGAGCAGGTGCACGGGGTGGTCGGCGTGACTTCCGAATTACGCAACCTCAGCGGCAATTCCGAATTCTTATTCGTCGGATCTGGCGTCAGTGGAGGTCCGGGCACGGCGTTGTTCACCAGCGCCGGTGATGCTCAAGAGTTGTACTGCCACATGGATGCAGGTTATGAGCCGAAGGAATTCGTATTCGGCAACATCGCTTATTCGGTGGGTGCCGTTGGCGGCATCGCAGGCACGCTGAAAACGCTGGTACGGGGCGAGATCAAGGAATTCAGCGACGTGTTCAATGAAACGCGCCATCACGCTCTCGAACGGCTGGTCACGCACGCCAGGGCGGTGGGCGCCAACTCCGTCGTCGGCGTGCGAACCAATGTGCTGCACTTCGCCGGCTTTCACGAGATGTACATGGCGGGTACTGCCGCATTCCACGCACAACTCGCGCCCGAGGCGCGAAGCGCCCCAGTGAGCAGCGATATGACCGGCGAGGAACTTTGGGGCATGACGCAGTTGGGATACGCTCCGATGAAACTGTTGATCTCGACCTCGGTGTACTCGCTCGGGGCCATCGGCGGCATCAGGGCCGCATTTCAAAGCTTGGTGAGGGGCGAGCTGGGCGATCTGACGGCGCTCATCTACGAGGCGCGCGAGCAAGTTTTCGAGCGGATAAAAAACGAAGCTGCCGCCTTGGGCGCGGAAGAAGTGGTCGGCATCAAGACTTACATCGTCGAACTCGGATCCAGCCTGGTCGAGATCTTTGCCGTGGGCACGGCGGTGCGCAAGCTACAGGGGATGACCGTCAGTACGCCGGCACTGCCCGCTCAGGCCATTATCCGCGACAAGGACACGTGGCTGAACGGTGTCGGCGGATTCGAGATTCAAACGCTGCGCGCCGGCAGCTAAGCGAGGCTCTATGAAGACCGCGGCGCTTCTGCTTTCGCTGTTTGCACTCATCGGAAGCGCGAGCGCCCGCCACCACCGGTCGTTCACGGCCGCTGAACCGGGCACTTTTGACTACTATGTGTTGTCATTGTCTTGGTCTCCGGCGTTTTGCCTAGGCAATCCGGGAGCTGCCGAATGCGGTGGCCCGGGCCGCTTCGGCTTCATCGTTCACGGACTATGGCCGCAAAATGAGAAGGGATGGCCGGAAAACTGCAATGTCCACCAACAGGTACCTGATAGCGTGGTAAGCGGCATCTCCGATTTGATGCCGGCGCGCGGCCTCGTTTATCACGAGTGGTCGGCTCACGGCACCTGCAGTGGATTGGACCCCGCGGATTACTTCGCCTTGGTGCGCCGTGCCTACCGGAGCGTTGCGATACCCGCCGGGTTCTCCGACGTGAGACAACCTGTCGAACGACCGCCGGCCGCGATCGCAACGGCTTTTCTGCGCGCCAATCCTCGCTCAACCCCGGATTCGATCGTCGTCACCTGCAGCGGGCAAGGCTCACCGCGCCTGCGCGAGGTGCATATTTGCTTTGACCGAACCCTAAATCCCAGGGCCTGTTCCGCCGATGTTTTGCGCAGCGCCTGTCGGGCACCGACCCTAATCGTGCCGCCGGTTCGTTAACAGACATCAATTTATTCGAGATCATTCATGAGACCTTTGAGATATGCATTCGCGATTGCCGGCCTGTGCCTGGCGGCGGCAAAGGCAGTCACCGCCGGCGGAGTGACCGCTTATCTGCCGATGAATCTGGAACCGGAAATCGAGCGGCAGGTCGAGCGGGTGCTCATTCTGGCCGATGAACCCATCCTGAAACGCCCGTTTTCCGTGGAGCTGGTGAGATTGGCGCTGCCTCAGGCATGCGAAATCGACAAAGTCCTGTGCGCCAAGGTAGAAAGATACCTCGAGCGTTATTCGCGCGATTACGCGGTGACGCACGCCAGCGTAACGGGGGCCATCGCCCACGATAAGGACGGCCTGATCGTGCCGGATCAGCACGGCATGCCCGTGAAGAGCGACTACGAATTCTCGCTGGTCGCTTTTGCGCAGCCGAGCGACTATTTTTTGGTGAGCGCGGGAGGGATCGCCTATAAAGGGCGGGCCACACCCACCGGCTCGATGTTGAGCCTCGGCACCAACTGGGCGCAGCTCGATATCGGCTACCGAGATCACTGGCTATCCCCCATGACGGACAGCAGCACGCTGATCAGCACGGAATCGCCCACTTTGGCTTCCGTAACGCTTTCGAATTACGAACCGCTGACGCGCTTGGGATTCCAATACGAATTTTTTATCGAGCGCATGGCATCCCAGCCGATTCGCTTCAACGGTGTCGAAGCCACCGGCAATCCGCGGCTGTTCGGTGCGCAGTTCTCGATCGAGCCGATCCCCGGATGGTCTTTAGGGGTCAATCGGCTATTGGAATACGGCGGCGGTGCCGGCCTGCCAACCTCGGGGCGTTTTCTATTGCGCGACTTCTTCCAGCCCAGCGGTCTGTCGCAAACCCAGGGCAATCAGCAAGCCTCTTACGTCAGCCGTTTCATCTTGCCGAGTAAGACCCCGGCTGCCGTGTACTTTCAATATGCTGGGGAAGACAATTCCAACGGTGGCAGCTATTTGCTGGGCAGTCCGGCCATTTCGGCGGGCATCGATTTCCCGCGCGTGATGCGCTATTTCGATTTCACGTACGAGATTTCGGAATGGTCGAACATCTGGTATGTGCATAATATTTTTCTGAACGGTATGAGCAACGACGGCATCGTGCAAGGGAACTGGGGTGCGCAGGAACGCAACTTCAACGACGGAGTAGGGGCAAGGAGCCAGATGTTGCGCGTCGGCTGGATGCCGCCGTTCGGCGGTTACTTGGAAGAGCGCGTGCGCACGCTGGCGAATCAGACTTACTACGGCGGCGATAATCGCACTTTCGTCCCGACGCCGGGCGCATTTCCGTATCATCACTATTACGATTTTTCCATCCGCTATTCGCGACCGTGGAAGGGCCTAACTGTCGGCGGGGAAGCGTTCGGCGGCCGGGACGTCGATGGAAAATCGTTTAGCCGGCTTTCCGCGTTCGTGCGCTACGGGGGCGATTCGAAAACTCGCGATGATGTTTCGTACGGCGCTGACGCTGACGATGACGATGAGCCGCATGATGTAGATCACCATGGCGCCGAAGTGTTCGTGGATGCCGGCGTCAATGCAAACAGGGTGCGCACGGATCTGGAACCGGGGATACCCATTACGAACTCGAAACTCAAGTTCGGGCCGCACTTCGGCTTGGGCGCGCGGCGCGCCGTCTCGAATACCAATGATCTTGGTGTCCGAGGGGAAGTCGACCAGGTCGACGGCCACACGCTCATCAGCCTGCGCGCCATCGATTATCGCCATCGCTTTGACGGACCTTTGGCACTCGGTCTTTTTGCCGGCGTCGCCCGCTACAATGTACAGACGCCGGCGACTTCGCTCTTCGCGGGCGTAGGCGCCGCGTGGCGCGATGTTCTGCCCAAGTGGGATTTAAATTTGGACTTTCGCTACGGTCAAAATTTAGCGCGCGATCATGTGCTGGCGAGCGATCCGCAGGGCCCACGCCCGGAAACGTTCTACAAGATCGAAATCGGCACGCTGTACATCTCGCGGCGCTTTTGACAAATCCGCAAAGCTGGAGCTCCCATGGACAGACCGCCTCTGCCTCCCTTCACCTTTGAAGCCGCCTGCCAGAAAGTGCGCTTGGCCGAGGACGGATGGAACACCCGCGACCCGGCTCGGGTGGCGCTCGCCTACACAACGGATAGCCGATGGCGTAACCGCTCGGAATTTCTCCAGGGGCGTGATGCCATCCAGGCATTCCTCACCCGCAAATGGGCACGGGAGCTGGATTATCGGCTAATCAAAGAACTCTGGGCATTTCGAGAGAACCGCATCGCCGTGCGATTCGCCTACGAGTGGCACGACGATAGCGGCCATTGGTTTCGCAGTTATGGCAACGAGAATTGGGAATTCGACGAGCATGGGCTGATGAGCCTGCGCCTGGCCAGCATCAACGACTTGCCGATCGACGAGAGCGAGCGTCACTTTCGTTGGCCGCAAGGGCGCCGCCCTGATGATCACCGTTCATTGAGTGACCTTGGACTGTGACCCGTGCTGACCGAAATCGCGGCCCTTGAGTGAGCGCAGCGCGCCGGGCGGATACGCGGTTTTTAAAAATCGCGATTTCACGCTGTATCTGGGCTCCAGGTTTTTCGCCGCCATCGCCACGCAAATGCTCATCATGGCGGTGGGCTGGCAGGTGTATCACATCACCGGACGAGTGCTCGATCTCGGGCTGATCGGTCTGTCACAGTTTCTGCCGTTTTTATGCCTGGTGCTTTTCTCCGGGCATGTCGCCGATCAGTTCGATCGCCGCATGATCATTCTGCTCGGCCACTGCTCCTATGCACTGTGCGCTCTATTGCTGCTCTACTTCGCATGGCAAAGAGTTGGCACGCTGCCGATATTCGCGGTACTCGCCCTGCTCGGCGTGACGCGCGCTTTCCAGGCCCCTGCATCGCAGTCATTCGTCCCCACCATTGTGCCGGCGACAACGCTCGGCAGTGCCCTTGCCATCAACTCTTCGGCCAACCAAGTGGCGGTGATCGTCGGTCCCAGCATCGGCGGAATCGTCTATGCGCTGGCAGAAGCTGGTTTTGGGCGCGACAGCGGTGCCGCGGTGGTTTACGGCGCCGCCACGGCGCTGCTGCTGACGGCCATTCTGTTGGTCGGGCTAATCGCCAAGCGACGGCCGAGTACCGCACGCTCATCGCTCTCCTGGGCAACCCTGCTGCAGGGGCTGCGCTTCGTGTGGCATCGCAAAACGGTATTGGGAGCCATATCGTTGGACCTATTTGCGGTATTGTTCGGCGGTGCGACGGCGCTGTTACCGGCCTACACGCGGGACGTACTGCACGCCGGTCCCGAGGTGTTCGGCTATTTGCGGGCTGCGCCGGGAGTGGGCGCGGGCGTCATGGCGCTTTGGCTGGCGTTCAGGCCCATTTCGCGGCACGTCGGCGCTACGATGTTCGGCGGCGTCGCGGCTTTCGGCATGGCCACCGTGGTCCTGGGGCTGACCCACGTGTTTTGGGTGGCGATGATCGCATTGGTGGTCCTAGGGGTGGGGGACATGATCAGTGTGTTTGTCCGCTCGCTGCTGGTGCAGCTGCAGACGCCTGATGAGATCCGGGGCCGGGTCAGTGCCGTCACCTCCGTATTCATCGGCGCATCGAATGAACTCGGAGAGTTCGAGTCGGGTACGACGGCTGCTTGGTTCGGGCTGGTGCCCGCCATTGTGTTAGGCGGTGTGGCCACAATATTAGTAACGGTTTTATGGTCGCGTGTGTTTTTCCCGCAGCTGTGGCGAATGCAGACATTCCAGCATTTAGAGGTAAACGAAGTCGATGCAACATAAAGACGACCCAGCGCAGGGCCACGACCACGGTCACGCGCCGCACGACCACGCGCACGGCCATGCGCATGCGCTACCGGCCGACGGCATCAACCTCCGAATGGGCGTTGCCGTGGCGCTTAACTTGATTTTCGTATTGGTCGAAGGCGGCTTCGGATTCATCTCCAACTCCGTGGCATTGATCGCCGACGCGGGACATAACTTGAGCGACGTGCTGGGGCTGGTGTGTGCCTGGGGGGCGTTATTGCTCGGACGCCGCCGACCGGGTGGCAAATTTACCTATGGCCTGGGACGTTCTTCCGTGCTGGCGGCGCTCGCGAATGCGGTGTTGCTGCTATTGGCCTGCGGCGCCATTGCCTGGGAGGCAATTAGCAGATTGGGATCACCCCCGCCCGTTGCGGGCCGCACGGTCATGATGGTCGCGGCGATCGGCATTGTGTTGAACGGCATAAGTGCTTGGATGCTTCACGCCGGCAGCCACGGCGACCTTAACCGGCGCAGCGCCTACATCCACATGCTGGGCGATGCGGCCGTATCGGCCGGCGTTTTGCTCTCGGGCCTGCTGATCGTGATTACCGGATGGGCCTTGCTCGATCCCATCGTCAGCCTCGTGATTGTGGCGGTGATACTGCTCAGCACCTGGCGGCTGCTGCGAGATTCACTGACGTTGTCGTTGGACGGCGTTCCGGCCAGTGTCAATTCATCCGCGGTGATGTCCTATCTCTCTCACCAGCAAGGCGTGACCGATGTGCACGACCTGCACATATGGGCGTTGAGCACCACGAGCGTTGCCTTAACCGCTCACTTGGTGGTGCCTGATCGGGCAGCGGAAGATGCGCTGTTGATTTCCCTGACGCCGGATCTGAAACGTCGCTTTCAGATCCAGCATGCCACGCTGCAAATCGAAAGAGATCGCTGCGAGCACGGCTGCGACGATGAAGCCGCGGCTTGAAGATTAGGGACGGCCGTAGTGCGCGACGAGCACGGCCTTGCCCAGCAGATGTTCCTGCACAATGGAGGTGACCATGCCTCCGCTGGAATCGGGCGGTACAGGAAGTTTCGCCACATTCAACGCATAGACGGTGAACACATAGCGATGCGGCGGATCGCCTTTGGCGGGGCAGGGTCCGTGATAGGCGTCCTCGCCTAAATCGGTGCGGCCTTGCAGCGCTCCCGAAGGTAACGCACTGCTATGCTCCGCGCCGGCGCCCTGCGGCAGGTTGTCGATATTATTGGGCAAATCGTAGAGCACCCAGTGCCACCAGCCGGACGGCGTGCTGCGCTCGTCGGGGTCAAACAAGGTGACCACGAAGCTCTGGGTCCCCGCAGGCGCTCCCGACCAATGCAGTTCCGGCGACAGGTTCCCGCCCGAACAGCCAAACGCCTTGGCCGTATAGATCAGTGGAACGCTGCCGACGAGCTTCGGATCGGAACTCGACAATACGAATTTTGCCTTCAGTCCGCGCGCGGCCGACCCGGGCGCCGTTGCGCCGGGCGCCGTTGCGCCGGCCATGGCCGACGACGCGGCCATAGCGGCCATTGCCGTCATCGCGAGCAGATCGGTGCGGCGTAAAAAGAATCTGTTTGGTGCAACCATTGGATTCCTATTATGCATTGCCGTAGCGCGGAGCGGTGAAAAGCCGTTACAGTCCGTCAAGGAGATCATAAATGTCCAATGAAAGTGCGATCCGTCGCGAGGTCGGCGCGATTGCGCTGATGTTTACCGGTTTGGGTTCCATTATCGGATCCGGTTGGCTGTTCGGCGCCTGGCGTGCGGCGCAGCTGGCCGGCCCCGGCGCGATCTACGCCTGGATCATCGGTGCCGTGGTTATTTTGTTCGTCGCGTTCACGTACGCGGAACTCGGCGCCATGTTTCCGGAGTCCGGCGGCGCGGTGCGCTACGGTCATTATTCGCATGGCACGCTGGTCGGCTTCGTCGCGGGATGGGCGGCGTGGATCGCGATTGTCTCGGTCATCCCCGTCGAGGCCGAGGCCTCCGTGCAGTACATGAGCTCGTGGCCCTGGGCCTGGGCGCAGGGATTGTATGTGCACGCCCGCAACGGGCAAGGAGAGCTGACGGTTGCCGGATTGTCGATTTCCGCAGTGTTGGTGGTGTTTTATTTTCTGGTCAATTTCTGGAGCGTCAAAGTTTTCGCGAACACCAACAGCGCCATCACCTTCTTCAAGCTCATCGTGCCGGCGGCGACGGCCATCGCGTTGGTCTGTACTGACTTTCACTGGGAGAACTTTCAGGTAGGAATTCATGGCGGCCAACACGTGGGCAATCTGGCGGCCATCCTCACCGCGGTTGCCACCAGCGGCATTGTTTTCAGCTACAACGGATTCCAAAGCCCGGTGAATCTGGCGGGCGAGGCGCGCCACCCCGGACGTAGCGTGCCGTTGGCGATATTCGGCTCGATTGCGTTGAGCACGGTGGTGTACTTGATGCTGCAAGTGGCTTTCTTGGGCTCGGTGGCACCGGAACATTTGTCCGAGGGCTGGGCGGCGCTCGAGTACAGCTCGCCGTTTGCGCAATTGGCGCTGGCGCTCAATCTCAATTGGCTGGCGCTATTGTTGTATGCCGACGCCTTCGTCAGCCCCAGCGGCACGGGTATCACCTACACGGCCACAACGGCTCGCATGATCTATGCGATGGAACGCAGCGGCACCGTGCCCGAAGTATTTGGCCGTGTGCATCCCAAATACGGCATCCCGCGTCCCGCCATGTGGTTCAACCTCGCGGTGTCCTTTGTGTTCCTGTTTTTCTTTCGCGGTTGGGGCAAGCTCGCGGCGGTGATTTCCGTGGCCACCATCATCACGTATCTGGTGGTGCCGATCAGCGTCATCGTGCTGCGGCGTACGGCGCCCGAGCTGTATCGGCCGTTGCGCGTGCCGGGCCTGCCGGTGCTCGCGCCGATAGCCTTCGTGCTCGCCACGTTGATGCTGTTTTGGGCGCGCTGGCCGCACACCGGCCAGATCATGCTGCTGTTGATTTTGCCGCTTCCGGTCTATTTGTACTATCAAGCCAAGGGCAATTGGCGCGACTTCGGCCGGCAGGTGCGCGGGGCATGGTGGCTGTTCGCCTATCTCGTCACCATCACGGTGTTGTCGTGGGCGGGCAGTAAAGAATTCGAAGGCCACGGCTACATTGGGTACGGCTGGGACCAGCTGTGCGTGGCGCTGACGTCGCTGGCCTTTTATTTCTGGGGCGTGCGCAGCGGCTGGCGCACGCCGGCCGTCATCGCCGTGGAGCAAGACGCCGCGGAAATGGCGGCGGTTAGATCCTGAGCTTAGGAGCAGTTCCCTAGCGCAATCCGGCGCCACTCGTCAGGTACACCGCGAAGGTGCCCAACCAATGGCCGCCCTCGTAGTGCTCTCCGGTAACCTGCGGGAGAGCGGCATCCCGATGCCGCGCGGCTGCGGCGAGAAGTGCCGGTACCCGCGCGTCCCCTTGCGGGAGTCCATGGGCAATTCCTTCGAGCATCCAGCTGCGGCTTAAGTTAAGGCCGTCGATGTGAGCAAGCTTCGGGTCGGACCGGTCGGTCACGACCCCGGGTTGCAGCCACGCAGCCGCGGCGGTTCGGGGAATGCCCGGCAGAAAATGGCCAAGCCACGCGGCAAACGCCTTAGGATTGAGCACGCGCCGCAGAAAATCGGCCTCGGCCAAACACGGCGAGAGAAAGTCCTCGCCCGAAGGCTCATAGCTCAATGGGCAATCGCGGTCGTGAAGGTAAAATCGTTGCGCCGCATCGTTCAGTATCGTGCGCATTTGCGCGTCCCCGGCTACGCCGGCCCAATCGAAGATCAGTCCGAAGGAAAAAGCGGTTTGATCATGTTCGCCGATGCGAATGGGATAGCGCAGCCTCGGGAGCCATGCCTTGATGCGCGCGGCCGCTTCCGACTCGAGAGGCGCCAAGGTGGCCGACCATTGTTTCGCTTGCGGGTCATCCCACTCGCGCAGCTCCGCGGATAGTTGCAGCAGCCACGCCAATCCGTATGGGCGCTCGAACGATGTCCGACCCGGATGCTTCAGATACTCCAGTTCGCCGGCGATGTTCGCCGCCGTGAAACTGCGGGCGAGTTCCGTGCGCGCTTGGTCGGCGAACGGCGCGTTGGGCGTGAGCCGCAACAGGCGCACCAGGAGCCAGTGGCCATGAACGTCCGAATGCCAGTCGTAACAGCCATAAAATGCCGGTGTCAATTCCCGCGGAGGGCGCGCATCGGAATCGCGGTCCATGGTCAGACTGATGTGGCTGGGATATTCATCGTGCAGGCATTTAAGCGCCAAGCCGGCGAAGCGCGCAGCGGCCGCAGGGTCGATCGACGCCGCGGACACCGTCTGACCAGCGGCGGCACAGCGCAAACTGAGTAAAATAATGGCAACTAAAGCGGCTTGGCGCATCAATAAGAATTCCTTCGGCAAACTTTATGAGGTGATGGATACGAATCTTAACGCTACGGCGCCCCGCGCGGCCGTGCACGTCGCGTGGCCTGAGCCGTGTAAGGATCATCCGGCCAGTAATGTTTCGGGTAGCGGCCTTTGAGATCCTTTTTGACTTCGTGATAGCCGCGATTCCAGAAGCTCACCAAATCCTTGGTGATCTGTACGGGCCGTCCGGCCGGGGACAATAACTTCAGCAGCAGTGGCACCTTGCCGCCCGCGACAGCCGGTGTTTCCCTCAATCCGAACAACTCCTGCAATCGCACCGACACGGTGGGATTATCGCCGTCCAGATAGTCGATGGGTATTGCTGAGCCGCTGGGCACGGTGAAGTGCGTCGGCGCCTGCCGATCGAGAATGATTCCTTGAGCGTGCGACAGGAAAGCGTGCAGGGCGTTACTCAAGTCCAGGCGTGCAAAATGCTCGCGGCGGGTGAAATCGGTGATCCATGGCGGCGCCCACTCCGGGAGGGTTCTCTCCAGCTCTTCATCGCTCAAATCCGGCCACGGAGCCGGGCCAGGAACTTGGTATTGGCGCATCAACATGACGCGCGCTCGCCATTGCCGCAATTCCTTGGTCCAGGGCAGACCGGCAATGCCCGCTTGCTCGAGGCCCACAAGCAGCGCGTCTTGGAAAGCCTGCGGATCGGGATTGCGCATGTCGGAAGACTCCAATACCAGTGCACCCAGTACCCGTTCGCGTTTGGCGCTGACTGCTCCGGCCCGATCATCCCAGTGAATTTCCGCTTTATCGCCAATGAGGGTTGCAAAATGGGTTTCCAGCTCTTGAAGATTAATGGGCGCCGCCAGGAAAATTCGCGCCTCGCGATCGGCCCCGTCCAGTTCAGCGGCAACGATGAATTCTGACTTCGAAAGCGCTTGCGGCTCTCCGAAATGAGCGCCGCGGCCGTTCGCCAGCAGGTAGCGTCCGCCCGCGCCGCGTGCTCGCGCGATTCGATCAGGATATGCCCACGCGAGCAGGATTCCCGTCGCTTCGTGAACATCGACGGTGTCGCGCTGGCCACGAACGTCCCGATGCCAAAGGCTCGAGTTGCGTTGTGCCTGCGCCTTGGCGCGGGCGTCCACGCTAATCCCGGCGGGTACCTCTCGCGTGTCGCCGCGCAGGACCGCGACGCGGAGCCGCAGATCCGCATCGCGCGACCCCGCGCTCGACCGCAGGATGTCGCGTTCGCTCAAGATGGCCGCGAGATCGCAGGCCAGTCGAGAGGCGCCGAAGTCTTGCGCGTTCACGAGCATATGGGCCAGGCGCGGGTGCATGCCCAGTTTCTCGAGTTTGCGCCCATGGGCGGTCACTCTTGCTGCGGCATCGATGGCCTCCAGCTGCCGCAACAAGTCGCGCGCCTGAGCCAAGGGTGCCGGCGGCGGCGGATCGAGCCATGCCAGGGCGGCGGTATCCGCGGCACCCCAGCAGGCCAGTTCCAAGGCGAGCGGTGCGAGATCGGCATGCAGAATTTCCGGCGGCGTCTGCGCATTCAAGGACGCGTGCGTGCCCTCCGACCAAAGGCGGAAACAGTCACCTTCGGCCACGCGGCCTGCGCGCCCGCGGCGTTGGTCCGCCGCGGCTTGCGACACTTTGCCCGTCACCAAGCGGCTCATGCCGGTGGCGGGATCGAATTCCGCATAGCGGCGCAGTCCTGAATCCACCACGACCCGAATACCCTCGATGGTCAGACTGGTTTCAGCAATGCTGGTCGCGAGCACGACTTTGCGACGGCCCGGGCCGGCAGGCGCGAGGGCGGCGTCTTGCGCTGCCCCGTCGAGTTCGCCGTACAAGGGCATCACTTGAATTGTGCGATCGAGATCCGATTCCTCGAGGGTGCGCTGCACGCGGCGGATTTCCGCCGCGCCGGGCAGAAAACACAAGACATCGCCGTCGTGCTCACGCAACGCGGATCGCACCAGTTGCGCCACTTGCAGTTCGAGATGAAGCTCGTTACGGCGCGGCACGTAGTGAGTGCGCACTGCGTAACTGCGACCCGTCGCCGACACCACCGGCGCTTCTCCAAGCAAGCGCACCAGGGGCTTAAGATCGAGCGTGGCCGACATCACCAGCAGACGCAAATCTTCGCGCAGGTTCTGTTGCGTCTCGATACAGAGCGCCAGCCCCAAATCGGCATTCAAGCTGCGCTCGTGAAACTCATCGAAAATGACGCAGCCGATACCCGCAAGTGAAGAGTCCTCCTGCAGCATGCGCGTGAGAATGCCCTCCGTGACTACCTCGATACGGGTTTCGCGACTGACCCGCGTCTCGAGGCGGGTTCGAAATCCGACCGTGCGTCCGATCGGCTCTCCCAACAGCGAGGCCATACGGTTTGCCACTGCGCGCGCGGCAAGGCGGCGCGGCTCGAGCATCAGGATCTTTTGGCCTTTGAGCCAAGAACCGCCCAGCAAAAAGATAGGGACGACGGTGCTCTTGCCGGCCCCTGGCGGTGCCTCGAGCAGCACGCTGCGGCGGCTGATCAAAGCCTCGTTGAGGGCCGGAAGGGCCTCATTGACGGGTAAATCCGGTAGCACGGGTGTTTTCACAGGCGCCGTACGATAACCCAAGCCTCTGCTGGCATGGGAAGCTCACGTGTTAAGATGCGCGCCGTCGGGCCTGTAGCTCAGTTGGTTAGAGCAGGGGACTCATCAAAATGGTGCCTTCGCATCGCAAGGTGCGAAGTGGACGGGATGAATTCAGGGAAACCTGACCAGCTTCGAGCTGATGGCAACCCTGAGCCAAGCCGGCGGTGCACCGCCGGAAGGTGCAGAGACTACCTGAGCGCGTTCAAGTCGCGCTTAATGACAGGCTAGAGCGTCCCGCACCCCACTGGGGTGAAGAGATAGTCCACTCCCTCCGGAAACGGCGGGGCAGAAGTGAATCCCTTGGTCCTCGGTTCGATTCCGAGCGGGCCCACTAATTTGCGATGTTCGGGGCTGATCGGCAACGATCGGGGAGGGACGGCATTCGGGTCAAAACACCGGAAAAACAGGTGTATCGGACAGACCGGCCAAAACATTTGGCGTGCAAGTAGGCTAAGCTGACATTCACGAAGATTGGCGAGATCTCTGCCAATCCGTCCGAGATCGATCCAAGAATGGCTGATGGCAGGAACGCGATCTTCTTAAGCTACGCCTCTCAAGACGCGGATGCGGCCCGTGGGATTTGCGAATCGCTACGTGCGGCCGGCATTGAAGTCTTCTTCGATCAAAGCGAGCTGCGCGGCGGGGATGCGTGGGATCAGAAGATCCGTGCGCAAGTCCGCGACTGCGAACTGTTCCTCCCGATCATCTCCAAAAGCACGCAGGCGCGGCCAGAAGGATACTTTCGGCTCGAGTGGCGACTGGCGGACCAGCGAACGCATCTGATGGGCCGTCGTCGTACCTTCCTGGTCCCGGTTTGCATCGACGAAACGCGCGAAGTCGACGCTGACGTACCCGACTCGTTCTCGGCATCGCAATGGATGAGACTTCCAGTGGGACGGGCTACTCCGGAGTTCGTTGAACGGATACAGCATCTGCTGTCGTCCGAGCCTGCGCGGACCGAGGAGGTGTCAGCCGGTTCAGATCGGCCGCCAGCAGCTGCAACCGTTGCCTCGACAAGGGCGCGCAAGGGTCGGAAGCTGGTAGTGCTTGCAATTGTCGCCATCATCGTGATTGCGATCTGCGGCGAGGTGCTGTACCGCCTGTTTGTTTCGAGGCAATCCGCGGCGGCTGCGTTCCGCCCGCCTCCGCATTCTATCGCCGTGCTGCCGTTCGTGAACATGAGCGGCGACAAGGATCAGGACTATTTCTCCGACGGGCTTACGGAGGAACTGCTCAATTCCCTTGCGCGCATCAACGAATTGCAAGTCGCCGCGCGTACCTCGGCGTTTTCCTTCAAGGACAGAGACGTCAATATGGGCACCGTGGCCCGACAATTGAACGTGGCCTCGATCCTCGAAGGAAGTGTCCGGCGCTCGGGGCATACCGTGCGCATTACCGCACAGCTCATCAACGCGGTGACTGGATTTCACCTCTGGTCCCAAACGTACGACCGAGATTTGGGCGATGTCCTCAAGCTGCAGACGGATATCGCAAATGCGGTGACAGGAGCTTTGAAGGTAAAGCTTCTCGAGAACTCGGCAGTCAAATTCGAACTCGGCGGCACGAGCAATCCGGCCGCGTTCGATGCGTATCTAAAGGGTCTGCAGCTAGCCCGTATAGCAGTATCGACAACGCCCATTGTTTGCAATGGCCCCGTCGACGCGTTCAGCGAGGCCATTGCGCTCGACCCCGATTACGCCCTCGCGTACGCCAACCGCGCCGTGATCACTTGGGCGTGTGCGACGAATAGCCCGGAGTGGTTGTCCCTCCAGCAACCGGACCAAAAGAACGTACGTGCGGATGCCGAGCGCGCGATCGCGATTGCTCCCGGCCTCGCCGAAGGGTACGTCGCCTTGAGCGAGCTCGAGGTGGGTTTGCTGCACTTCGGAGCCGCCGGCGATGCCTGTGCGCATGCTCTCGCGCTCGCTCCGGGCAGCACCCTGGTCTTGAATCACTGCAGTCTGCTGGCGGCGTATTCCGGGCAAGCGGAGATAGCGATTGCCGGCGCGCGCCATGCGGTCGCTCTGGACCCGCTGGATTCGTTGAGCCATCGAACGCTTGGCGACACACTGCGACTCGCGCGCCGATATGATGAGGCGGTTGCCGCTTATCAGGATTCGATAGCTATTGATCCTGAACATTCGGCCGAATCCTACGGCCTGCGAGGTCTCACGTATTACTCGGCGGGGAATCTGTCTGCAGCCCAGTCCTCATGCGAGAGGAACCGGGACAACTATCGGAGCCGCGTATGCCTGGCGATCGTCTATCACGGTCTCAATCGCCAAGCGGATGCTTCTGAAATATTCGCAAAGCTCCAGCAGTTCGCCGGCGAGGCGTCCGCGTATCAATATGCAGAGATCAAGGCTCAGTGGGGTGACCGCCAAGAGGCTCTCGAGTGGCTGGAAAGGGCGCATAAGCTCCGGGATCCCGGCATGGCCTACGCCAAGCGGGATCCGCTGCTTGATCCGCTGCGCGCTCAGCCGCGCTTCCAAGCAATTCTGAGCGAGCTGTCTTATCCAAACGATCCGTTGCCTTGAAGGAGTGACTTCAAGATAAAGAGCAGCTTATCCAGTCGTTGAGTGATGTTATCCAACTCTCCCCAGAACCCGGTTTCAAAAGTCCCTCTACGCAGCAGGTATTCGAACCGCGGTCGCTGCCGCTCCAACCATAACGTCTGCAGCCTAAGATGTGTTGCAATACTTGTCGTTGCCGTTCCGAGGACTTTGTTGCAATTCAACCATTGTCTCTTTTTAGTCTACTGTACGTCGAGTAGTTACCCAGGCTTGGAATTCCGGATCCTCGAAACGATAGGCTCCGTGATCCACGCGCGCTAGCAGTTGCTGCTTGGGACTCGTAAGCCGGCGTAGCGACGTTCGTGGAGCGCTGACCGTCACGTTGGGAGAGCCCAGCAGATCTTTAAGCTGCTCGAGCGCGTGGATTCCATAAAGGTCTTGCACACCACGGGCCGCCAACAACAGTATCGCGCGGTCAGCGCGGTTCAATTCCTTCCAAGTCTTGGTGTAACCCGTGTCGTCGTGTATTCGCGTCTGGATGTACCGCAGTGCCTGCTCAGGCCCCTGGTGCTGGTAAATAAGATAGCGCTCGATGTACCAACGAAAGAACTCGGGAGTTTCTTTAAGGGCAGCAAACGCCTTCAAGGCGTCGTCCAGACTCAAGGGGTGCTTTGCTACGGTGGCCAGCTGTTTTACCGTGGCAGCGACAAATTCGTGTCCCAGCAGCGGGAATGGTTCCACCGGAGCCCAGTTATAGAATGGGGCTGCCGCACGCGAAAACATCTCCCGCAGGGCCGCCTCCGAGGACCCTGCGAATAGCACCTTGATGCCGGGCTTGCGAATGTCCAGTCCCGCGCGTAGCGCGTGCGCTATTGATTTGTGTTCCGGCGCGGCAAGTACCTGTGCTTCGTCGATGACTAGTAGCAATCGCTTCTTGGCTTTGTCAGCGGACTGCAATGCAGCTTGGATTGCGGGGACCGCCGCCTTCTCCTTTTCAGCCAAGTCCAGCTCGATAGAACCTTCAACGCCCAACGGCAGCTTGCCGCCGCCTTTGAGTTTGCGAATCGGGGCGTTGAGGTCCGTCCAGAACTTGCCCAGTCCCTTGGGTTGAGTAGCCAGCAAAATGGCTGTCGCCAGCGCTTGCCCTGGATGGTCGGTGGAATCCCAGAGGTTGGTGTAGGCTGCCAGGTAGCCGTCGTGCTTGGCTGCGGGAAGCAAGTCGTGCTTTAGAAATTCGCTTTTGCCCATGCGGCGACGTGCAAATAAGCCGCGTGCCGATGTCAACCCGAGATCAAAACTCCGCAGATAGGATTGCGCGAGGTCGGGACGCGGAAAGTGCCAAGGGTCAGTAAGTGCGCTCATCGACATATTCTGACATAGTTTTGTCAATTGACAATATCATGTCGTAATCTGTCGGTATCACATGAAACAAGTGGGCTTTGACCGGCTTTCACTGGGAAACTCGCAGGCTAAACCGCCGGTTCGTATAGTCTTGAGCATCGGAGATGGCATGCCTCCGACCCAAACCGCCGCCGACGGCTGATGATGCCTACCATGACCCAATCGGGGAGGTAGGCGCGCATGAAAAAATCTCTCGAGTTCCCCGGTGAAATCGGACGGACAATCGTCAATTCTGCGACACCTCGATTCCCGCATCGTTGTCCTGACGTTACTCAATGGGTTGTTGTATTGGCCATGGCGTTGGCTTCGGGTGGCGTTTGATGCCGGAGATCACCATCCGCAGCTTGTTCTTATCATGCTGTTTTTGACGCTGTGGGCTTGGGGGCAATTACTGGTGGCCGTTTTGAATCGGATCAATGGTCCGCCTCAGCTATGAGAATAGCCCAACCGCCGCCCAACGGGGAACTTAGTCCCGGAGACGACAGCGCAATGCGCGCTTCGCCAACGACTGCCCGCCCTTACGCAGGAAAAACGATGACCCTTTCTATCTGCGCAACCGCCTTGGGCGCAGCGCTCGGCGCATTGCTCCGATGGTGTTTTGCCACTCGATTAAATGCTTTGTTCCCGCAGCTTCCGCCAGGAACACTGGCCGCCAATATCCTCGGTGGCTACCTGATCGGAATCGCGATGGCCATTTTTCTTTCCTATCCGTCGCTGGCTCCGGAATGGCGACTGCTTACTGTCACGGGGTTTTTGGGCGGACTAACCACTTTCTCTACCTTCTCATCGGAAGTAGTGACTGCGCTCCTCGAAGGGCGCAGCCTCTGGGCCATATCGACTATCGCGGCTCATGTCACGGGCAGCGTCGTCATGACATTGTTCGGCGTTGGCACCGTTCGCATCATTCGGAGTGTCTTCTAGGAGAACACCATGAAGGGTTTTCAAATCAGTTTCATCACCGAGCAGAACCAGCGTATCGAAGGCAAGCCGGCCACGGAATGGCTCATCCACCTAGCGAAAGAGCTTGGCTGCACCGGAACCACAACCTTTGCGGGCGTCGAGAGCTTTGGTAGCGATGGGCGACGCCACTCAGCCAAATTCTTTGAGCTAGTGGATCAGCCCATTGAGATCATGATGGCTGTCACGGAGCAACAAGCAGCCGCGCTCCTCGAAAAGATCAAAATCACCGAGGCTCGCTTGTTTTACATCAAAACTCCGGTCGAATACGGCGAACTCGGAACCCGGGCGGCGACATCGGTCTAAGCGATCCTGTCCCTGCTACGTAGTCGCCATTTAGGACTCTCTTCAACGCCGGGATGGTTTTATGCGTACCATGAGACCAGGGTGTTGCGCTTGATGGTGTGACAGGAAACTTGTGCTGGTCGGGCCGCCAGCTAAGGGTTCTGCACGTGCTGACTTCGGAGCTTTCTCAGTTAGGTTTCCTCCTGTTCGTGTCGGCGCTGGTCGCGATGCTGACGCGCCGCCTGCACTTGCCCTATACCGTCGGGTTGGTGCTGGCTGGCATGGCGCTTTATTTCTTGCATGTGTCGATCAAATGGCATCTGTCAAAGGATTTGATATTTTCCGTCTTTCTGCCGCCGCTGGTCTTCGAGGCGGCGCTGTTCATTCACTGGCGAGAATTTAGGAAAGAACTGCCTGTCGTCACACTGCTCGCTGCATTACGGTGACGGTGCTGGATGTCAAAGGCAATCAAGTCCGTCTCGGGATCAACGCGCCTAAGGATGTGGCGTTCGATCGCGAAGAAGTCTTCTGCGAATATCGAATTGAGCAAATGCCTAAAAAACAAGGCAATAGTGCGCTAATTCGATGGTGAGCGGGCCCACCACTTTCCCAGACAGCCGGCGTCGCATTCCCAATCAGCCGCTAAGACAGGCGCCTAAATTACGCTATTTCCCGAGTAATCGTGTATCTGCGCATTGCCGAGTCACAATCCGAGGCGGCACGTGCAATGCGACCTCCGGCGCGGAAGGGTTGGTTAGGATTTTCCGGTCTCGGAATCCGAGAGGTTAGTGCGCAGTTTGACCAATTCCTCTCGCAAGTTTTGGAAGTCGGTTGCGCTCAGTCCCATTTTCTCGACGAGTTGTTCGCGATAATCGAGTGCCTTCTCGCGCACTTTCCTGCCTTTGGGCGTGATGTTTACCTTCACTACCCGCTCGTCTTGCGGGTCACGCTGCCGAGTTACATGCCCCATTGCCTCCAGCCGCTTCAACAGCGGTGTGAGAGTGCTTGACTCGAGAAAAAGCTTGTCGCTAAGCGAACTCACGGTCTGGTCGTTGTGCTCATACAGCAAGACCAGCGCGACGTACTGCAAATAGGTCAGCCCTAGCTCATCAAGCACTGGCTTGTTTAGCCGGTTTACGGCGAGGTTCGTCGAGTAAATCGCGAAGCATAAAAAGTCGTCCAGGCTTTGTGCATCGCTCGGGTCGGCGGGCTGGACTTTCTTGGTGACGGCCATAATTCCTCACAGGAAGAAGATCTGTTATCGTCATAAATAGTATCACAATAATAATTATAAAGTGATTTAATCGCATGCTTGACATTTGGCTTAATACGCGATATTAATTATCGCGCGATCTAATCGCATGATAGGTTAATATCAGCGGACCAAGCTAAAGGAGCACTGACATGAGCAAGACCACCCCATCTGACAGCAGCGCCACCTCGATTCGGCCCTTCCAGGTCGAATTCCCCGAAAGCGCCATAGCCGATCTCAAACAGCGCCTCGCGGTCACGCGCCTGCCCGACCAAGAGACTGTTTCCGACTTTTCGCAGGGCGTTCCCCTCAAGACCATCAAGCAAATCTTGCAGCACTGGCGCACCAACTATGACTGGAGGAAGGTCGAGGCGCGTCTGAATGCCGTTCCGAATTTCAAGACCGAGATTGACGGGCTCGACATTCACTTCATTCACGTTCGCTCAAAGCACGAAACCGCCCTGCCGCTTCTGGTTACACACGGCTGGCCAGGTTCCATCATCGAGCAATTGAAGATCATCGATCCGCTGACCAATCCCACCGCCCATGGCGGGAGCGCGTCAGACGCCTTCCACGTCATCATCCCTTCAATGCCGGGATACGGCTTCTCCGATAAACCCACGACGACGGGTTGGGGACCGGAACGGATTACGAAGGCGTGGATCGCTCTGATGCGGCGTCTTGGCTACACCAAGTTTGTCGCCACCGGAGGCGACTGGGGCGCGGTCATCACGGACCTGATCGGAATTGAGGCTCCGCCCGAGTTGCTCGGCATCCACACCAACATGCCGGGCGCCGTTCCTGCAAGTATCGACCAGGCTTCCTTTGCCGGAGCGCCCGCTCCTGCGGGCTTGTCGGACGAGGAAAAGTACACCTACGACGAACTCGTCTTCTTTTACAAACACGTCTATTACGCCTTCGAGATGGCAACGCGCCCGCAAACACTGGCGGCATTGGCGGACTCTCCCATCGGACTGGCAACTTTTCTGCTCGACCATGACGCGCGCAGTCTCGAAATGATTGCGCGTTCCTTTGACGGCCAGCCGGAGGGCATCACGCCTGATGACTTCCTCGACAACGTCACGTTGTTCTGGCTCACCAATACGGGCGTCTCGTCATCGCGCCTCTATTGGGAAAACAAGCTGGGCTTTTTCAGCCCCAGGGGCGTAAAGGTCCCTACGGCTGTGAGCTCTTTCCCGGACGAGATTTATCGGACTCCGAGAAAGTGGGCGGAAGAGGCTTACCCAAATCTGATCCACTACAATCAGGTTGAGAAAGGCGGCCATTTCGCGGCCTTTGAGCAGCCGAAGCTTCTCACCGAAGAGCTTCGTGCAGGATTCCAGAGCCTCCGCTAGTGGGCACTCCTGGGGCGCTGACGCGCAGCGCGTCAGCGCCTTTTTTTCTCACTGGTGCAGAATTAGGAACACGTATGAGCGGCGACACCGGCATAACTTCTTAAGGTAGTGAGCGTTGCTGGAGCAGCCTCGCGGTTCACATTCGCACTGCGAAATCGTCGGGACGCGGACCGAGTCAAGTTCGTCGTTGCCGTTTCTCGGGACTATTGGCAGCTGCAGTGTCCACGAAAGGTAGGCCAATGGTTGCCGATGGCGGCCCCCAGACGATTGGAAAATTGATCTGAAGGATGATGGCCTTATGTCCCATACTATCGCATATGGGTGACCCATAGTGAAAACAACCATAGATATTGCGGACGATCTTTTGAAGCGTTCGCAGCAATTAGCGAAACGTGAAGGCTCGACTTTGCGCGCCGTATTGGAAGAAGGCTTGCGTTTGGTTCTAAAAGACCGCCGAACGCCTGGGTCTCGCCCATTTCGCTTTCCGACTTTCGGCAAGGGTGGACTGAACGCAGAATATCGCGAGGCTGACTGGGAAAAGATTCGGACCACGATCTACAGCGAAGCGACGCACAAAGAATCATGATCGCCGTCGATACCAATCTCTTGGTGTATGCGCATCGGGAGGACGCGAAGTTTCATGCGGAGGCCAATGCCGCGCTCGTGAAACTCGCAGCAGGAACCGCGCGATGGGCGGTCCCGTGGCCTTGTGCGCATGAGTTTATCGCGATCGTCACACATCCCAAAATCTACAAAACGCCGACACCGCTCGAGCGCGCTCTGGAGGCGCTCGCAGAGCTGAATGCCTGCCCCACTCTTGAGTTCATCGGCGAAGCCGATGGCTACCTCGATAGCCTTGCAGGAATCGCACTTTCTGCACGCGTACAGGGCGGAGCGATCCACGATGCGCGAATTGCCGCGATCTGCCGCTTTCATGGGGTTCGGGAGCTATGGTCCGCCGACCGAGACCTTTCACGATTTGGGGCGGTGAAGGTTCGTAACCCCCTGTTGGCTTAATGTCGGACATGCCGAGAACAGCAATTCGGGCGCGACGTTGCGACGCGACAACAGTTCAAAACCCGACCCCTGGCGAGGGGCGAATTAACGGGGTAACTTTCGGGGTCACTGGGCCCACAACTTTCCCAGATAGCCGGCTTCCCATTCCCAATCAGCCGGCCCTGGATTCCCAGTTAGCAGTTGGAACTGGAGAGAGAGTGACGGGCGTTTGACGATTTTGCTTTTGCCGGTATCCGCCAGGAGTTGGCATGCGTGATCGGAAGGGCAGGTCCTCCTAAGCGGTCATTGGCAATATGCTTCCAAAATTCCGCCGCGTGTTCAGGTTGACCGATGCGTCAAGGCTTGTTCGCGGACGTGATCAACACCCGGTTCTTCTTCCCATCCATATGGATTCCGGAAGACGAAAGTTTGGTCGGTCGACCGTTGAGAAAGTACCTAGTATCGGGCGAAGCCTTTTCCCTTAAGATCAAACTCCACCCATTCTCCTTGGATTCAATGTCGTAGATGACGCCTTTGCCGGTTCGGGTGCGCGAAAAGGAAATGAGGTTCGCGCCTATCGGCAGGTCCTCGATACTGATGTTCTCCCATCCGGCAGGAAGGTGAGGCTCGAACACGATCGTTTTATGCCCAGCGTCCGGCCGAATGCCGAAGACATGCTCGATCAATGGCACCACGATGCCGTAGCTGGTCCACGCAATGGTGAAGCAGCCATGGTCCGGCATCATTTCCGATATCGAGCCCGGCGATACGCGGTTGAAGGTTTGAACGATCTCGTTCACGTACCACATCGCTTCGTCGCTGCGCCCATACTCACTTTCCGCCACGGCTTGCACTCCGGTCGAGATCGTCATCATCGACCGTCTTTCGACGGCAGAGAGGTAGGGGCCGTATGGACCGCTGTTCTCGCGCCGGATCTTGTCCAAAAGCCGGATGGCCCGCGCCCGCGGCGCGATACCGGTTTCCATTGGCGTTGCGATGACCCAGTTCTTGTTGGTAATCCAGGCCCTGTCTGCCTCCGGCATCGCGGAGTATTCCGACTCCAGCCGTTCGTAATGCGCAATCAAGTCTTTGTCTCTGGGGGTCAGCTTGTCCACCCCCTTGAGACCAATCTGTTTGATCGCCCCTTTGGCGGCGCTGACTGCCTGTGATCTGCTTCCGTAGAAATCCCCGTACGTACCGTCCTGTTCGATCCAGAATCGATGATTGATCCTTGCTTTCAAGTCGGCGGCCAGCTTCGCGTATCGGTCTTTCCCATCGGTGTCTTTCAATACCTCGGCAATGTGCGCCGCGGCCTCCAAAGCCTGCTGCGTATAGACCGCGACATCAATCAGCTCCGCGTTCAAGCCGTAAACCTCCATGATTCCGTACCCTTCGGGGAACAGGTTCTTATTCTGGTCCATCTCACCCAGGAGCCAATCCATACCCATCTTCATGGCGGGATACATCTCTCTGGCAAAATCCTGGTCCCCCGTCCATTCGAATACCTTGCCAATCGTCATGACGAACTGCGCGGTCTCCTGAGTATTCCCTCGATTCACCACCTGTCCGTCGGTCGTGATCTCGTGCGCGATCCGACCGTTGGCGTTCACCTTGTCTGATTGTTGCCGCAACAACCGGAGCGTCTGCTTGGCCAGGTCGAAATCGCCGGTTGCCGTGAGCGCTTGCAGGGAGTACGTCTCGGTCCCGAACCACCACGGATATTCCATGAAGCCGCCGCTGAGACCGCGGCCGATGCCGGGAACATCCCTGACCAGCCACTCCATGTTGATCCTGCTCCAGTTGTAGACTTCCTGCAGGCGCTGGTCCGGGATTGTTATGCGAGCCCAACTTATGAGCGAGCGATAGTGCGCCACCTTCTCCGCCAAAAGCGCGGCATGGTGCTCCGCCAGAAAGTTGTAGGTTCCAACCGCGTCATTCTGGTTGTTGGTCGAGCCTGAGATGACGAAGGTCAGGGTTGCGCTGGCATGCGGCCCGACCGTGACCGTGTGACTGGATGCCGCCGTGACGCCGCGGCCGTGCGTGAGGATCGGACGTGGATGCTCGATCTGTCGCGCATCCCCGGAAGGCGTTGCACCCCAGACGCAAAACCAAGTGTTATCGATGTCCTTGGCGATGAAGACGCCATCGTTCGGACGCCAATCGACAACATCCTCACCGTCCCGGATGCCGAGACGTTCCGAATTCCATCCGGGTCGCAAAGCAGTTTTGACGGACCATTCAAAGCGTAAGCGTCGCGCACGATCCGACGCGTTATTGAAACTGTACTGTACGATCAGGCCCTGCTGGTGATCCGGACTGAACTGAAAACGGTCGATATCCAAGTCGTCCAGCACCCGGCCATAGATGAACCGGTTGCCATACGGATATGCGACCATCTCCACGCTTTCCGACAGCAGGATTTCATTATCGGTCCCCACTTCCGCAATCCGCGCCTGGAAGCCGTCGATGAGCTTGATCGGGGGCAGCCACAACCCGCCCATTTCACCCGGTATGTGGTGGCCCATGTCGGGGAAATTTCCATCCTGGGTCCCGATCAGGTATGACCTGTCGCCTGCCGTCACATAGGGTTGCTGCTTGGTTCGCCCCCGATTGCTGATGCCGGCGAGGATGTTTGCCGCATAGTCGTTCGTGGCCGGCACGGGAATGGTTGCATCGGGCGAGACTGGCGCAGTACGCGGCTCGACGGCGAGAGTAGCCATCGGAATAAGCGCGAAAAAGGCGACCAGCACCGTTCTTTTCATCGACCTCGGACCTCGGCTTGCGGTCTCACAGAGTTTTTTGCCGTCAGTCCACGTAGCATTGCGCCAAGCCAGGTGAGTAGGATCAGTGATCCGAAAAATGTCAGGTGATACCAGACTGGGAACCTCGTCCATAACTGGTAGTGGGCAGGCAGAAATATCAGTACCAAAATGCTCACGAGCACGGCGATGACGCGGCCGTTCCGCGGGGATATCCAGGCGCTAGTGAATCCGGCGGCGACGGATGTGATGCCTCCTAGCAGGGAGAGTCGGGCAAACATCATGCCTAGGGTGAATTGCAGCAGTGGCTCCGCTGCCACATAGCCCGGAATCGTGAGTCGCAGAAGTAGGTTGAGCGCGACAGCGCAAATGAACCAAACGAGCAAACCGACGATGACTGCGATGGTAGGGCGAAGCACGTTAGTGCCCTATTCAAGCCGTTGAAGGGTTGAGTTCGGTGTTCCAAGGAGTCGTAACGCGCCTAGGACCGATGCCGTGAGGGCAAAGCAGATGCCGATGCGCCAGCGGTGCTGCGGCGACATGGCCTGCAGATAAGCGGGGATGCCTAGCTGGTAAAGCCACGCCACCAGGCTTAAGGTCAAGGCACAACAGAAAGTTGCGAAGGCGGTGGGTCGATTGCGCAGGTTCAGCTTGAGCGATGCGGAGAATAACAGGACGACGAGTCCCATCAAGGCAAACAAACCCATCGGGATCGAATCGGCAAACAGCGCGAATCGATCGTACTGGAAATCTCTCATCCACCATCCCAAGGCAGACGTCGCTCGCTGATAGCCGAGTCTGGCGGCCAAGGCGATGCTCATGTTGTACGTACTGCTGACCGTGAAAACGACAATCCACATGATTCCCAATGAGTGCGCTGAGATGCGCGGCTGCAATGCGCGCAGCCTTTCGGTCAAACAAGCTCGAAAGCTACCCAGCGCCCACCTGAGCGCCTCGCGATCATCGTCGATGTACTGTATTTCGACGCGCATGGCGTCCGCCCACGAGGAGTGAACCCGGGGGAGCAGCGCAGCGCTATGGCGCAGCAATTCTTGCGCCAGCAGTCGATGCCATGTCACGCGCTTCACGCACCCACCTTGAAGGATTTGGATGGCATTCTGTCTTCGGTCGCGTTGGCGCGAAGTTCGCGCGCGAGACTTAAGCCTGCCACGGTCGGGCGATATAGGTGTCGCGGAGGTTTGCCCGGTTGATCCGATTGGGTCCAACGGCTTTGCAGCAAGCCCTGCTCACTCAAGCGCATCAACAGGGGATAGAGCGTTCCGGACTTGAGCCCAGTTTCCTTGGCAAGCTCGTAGCCGTGACGCCAGCTGCGAGGCTGCTCGAGCAGGACGGCAAGCAGCTGGTGGGTTTGACGCGAGGCATTGGGCGGGCGCGGCATGTTCGTATATCAACATAGGTAGAGTTACGAGTCAATCACTCGATGAAAAATTAAGGAAAAAAGGCGGATACGATGCGATTGCTACTTGGGCGACCTACGACGCGCGTTGCCCACAGGCTGCCACGCTGTCCTGATAATATCTGCGACCGCAGCGCCGCCATCATGAGATGGGCACAATCAGTCCGTGCAACATTCGCTCAATAATTTTCAATAGAGAATTTCGATGCCCGATATCCGCAATGTCATTTTCGATTTGGGCGGCGTAGTGCTTAACTGGAATCCGGACCAGATCGTATCCCGCTTTGAGCCCCAGCTTGAGTTGCAGGGTGCCCTTAAGGCATCGTTGTTCGGTCACTCGGATTGGCATCTCTTTGATCGCGGTACGCTGACCGAGCTTGAGCTGATCGATCGAATCCGATCACGCACCGGCCAAACCTCTGAGGAGGTGCAGCAGATCTTGGACGCCGTGCGCGAGTCCCTGGTCGAGAAACTCGAGACGGTGAAACTGTTGCGCACGCTCAGCGGACGCGGCGTGAAGCTATTCTGCCTGTCGAATATGCCGGTATCGATTTGGGCGCACCTTCGCGAGCGGCACCGCTTCTGGGACGTGTTTGCGGGGATCGTCATTTCCGGGGAAATCAAGCTGATGAAACCCGAGGCCGAGGTATTCAGGCATTTGCTCGAAAAATACGGCTTAAAGGCGGACGAGACTGCGTTCGTCGATGACCTTGCCGCCAATATCGAGGGTGCCGAACGCGTCGGCTTGCGCGGCATTCTGTTTCGCGATGCCGCGCAGTGCGCGCGCGAGTTGGATGGTCTTCTCGCTTAGGTGAAGAAACGGCTGCGGTACACACACTTGAGGTCCAAGGCGATGCAAAGCATTAATTTGGCGGAAAAATTAGCAACATTCTCAGATCACTATCGCCCCCGAACCGTTGGCCAGTTTAATGGCCACGATTTGATGGTGGTCAAAGTCAAAGGTCCGTTCACTTGGCATAAACACGACGATACGGATGATTTTTTTCTGGTCTTGAAGGGGCGGATTACTATTCAATTGCGAGACGGTAATGTCGTGCTTGGTCCGGGAGAGTTATTTGTAGTTCCAAAAGGGATCGAGCACTGTCCGGTCGCTGAAGAAGAGGCGCATCTTCTTTTAATCGAACCAACCGGAACTCCAAATACCGGCAACCTCGACACCGCAGCTCCCAGGACGATTATCTGATCGCACGGTTATTCGAGACCCTATAACGAACGTTTCGGCGCGCCCCAGTTCTTGGCCGCATTGGCTAACATTTGAAGCGAAGTTCGGACGCGCGCCTCGCTCACGCCACTTTTGCTGTTTGCCGCATATAACGACATCGAAGGTCGATTAGGAGTGTTGTGGCTGATCACCCGGCCCAGCTGCAGCAAGTCAGTGCAAAGGCACTCGGGCACGACCGCAACTCCCGATCCGCCAGCAGCCGCGTCGAGCGCCGTCTGATAGTCCGGCACGATCACCGAGGGAGGCTCCGACGTGGCGCTGAAGGACGCGCGCCAATAGCGGGCAAGGGCGGGTACGGGTCCCTGAATCTCGATCAGTGGTATGCCTCGCGGGGCGGCTGCTTTTGGCAGCCGGTCGCGCCAGCGCGGTGCGCACACCAGAATCAGCGACCCCTCGTACAGCAGCTCGTAGTCGATCGCTCTGTGCGGAATTCGCGCCATGGTTACAGCTAGGTCCATGTCCTGGTTCACCACCGCGGTTAGAAGTGCCGGAGGCGCGGCCGATTGAAGATCCAGTCGTATTCCGTATTCCGGGAGCGACGACAAGGCCGAGACCACGAGTTTGGCGAAGCCACTCGTCGTGCCCACGCGAACGATGCCCGCCAGCGCTTCATTCTTCCCGTCTGAGAGACCGACGACGCGCTCCAGTGAATCCAGGTGCGATCCCACCTGGCGCTCTAGTTCATTGCCCGCCGGCGTGGCCGCCAAGCCACGCGGCAGCCGATCAAACAGTTTGCATCCGAGTCTGCTCTCAAGAACCTTGATATGACGTGAAACCGCCGGTTGCGTCAGGCTGAGCGCCTCGGCTGCTCTTGAGATGGAGTTGTGCCGGTACACGAACAAAAAGCTTCGTAGATAAAGTAGGTGAGACATCGAAAATATTATACCTAGGGGCATAATCCATGATTTGTCTTTAGTCTATGCGCGATACAAAGTGAGATCAACACGGCGCGAGGCGTAGCCAAAATTCTCGAACAGCCAAGGTAATTCCCGAGGTGATTCATATGCAATCTTCCAACCCCGTGATCCCCTCCTTCTATGACATGAAAGGCAAAGTTGCGCTCGTGACCGGCGGATCGCGCGGCATCGGCGCCGCGACTTCTCGATTACTGGCCGCGCAGGGCGTCACGGTATTCGTCAATGGGCGCGACGACCAGGCTATCGCCGAAGTTGTCGAATCGATCCAGCAAGCCGATGGGAACGCTATCGCGGCACCCGGCGATTGCTCCAGACTCACGGAGGTCGAACGCATACGCGATCAGATCATGGCGCGCACGGGTGCGCCCGACTATCTCTTGACCTTCGCGGGAGGCGGCACCGAGCGGCCGATGCCGATTCAGGATATTTCGGAGCAGAGCTGGCGCTCGAGCCTCGATAACAACTTGTCGTCGACATTTTTTGTGGTGAAGTGCTTTCTTCCGGGCATGCTGCAACGCCAGGCCGGATCAATTGTCACGATGGCGTCCGCCGGCGGGCGCATGGCATCAGGCGCTCCTGCCGGCTATGGTGCCGCCAAGGCCGGCGTGATCATGTTCACGCGCCACCTGGCCAATGAGGTCGGTCCGCACGGAATAAGGGCAAACTGCGTTTCGCCATCGGCAATCTTGACGGATCGGACGCGCCATTCGATACCTGCCGAGCAACAAGAGAAAATGCTTCAGGCGTTCCCTCTGCGAAGACTGGGACAGCCGGAGGACGTCGCGGCCGCATCGCTATTTTTGCTCTCCAACGCCTCCGCGTGGGTCACGGGAATCGTCATGGATGTCGCAGGTGGGCGGGTGATGTTGTGAAGTCGCAGGCGGCGATGCGGCACTGATCATAGCGGGCAACCGCATTAGCGGGGGGTCGTTACTCAGCGTTCATGAAAGAGCGCAGCGCGCAGCAAAGAAACGCCCCGAGCCATGTCCGGCAGGTCGACGGCCCCATAGCCGAAGATCAATCCGATCCTCGTCTGCGGCCCGAGATAATATCGACTGAATGTGTGTATTTTCACATTGCTCTGAAGCAGACCCTCCGTTACTAGGTCAAGATCCATGTGAGCACGCGCTACGGCGGCGACGTGCATGCCATAGAAGGACGGAATCGGATCCAGCCACTCGCCGAGGTCTTCTTGGATGGAATTCAGCAGCAGCTGGCGGCGCTGGCGGTAGACTTCCCGAGTTTTGCGAACATGCTGCGCCAGATGGCCTTCGGAGATGAATCCGGCCAACGCCATTTGAACCGGCGTCGAACAATGCCAGTCCATGCAGTTCTTCGCGGCGACCAGTGTTCGCATCGCCCAGTCCGGCGCGACGATGAAACCCATCCGCAGCGCGGGCAACATGCACTTCGAAAAGGTGCCGACGTAGAACACCACGTCGGCAGCGTCCAGGGTCCTGAGCGCTTCCAGAGGACTGCCGTCGTAGCGAAACTCGCCGTCATAGTCGTCTTCGATGATAACGGCCCCACGGCTGCGTGCGAACTCGAGCAGCGCCTTGCGGCGAAGTATCGACATCGACACGCCGAGCGGGAATTGGTGTGACGGACAGAGACAAATCACGGCCACGTTCGCGGGAAGCTGCTCGACGATGAGCCCTTCGGCATCGACCGCGACCGGCACGAGTTTCGCCCCCGCGGCGGCGAAGGCTACGCGCATGGGTGGATAGCCGGGGTCCTCGACGGCGACGACGGTTTCGCCCGCAGTGACGAGTACCCTTGCCAGCAAGTCGAAAGCCTGCTGCGCTCCGGAGGTGACGAGGATGTCGTCCTGCCGGCAGGCGACTGCTCGCGTTAAGGCGATGTAATTCGAGATGGCTTCGCGAAGGTAGTAATTACCCTGATTTCCTTGCGGACTTTTGAAGCTTGCGGGCTTTCTCTCCAGTCCCCGTAGCTGCTTGGCGGTGACCCGGCGGAAGACATCGTACGGAAAGAGCCGGGAGTCGAGCAGCGCCGGCCGAAAATCGACCGGCGGCACCTTTGGCGGCGGCCTCTGAGGTTCCGAATGGTCCCGCCAAAAGCCCATCGCTGCCGTCACTTCCGGGCGAAGCCAGAACGCGTTCAGATGATGCGCCGTCGCTTCTTCCTCGATCGTCGTAGCGCGAGAGCGCCTCGCCGGGAGCGTTCCAGCAACATAGGTGCCCGATCCTTGCCGGCTGACGACGTAGCCCTCGCTCAGCAACCGCTCATAGACTTGGCTCACGGTGTTCCGCGACACGCCGAAGAATGTCGCGGACTTTCTGGTGGCCGGTAGTCGGGCGCCCCGCGCCAACCTCCCGTCGAGAATCGCCGCCTTCAATTGACGATAGAGGCTGCGGCCGGAATCGCGCGATCCCTTGGCCGGCAAATCTAGATCTATTTCGAATAGAGGATCCATCCCGCGCGGGTTCCTTGATTGAGAAATGGCCCACCTATTTTTCCTGGAAGTGGCTCTTCAGAGAAGGGGGCGGGCTAGGGAATAGTGGCGCAGCCAGACAGGTGGCAGCCCCATAGACCAATTGGAGCAACCGTGATTTCAGCAGAAAAGGCAGATTCAGTACGTATTCGTCGGGGCCGCAGCAGCCTGCTCGGCGCTGTCGGTGCTCTCATTGTATCGCTTTCGGCGGGCGCCGCGGCTCAAGCGGCGCAGCCCCCTGAGGCGGCCATGCGCGACGGCCAGCACGACTTTGACTTCAATGTTGGCGCCTGGAAAACCCAGATCAAGCGCTTGGTGCACCCTTTGTCAGGATCGACCGAATACATCGAGCTCAATGGGACCGTCACAGTGCGCAAGGTCTGGGACGGCCGCGCCCAGTTGGAGGAAATCGAAACGGACGGCCCGAACGGGCATTGGGAAGGCATGACGATGTTTCTTTATAACCCTCAATCGCATCAGTGGAACCAGACCTTCGCCAACAGCAAGACAGGCGTCCTCAACCGGCCCCTTGTCGGCACGTTCAAGGATGGGCGCGGCGAGCTGTTCTCTCAGGATTCGCTCAATGACCGATCCATCCTGGTACGGGGCGTCTGGTCGGATATCACGCCGAACTCTCACCGTTTCGAGGAAGCGTATTCGGACGACGGCGGCAAGACATGGGAACCGGTGTTCATCGCGATGTTGACACGGGATCAGCCATGAACCGGCCCCATCACCTCGGGGCAGAACTTCTGATCGGCTCGATCATCCTGGTGCAGCCCGTCGCCAGTCTGGCGCAGCAGCAACCGACGGTTGATCGGGCGGCGGCCGGGCACCACGACGGCAGCAAAGACTTCGACTTCGATTTTGGGACGTGGAAAACACACTCTTCGCGACTTCTGCGTCCACTGACGGGGTCAAAAGACTGGGCCGACATGGACGGCTTCACTGTGGTTAAAAAGGTTTGGGGCGGGCGCGCCAATCTGGCGGAATACAAGGCGGACGGCCCCGCAGGCCACGTCGAACTGCTGGCCTTGCGCACGTACAATCCGACCACCCGGCAGTGGAATCTGAACTTTGCCACTCCGAATGTGGGGACGCTGGGCATTCCAGGGGTCGGCGAATTCAGAAACGGTCGTGCCGACTTCTACGATCAGGAACCGATAAACGGTAAATCCGTTTTAGTGCGATTTTCAATCTGGGGGATCGCTCCGGATACGGCTCAATCAGAACAGGCGTTCTCCGCGGATGGCGGCAAGACTTGGGAGGTGAACTGGATCAACCGATACACGCGCGTGCAGGACGCCCCCGCGAGCGGCGCGCAACCCCAGAAAAAACAGACCTCCGAATGACGGACCCTGGGCACTCGTGCGAGTTCAGTTTGCGCGCTGGTGCGCCTTCAAGAGTTCGATGACGCCGTCCAGAGTCGAGGCCGCAGAGGATTCGTCTCCCTGCGAGCAAGCCCGCAGAACCGATCGCAGTTGACCCTTCATCCACAGCGCCTCGCCCGCGGTGTACTCTGACCCGTCGGAAGCAAACACGCGTACTTGTGCCGGTTTGTCAGGCCGCAGCGAATCCACCACGCGCTCGGCACCTACCACCTGTTCCGTCAACTTGGGAGCGCAGCTTGCCTGACTCAGGCTCGGCGACGCCAGTATGTAAGTGGATGCGAGAACGACTAAGAATGTCCTGGCCATGTTATGTCTCCTTTCGCGGATTGTTGCTGGGACGCACGCAGTACTCGGTGGTCGCGGCAATAATCAAAGTGAAAGGATATTAAGGACGGCGTAAAGATGCCGTTAAGAAAGGCCGCGACGGTCGAGTTGCGGACTAAAGAATCTGAGAAGAGGCGGCTTCCCGGGCGAAGAAGCCGCTGTTAGTTTCAGCTGTAATACACGAACGTCGTTAAAACTTATATATACCTTGCAGGGCAAAGCCGGTTTGGCTGTCCGCGAGCGGATTTGCGGCTGTGAGGCTCCTGACGAAAGTCGGTTGGGTGGACTTGTCGTAGCGGCCTTCGATACGAAGCTCGAAATTCTTGATCGGGTCATAGCCGAAGGTGAGCGTTCCTTCCTTCAGCGTCTGCGCAATTCCTGTACCGGTCACGAATCCTTCCTTGTCGTCGAGGTACTCAACTCTAAACGACACGCGCCATTGCTCGTTGAGCGCGTAATTTGTGTAGAAGGCGGCTCCGTTCCAGTTGAGGTCGGGGTCACCGCTCTTTTGCTGTTTCTGCTTGCCCCAGTCAAAAGTCAGAATGAGCGTGAGCGCGTCGCTTGCATTGTAGGTGGCGACTGCATCGACCAAAGTCCTTTGCGCGTCGAAAGTCGGATCTTTGCCAACATACGCTTGGGCCGTGAGCGCGAACGCCTTGCTTGGAGTCCATGCAAGGCCTACCTCTCCGGTCTTCGACCCCGAGGTCGACAAGGACGAATAGTTCCATCCGTTGTTGACGCCCGCCACGACGCTGAGCGTATCGCTCAGCGCGTAGGTTGCGCGAATACCCGTATGCGTCAAAGGCTCGGCGTAGAACAGGAAGGAGCGGGAGAAATTCGTATTACCCGTGGGCGCAATCACTTCCGCACCGGCCAAAGTCACGTACTTTCCGGCGATGACTGTTACCGGGCCCCCGACATACTGCACGAATCCCTGAACCACATCGAAGACATTGGGATTGCTGCCTTCGGCTGCGTTCAGGATTTTCATGTCCTCCCCGGCCGCGACATTCACCAAGGCACCGAACCCCTCTTTGGGCTGGTATGCAATGGTCAATGCACCCTGGTCGAGTTGAAACGTATCGTGCTTGTTGTCGAATTGGTGATCGGTGCCGTAGCCGTTCGAATGGAAATAAGACGCGGCGACGTACCCGGTCGCGGTAAGTCCCGACGCAGTAAATACATCGGACAGCATCGGCCCGGTCGGGGCCGCTGGTTTCGAGGGCTCATCCTCGGCTGATGCCGCACCGCCCGCGGCAAAAAACAAAACGATTGCTGAGACGATCAACGGAGTCGGATTCATGTTCATGTCTTTCCATCCCTCTGCTTATAAATATCTCGAATTGGATTTTTTGAGCAAATAGCTCCCTACCCGGTGGCGCGTGGGCGCCACCGGGGGATGCTGCAAATCAGTTATTCCACTCTTTCCCCGTGTAGAGAAATGTCCAGGCCTTCGCGTTCCTGCTCCTCGGTTACGCGCAGACCGATGGTCATGTCGATCACCTTGAGAATGATGAAGCTCATGACGAAGCCGTAGATAAGCGTGGTTCCGATGCCCCACAGCTGGGTGATTACGGAACCGTCTGCGCCGCTTATTTCCTTGCTGGCAAAGACACCCGTGAGCAGAGCGCCGATGATTCCGCCGATACCGTGAACGCCGAAGGCGTCGAGGGAATCGTCATAACCCAAGGCTTTCTTGAGCGAAGTCGCCGCAAAGAAGCAGGCGACGCCGGCGACCGCACCAATCACCACGGCAGGGGTGGGGCCGACATAGCCTGATGCCGGCGTGATCGCCACCAATCCCGCGACCGCACCCGATGCGATACCCAAAACGCTGGGTCTCCCCTTGACGATCCATTCCGCGAACATCCAGGCCAGCGCCGCAGCGGCGGTTGCGATCTGCGTAGCCGCCATCGCCATGCCTGCCCGTCCATCGGCAGCGCCGGCGGAACCTGCATTGAAGCCGAACCAACCGACCCATAGGAGGGAGGCGCCGATCAGCGTCAACGTCAAATTATGGGGCGGCATCGGCTCCTTGGGGTACCCCAAGCGCTTGCCCAGGACCAAGCAACTCGCGAGGCCGGCGATACCGGCATTAATATGCACGACCGTACCACCCGCATAATCAAGAACGCCTTTGACTGCGAGCCAGCCCGATGGCTCCCAAACCCAGTGTGCAATGGGGCAATACACGACGAGCGACCACACCGACATGAACACGAGCATGGCCGAGAATTTCATTCGGTCGGCAAACGCACCTGCAATCAAGGCCGGCGTGATAATTGCGAACGTCAACTGGAACATCGCGTAGACGGTTTCCGGAATGGTCAACGCCAAATGGGACACGGTTATCTTGTTCGCGTCTTTCATGATCGTCATGCCATTGAAAAGCGCGCGCGTCGCACCTCCGAGGTAGGTACTACCCGGGGTGAACGCCAATGAATATCCAATCAACCACCACAAAAGCGTAACGACACAAGTGATCGCGAAGCTCTGCATCAACGTCGCCAACACGTTCTTCTTGCGAACCATTCCGCCATAGAAGAGCGCGAGGCCCGGGATGGTCATCATCAGCACCAAGGCGGTGGAGGTCAGCATCCAGGCGGTGTCGCCTGAGTTAATCTTGTCCGTGCCTATAAGCTGTGGTTCCGTTGGCGCAGGTTCTGCGGCGGCGGGTGCCGCGGAATCGGCCGGCGCCGTCGTTGGAGCTTGCGCCGCGGATGCCGCCGAGGCCGGGGCGTCATCGGCCCACGCTGCGGGTCCGGACAACAGGAAGAGGCCGATAACGACCCATCGAGGCAATTTCTTCGTCAATTTGAATCCCCTTATGTGTTCTGGATTGCTTTAGTGTTCTAGATTGCTTTGGCGTCGCGCTCGCCCGTACGAATGCGTACGACCTGCTCGAGATCGAAGACGAAAATTTTCCCGTCCCCGACCTTGCCGGTCTTGGCCGAGCTAGTGATCGCCTCGATTACCTGGTCTGCCAAGGCATCCTCGACGGCAATTTCGATCTTTGTCTTGGGTACAAACTCAACGGCGTACTCGGCGCCCCGATAGATTTCGGTGTGGCCGCGTTGACGGCCAAAGCCGCGCACTTCGGTGACTGTCACGCCTTGCACGCCCACGTCGCTCATCGCCTTACGAACATCATCGAGCTTGAATGGCTTAATAATTGCGGTAATTAGTTTCATCGAACGACATCCCTCCCGCGTTAATTCGAATGTATTGCCGCAATTCCAAAATCAGGTTTGTTGCGGCCCGAAGGTAGCTGCGGAGCACGCGTCGTGCCAAGTTCGATAATTAGCGCATTATCAGGAGGTTGAGAAAACTTGCGGTATCGCGACTCAGATGCGGTGCACCTGAAGCGTGCGTGAACCGGTTTCCGTGCCTTGAACGGTGGCAGCGGAATGCCAGATCCAGCGAACATATTCAGTATATTTGCACCTGGCAGGGACGGTCTCGTCTCGTCGCCGATCCCGGTTGCAAATCACCATGCGGCGATTTTCTAGGGCTGCAAGGAAGCGGCGTACGCTGCAACATCGATCATGTGAGTGATCTGAAGCTCTGAAACTACCGGCACCATCGGTTGAGCGGTGGGGCCTGTACGGGCGCCGGTCTGGAAGGCGAGAAGCTGGCGCAGAAGGTATGTGGGCGATCTCCCTGCAATCCTCGGAACCAAGCCGACGCCTTGCAGGTTGGGCCCGTGACAGGTGACGCAGCCCACCGTCAGTCCGTTCGCGCCGGTAGTGGCGATGGACCTTCCGCGCCTGAGACTGCCGATGGGTGCATAGGCGACGTACTGCAGGTCCTCATCGCGATTCTCGTGGCGCGTGACATCCGGCGCGAATTCGAGTAACCGCGTCCCCAACGGCTCGTCGGACGCTCCGGAAATCGCGGCATATACGTATCCCGCTACGACAGAGCGCGGTACGCGCCGGCGTTCGAGGATCAAGACGTGGGATTTCGGTTTTTGCTGCGAGAAATACTCCGCTGCTACGGCCACTTCCTCGGCAGTGGCGTTCATAGCAACGCGGATCATCAGCTCGGTCGGGACGTACAGCCCCGGCCCAGCGCTGTGCCGAACGCCGCTCTTAAAATCGGTCAATTGCTGAACAATGTAGGGTGCGGGCAGCCCCGCCAAGGGGGCATTTTCCGGACGTCCTTGACCCGATGGCGTGTGGCAATAGCCGCACGCATACACATCCGGCGCCCGTCCGCGTGCAACCACGTCCGGCATGGTCGAATGTGACTTCGGATACCAGTCAGGAGCGGCAAATAAGTCATGAAGTTGCGCTTCGGTGAACGTGCCATCGCTGTGCGCGAGGTGCAAAGGCTTTACGCGATCGAACGCAGCCGGAACGCCAATCACTGGTGGGTTAAGGGGGAATACCCATGCGGGTGCTGTCGCTGCGCGAACTACGCTAATCGCCAGAATAGCGACGAGGCCGCATAGTGGTTTAGCCACGATGGTTACTTTGCCCATGATTAGCCCCACTGGGCACGTCTCTATTACTATAGCTCTTCGATGAACAAGATTACGCCCAGAGATTTTCGAAATGCCTTCGTCGCGGTCATGAAGTCTGAGCACGATAGCTTTCGCACGGCAATCGGCTTCGAGACCAAATCATATAACTACTTCATGCGATCGACTATCTATCCCAGGATTGCCAGGCACCTTGGTTTGTTATCCTGGAATAAGGAGTACTACACCCTCGATGGAATGTTTTATGAAGAGCGCGGCGTGGACGGCACCGGCAAATATACCACCTACGCGAACTGGGTCTCCGTTGCCATAGAACACGAGAACGACGCCGCCAGGGCGCACGAAACGATGAACAAGCTGCAGTTGTTCAACGCGCCACTCAAGGTGTTGATCACCTATTCGCCGGTGGGCGCTGCGACCGACTCGTTGCTGAAAAAGTATGAGAACATCATCAAGTCCTCCGATGTGTTCAATGACATCGCAACTCTGCGGCAGCAATTGGTAGTGCTAGGAACGCCAAAAATAGTTGAGGACTGGCGGTTTTACGCCTACGAGAATGACGGTTTCGTATTGATGTTGCCTAATTGAGGTGCGCTTCAGTTTACCGGGATCAAGGCTGCTTATGCGGCCTTCTGCTCCTTCATAAGGCGAGATGCCATCCAGGCGAGGCCGGCTACCGCCAATAGCAGCGCGCCCCACAGTGCAACCTGTGTACGCGGCAAAGCTGAGACTTGCGGCTTGAGCCGCGCCGGCCCTCCGGCGTTTCACCGGGGCGCCTCTTTGGCCGGCGGCAAGGGCGAAAAATATCCCACCACCAACATGAGCAGGCCCACGCCCACGAAAGAAATAATGCGTTCTATCGATCCGATCCTCGACAGATCCACCAAGAATAATTTGGCCACCACGATGGCCAAAAGCGCGGCGCCGGCGAGCCACACCGCACGCCGACGCTGACGTGCCGCAATCAGCATAGTGATGAGAGCCAGCAGCGTCCAGAAAATAGTCAGCGATGTCTGTACGAGTGTCGATGCGAAAAGGCCGTCGAGGTCGAGTTTAACGTGGAACCACTGATGCAACGTCCTCAACAGTACGGCATTGAGCCAAATAAACCCGAGCGCGACCAAAATCGGGATGGGTAGCCGCGGGTCGATGCGATCAAGCCCCGCAGAACGAACCGCGCGCAAGAAACGCCAATAGCGCCACAGAATCAGCAGCACAAATGCTTGCCAAAGATCCAGGGGGTTAAAGAATGGCACATAGCGCAACGGCGAGGAATCGACAGTCTGCGAGACATTCGCGGCCAAGCTCCAAACGCATAGGTACAGCGCCAATCCGACACCCGCGATGAACAAGTACGCATCGCGATTTTTCGCGAAGGGCCATTTGACTCGCGTCACAAGCCGCGGCAACAGGAACAGGAGAGCCGCGGGCACTATCACCCACGCCGTCGCCGACCACGATTCGCCGGCAATCAGGCGTTTTGTGTCGGATGCCGCTTCCCAGGAAAGCAGAATGCAAAACAGCCAAGCGGCGCCGCTGTTCAACAAGTTGGCGAGTGCCTTCCGCGAGGCTCCTTCGTGCGTGTACAAAATTGAATACAGGCCCGCAAACGCCAAAGGCCACGCCAGCCATCCGCCGTCGACGAACGGATGCCGGCCGCGCTCCACTGCGATCAATGCGAACAAAATCATCACCGGAAACTGCAGCAGCGCAGCCAGCTTGGCCGCACTCAGTTGCGTGATTTGACTGACGGCACTGCATGCCAGCGCCGTAATGGTTGCGAAGATCAAGCTAAGGACCATCGAGTGCGCGGGCCAGTGTTGGAAAATCTCGCTGATGCCGCCGGCCGACCACCACCACAGACCTAACCAGAATAGTGCGGCCGGCAGAAAGTGCTCAAATTCCCTGAGACGCTGGCGATACGCGTTGAAGGTTCGCGCCGCGAACATCGACGCCGCAGCTTGGAGGATCACTCCGAAGTAGGCGTTTAGCGGCAACGCCACGTGACCGTTGGAAAAATCAAACTGCGTTGTCGTGATACATCCGGATGCCACGATCAGGAGCGCTCCGGAAATACGCGCCAAAACTCGGTTCTGGCGGCAGCCTATCCAGACGAGCGAGGCGCCTTCCAATGCCCATGAGGCGGCGCTCCAGCGCGCATCTAAAGCCAGCGGCACGGCCAAAGTCAGGAAGGCCATACCCAAGGCGATGAAAGCCTCGGCCAACAGGTCTTGGGAGCCGTCGCGGCGATTCTTTAAGCCCCAAGCAAGGAAGAGATATAGCGCGCTCACAGCGATTGCGCTGAAGGCCAATGGCATCAATCGATCGTGCAGCATAGCGGACTGCAGCGCGAATGCGATGATCGGGGTAGCGAAGACCAGCGTGCCGTCGATGTAGCCCTTGAGATTATTAGGCTGCCGCAGACTGAACAAAATAGTAATCGCCACGTAAAAAAGAAAAAATGAAATCAGGAAGGGTTCCGTCGCGGCGAATTCATCCGGGCGATATCGCAAAACTCCCCAGGCCGTGCCAATCGCGAAGGTGAACGCGAATCCTGCAATATTCAGCGGACGCCACGCTTTGAACCAAGCCATGGCCACAATGCCTGCGTTCAGCACCGCGTAGTAACTGAACAGCACAACCTGGCTTCCCTCACCGCTGGAGGCGAGTATTGGCGCGAGAAAGCCGCCTGTCACCGATAGCAGCGCAAACCACATCGAATCTTGCAATACGGCTAAGACAGCCGATAGCGCTGCAATGGCCGCCAATAACGGAAATGCGACAGCGGCCGGCAGAATCGAGTAAAGGCGCAGAGCCGCGAAAACCGTCAAGTAGAGGATTCCGACGGCTCCGCCCTGAAGCGCGAGCGCATAGCCTGATCGCGAGGTTCTTAGGCGCCAACCTAAGATCAAGAGCACCATGGCGCAGAGCGCGACTCCGGTCAGACGGACCTGAATCGATATGTGCGAGTGTTCGGCCATGTAGCGCAGCAAGAACGCCACGCCAAAAAATAGGATGACGATGCCAACCCGAACGAGCGAGTTTCCGCCGGCGAAAAACCGCCCAATCCAGTTGAAGATCGGCAGCGATGACTCTGGAGGAGCATCGGGGGTCGTTGGCGTTTCTAAATCTCGCCAAGGCTGTTCGATCTCCGTTGCAGGTTGTCCAACTTCGGCTTCTGGCTGCGGGGTCGGTGCGATCGGCGGCGCGGCCTGCTTTGGTGTGTCCCGATGAGGGTGAATGCCCTCACTCAGTCGGCGGATGTCCTCGGCCAACTTTCTTTGCTGCTCTCTTAACACGAAAAGTTCGATCATGACGTAAGCCATGGCGGCGACGAGGGCGACCAAGACAATGCGCGCGATCGAGTCCATTTGGTTCTACGTCTCGCCGGTGGTTCGCGTTGGGACGGTCCGCAATTGCGGGCTCTCCTATGCCGCCCGTATGATGGATGCACGCGTGATCTCGTGCAGATTGCGGGCACCTACGGCTACCATGGCAAGCCTCAACTCGTTGTCGAGCAATTCGAGCACGCGATCCACGCCTGCCTGCCCATAGGCGCCCAGTCCCCAAATATAGGGACGACCGATTCCCACCGCGGTGGCCCCGAGCGCAAGTGCCTTGAGCACATCGGTACCGCGGCGCACACCGCCATCAACGATGACGGGGACTCGGCCGCGCACTTGGGCCACGACTTCCGGCAGGCACTCCAGTGATCCCCGGCCCGTATCGGCGGCGCGTCCGCCGTGATTGGACACGACGATTCCGTCGGCTCCATGAGACACGGCGAGCGCGGCATCTTCCCCGGACTCGAGGCCCTTGATGAGCACTTTCATCTTGGTCACGTCCTTGAGCCGCTTAATGAAATCCCAAGTCAGCGACGGCGAAGCAATGCCTAGGCCAGTCGTCTCGAGATGCGAAAACATGGGGCGTGTGAAGACTACAGACCCCGTGGGTCCATGGCATGCCGTGCAGACGCGGGTATCGGTCCGGAGCCATCGGCCCGCGGTTTCCAGATTCCTGCCGGCCGGTAAATCCACGGTCACCGCGACAGCCGGGCAGCCGGCGGCTTCGGCCCGCTTGACCAGCTTGACCGCAATGTCGATTTCCGAAGTCGTATAGAGTTGAAACCAAACCGGTGCGCCGCGCGCCGCGACGACATCTTCAACGCCGGTGGAGGTGACGGTCGACAGAATTTGCAGGTTCCCTCTAGCCTTTGCCGCTTTCGCGACGGCTATTTCACCCTCAGGGTGAAAAGCTTTCTGCGCGCCCAACGGGCAAAGAATGATCGGACTGTTAAATCGTGTGCCGAACAACTCGACGCTCATGTCGATGTGGCTGACGTCAATGAAGCGTCGCGCGTGCAACTGGTAGCGCGCAAAGGCGTCACGGTTAGCCCTCAGCGTGTCCTCGCCATCCACTCCGCTGATCAGGTAGCCCCAATGAGCGGGCGGAATATTCTTGCGCGCAACGGTTTCAAAATCGAAAACGTCCAGCGCATCTTCCGCGCGGCTGATCAATGCATCGAGGCTTTGCGGTGAAACGCCTTGTGCAAAACTTTGAAGAAAAGGCACGCCGGCGTAAAGCGGGCTTGCGGCCAAATATTTTAAAAATGTGCGCCGATTGCTCACGGTCTTCTCCCTGGCGACGACACTAGCGTAAGACCTAGTGCAATGCTTTGATTTTTCTTTCCCTCAAGTACCGCTCGATCGCTGCCGCGCCGCGATCGGCGCTCGCCAGCGCCACGTAGCCGTCGGGCCGCGTGAGATAAACGGCGTCACGCCGCAGGCCGGAATTCCTCATCGCAGGTTGCCACGCAAAGGCATGCAGCGGGATTTTTTCTCGATCCGACAGGGTCCGGACATCAGCCGCAGCATCGCCGTAGATATGGATCTGCCAGTCCAGCGACTCCAACGCAGCAAAGTTGAACTCGTCGGCGCCTTCGGGCCCGACTCGTACCCACGGCAGACGATCGCCGCCGTGGATACGGCCGGCCGCGCCGGCGCTCAAAGCGCTGCCGCGATAATTGACTGCAACCTGCGAAACCGTGTGGAAAGCGAATCTGCGTGCGCGCGGTATCTTTAGCAATAGCGGCGCCAGCAGCGGAATGACTTTAGTGCGGACGACTCGGGCAAAGGCGCTGGTACTGATGACACCCGTGAAAACACGGTCGGTCGTTGCAACGAGCCGCCGTGCAAAGGCGATGCGTTCAGGTTCATAGCTGTCGAGCAATGCGCTGCTGGAAGGCTGCTTTAAAGAGGCAGCCAGTTTCCAGGCCAGATTGACGGCGTCGCCAATGCCTGTGTTCATTCCTTGCCCGCCCACCGGACTGTGGATGTGTGCAGCATCGCCCAGCAGAAAGGCGCGGCCTTTGCGAAAACTCAATGCGACGCGATGATGTACGCGGTAGGTTGAAAACCAATTGACCCGCTGCACCTCGATTTTGAGATTTTGAAGCGCACGGTCGCGCACATTGTCGAAGTTAAGGTGTTCGTGATCATTTGCCGCCTCTTCGCGCACCGAGCCGATCAATCGCGCACGACCCTGATCGTGCAGCGGAAACACCGCCAGAAAATCCGCATCATCGAGGTCCACGTGCAGCTCGCCGTCCATCGGCGGGCCCGCCGCTTCGACATCCGCGACATAGAAGAGATGATTGTACGTGCCCCCGGGAAATCCGGAATTCAGAACCTCGCGCACCTTGGAGTGAGCTCCATCGCAGCCTGCTATATAGGCGTAGGTGCTCGTTTCTGGGGAGCCGCCTTTACTGATGGTCGCCACAATTTCACCGCCTCTCTCCTCGAAGGCAGTCAGCTCCGCCGGTCGCTCGATCTCAACCCCCAGTTCGCGCAGTCGTTCGATCAGCAGTTGCTCATGTTGGTCTTGTGGAAAAATGAGGGGAAACGGGAAGGGGGTCAGCCCCTGTCCTAAATTGCCCAGCGGGATCCGGGCAGCTCGGGCACCCTCTACCCACAGATTGACACCCTCCACCTTATGCCCGCGAGCCACCACGGTCTGAGCGAGTCCGACTTGCTGATAGAACTCCAAGGTTCGTGCCTGGACGGCCAGCGCCCTTGATGTCGTTCCCGGCACGGCGACGTTGTCGATGATCCTGATTCCCACGCCAAGCTTCGTCAACCACAGCGCCAATACCAACCCTGTCGGCCCGGCGCCGACGATGAGCACATCAGCCTGGGCCCGATCCACCATGGTCTTACGGCCTATGTTTGGGCTGCTGGGTTAGCCCACTCTCGAAAACCGCAAAGCACTGCGCGTTTTTGCTTTAGCCGCTTCATCTTCTCGATTTCTAGAGGGGGCGGTGGTCTGAAGCGAATTCAGAAGCTTGCGCGATGCCGCCTCGATTTCATCGATTGCGGTTGAGAAGGCAGACTCATTGGATTTCGACGGGCTGTGAAAACCGCTGACCTTGCGTACAAACTGCAAGGAGGCTGCACGGATTTCATCATCGGTGACCGGCGGTTCAAAGTTGAACAGCGTTTTGATGTTTCGACACATGATGCGGAAATCATCCGCGTGGGGCACTTTGTTTGTCAAGCCGCCCCTCATTGCCGCAATGCCTCGGATCTGTAGAGACTTTTCACTGCCTAGCTCCCGAGGATTACGCCAAGCAAGCGAAACACATCCGCCGCAGCTGATAATGAACCGATCACGATCACCCTCATTTTCGCCTGCTTGTCGTCGTAAATGGTTTCAACCCGGAGCGGGGAGCGATCATCGCGAGGTGCTTTGGCGGCTCCAACAAGATGGCTGGTCACCCGACGCGCCGTGTCGGGGCTTACTGCATCAATCTGCACCATGCTCGAGACTTCCGCGTGCCGAGGCAGAGGCGCCTCTTCCACGGTTGGACCCGTGAGGGCCTCAAGTGCGTCTCGTGTCACGCGATACTGCTTTCCGATACGAACCGCCTTCAAGCGGCCGGAGCGAACGTAACCGCGCACCGTCCTCACGTGCAGCCCCAGCCGCTCGGCAACTTGTTCGAGGGAATACATGCGCGCTGCGGGCATCAGCGTTATATTGATCTAAATGCACCTATCAGTAAAGAATCAACCACCTATCAGTACCTATTCTTCCCTAAAGCGGGCGTCGTCTTGAATAGCACGGGACTCGCCACGAAGGTTGGGAACAATTAGGCTGCTAGCCCCACCGCCCCCACGAGGAAGGCATTTTGTACCTGCCCACGCAATTCAACGAGACCCGCATCGATGTGCTGCACGCACTCATGCGTGCTCGGCCGCTCTGTACCTTGGTCACGACGGCGGAGTCGGGACTCGTCGCCAACCATCTACCGGTACAGACGTTGGACGAGCCCGCTCCCTTGGGAAGGATTCGCGGGCACATCGCACGCGCCAATCCGTTGTGGCGCGAGTATCGAAGCGGTGCGCAGGCGCTGGCGATTTTCCAAGGTCCGCATGTGTATATCTCGCCCTCGTTCTATCCATCGAAAGCGAAAACCGGCGAGGTGGTACCGACATGGGATTACGCCGTCGTGCACGCCAGCGGCACCCTGCGCTTCGTCGAAGATGTCGAGTGGCTGCGAAGCTTCGTCGCAGGCTTTACCCGTATCCATGAAATGCCGCGCCTTCAGCCTTGGAAGATCGAGGATGCGCCGACTGCATACCTCGAGAGAATGTTGAAATTGATTGTCGGATTCGAATTCTCCATCGCGAACCTTAGCGGCAAATGGAAAGTGAGCCAGAACCGCACGCACGAGGACAGGCAGGGCGTGATCCAGAGTTTGCAGGGCGCGGGCGATGCGGACTCGCGCGAGATCGCAGACATGCTTGCATCGCTGGATTCATCAGCGGACGTGCCGGCTGCGCGATGAGTCTCATCCAAACAGCCCGGGTCGCATTGCGCGAACTCAACTTCGACGATGCCGAATTCATACTGGAATTGTTGAACGAGGCCGGATTCATCCGGTATATCGGCGACAAGGGAGTGAGGGATCTCGCCGCCGCCCGCGATTATCTGTCGCAAGGCCCCATGGACAGCTACGCTCGCAACGGCTTTGGCCTGTACGCCGTCTGCTTGCGCGAGGGTCGCGCCCACCAAGTACCGGACGGGACGCCGATCGGAATTTGCGGACTGGTCAAGCGTCAAGGGTTGAGCGATCCAGACTTAGGCTTCGCATTTCTATTGCGCTATGGCTCCAAAGGCTATGCGGTCGAATCGGCCGCCGCGGTTCTCAATCACGCTCGTGAGGTGCTCAAGCTGCAACGCATCGTCGCAATCACCTCGCCCGACAATTCACAATCGATCGCGTTGCTGCAAAAGACCGGATTCAAATTCGAGAGAAAAGTGTGCTTGGTCGATCATAGTCCAGAGCTCAAACTTTTCGCGCATGTGTCGGCGGCATCGCGCGCTTGAATTAATCGGTATATCCCGCATCCTTTCTATACAGTTGCTTTAATAGCTTTCCTGGGCCCCGGCCTGTGTTTCGCCAACTAATTGCACTCTTTCGGAGCTTTCCTATGCATCCTTTTCCTCATCGCTACACGGTCAATGCTTCCATTCGCCCGGACGGCGACGTGCCTCTGTCCACGGAAGGCGTCAGGATCATCGAATCCTCATCACCCAAGGAGTTCGATGGTCCAGGCAATCAATGGTCGCCCGAAGGGCTGCTGACTGCGGCCGTCGCTGACTGTTTCGTCTTGAGCTTCCGCGCAATCGCAACGGCTTCCAAGTTTCCCTGGCAGCGTCTCGAAGCGCGCACCCAAGGCACGTTGGATCGTATCGAGGGAAAGATGCGCTTCACGCAATTCGACACCCACGCTGTATTGCACATCCCGGCGGGTGCCGATATCGAACGGGCGAAAAAGCTGCTGGAGAAGGCGGAGACCAGTTGCCTGGTCGCCAACTCGCTCAACAGCGAACGGCATCTGACGATGGAAGTCGTGGCTGGCTGAGATAAAAATAAGGGCCCACAAAGGGCCCTTATTTAATCGGGTCGCGCGACCCGATCAATCGTCCATCAAGAAGCTGCGCAACTGTTCGCTGCGGCTGGGATGACGCAGTTTCCTCAAGGCCTTGGCCTCTATTTGACGAATCCGCTCGCGGGTGACATCGAACTGCTTGCCCACTTCCTCGAGCGTGTGATCGGTGTTCATGTCGATACCGAAGCGCATGCGCAATACTTTCGCTTCCCGCGGCGTCAGCTGGGCCAGCACGGAATGCGTGGTTTCGCGCAACGACTCGGTGGTCGCCGAATCGATGGGAGACGACACCGACGTATCCTCGATGAAATCGCCCAAGTGCGAGTCTTCGTCATCTCCGATCGGAGTTTCCATGGAGATCGGCTCTTTGGCGATCTTCAGCACCTTACGGACCTTGTCCTCCGGCATTTCCATGCGCACGGCAAGCTCTTCGGGCGTGGGCTCGCGTCCCATCTCCTGCAGCATCTGCCGGGAGATGCGATTCAGCTTGTTGATGGTTTCGATCATGTGCACCGGGATGCGGATGGTGCGCGCTTGGTCGGCGATGGAGCGGGTGATCGCCTGGCGAATCCACCACGTCGCATAAGTCGAAAACTTGTAGCCGCGCCGATACTCGAACTTGTCGACCGCCTTCATCAAGCCGATGTTGCCTTCCTGAATCAGATCCAGGAACTGCAGACCGCGATTCGTGTACTTCTTGGCAATCGAGATCACCAAACGCAGGTTGGCCTCGACCATTTCCTTCTTCGCGCGCCGCGCCTTGGCTTCGCCAATCGAAACTTCGCGATTGATTTCCTTGATCTCATTGATCAGTACGTGAAACAAGCCTTCCAGGTCCTTGAGCTTGTTCTGGCGCCGCTCGATCTCGTCCTTGAATTTAGCCAGCGGCGCCGAATAGCGCTTCTTTGCCTTGATGTGCTTGTCGAGCCATCGAGTGCTGGTTTCATTCTTCGGGAACGTCGAAATAAAATCCTTGCGCGGCATGCCGGCCTGCTTGATGCAAAGGAACATGATTTCCTTTTCGAGCAGACGTACTTCGGTCACATGCTGGCGCAGGTTGTCGATCAATTGGTCGAACATCTTCGGCGAGAGCTTCAGCTCCATCAATTCGCCGCAGATCTTCTTGCGAATCTTCAAGGTCTTCGGATCTTTCGATCCAAGTTTATCGAGCGCATTCAAAAACTGATGATGCACCTTCGCGATCGAGCTGAAGCGCTTTGCGGCTTCTTCCGGGTCCGGGCCCGTATCGATGGCTTCCTCGTCCTCTTCGCCATCCGCTTCATCATCGTCATTGGCCGCTTCCTCGCGCTCCAACGCCATCATCTTCGGATTCTGCGGTTGCGCAATCTCATCCGGCGCGTTCGGATCGACGAAGCCGACGATCACGTCGACGAGCCGCATCTGGCCGGCTTTCACCGTCTCATAATGACGCAGCAGCAAATCGTAGGTGCCGGGATAGCTACCGAGGGCGATCTTGACGGCCTCGAGGCCTTCTTCGATGCGTTTGGCGATGCGGATTTCGCCTTCGCGCGTCAGCAGCTCGACCGTGCCCATTTCGCGCATGTACATACGCACCGGATCGGTGGTGCGGCCGAATTCCGCATCGAGATTGGCGAGCGCTGCAGTGGCCTCTTCAACGGCTTCCTCATCGGGAGCCGCGGTGGCATCGGTCAACAATAGCGATTCGGCATCCGGCGCCTTTTCGTATACCGGGATACCCATATCGTTGATCATGTTGACGATGTCTTCGATCTGTTCGGGATCGACGATCTCGCTGGGAAGATGATCGTTGACTTCAGCGTAGGTGAGGTAGCCCTGCTCCTTGCCGCGCGCAATCAATAATTTCAGTTGCGACTGACGCTCGTCCGCGATTTGAGTCGCTGTGCCTGCTGGCGCTTTTTTGATCAAGGTGGACGCCTCGTAGAGAATCTGGACATTTTAAAATGCAAGCCGAGCAGTATACGATTATGGGCAATCCGTAGCCACATATGGTTCCGCATTTATGAAGGTGCCCGGGGGCGTCCTTTGGCCTGTAGAAGTGAGCTTAATTCCGCCTTTTCGTCGTAATTCAAGCCCAATTCCTCTGCTTTTTTCAATAATTCGTCCATCCGGCGGCCCGGACCGTATTCCTGGAGCAGCTTTTGCACCGCCATTTTTAATTCCTTGGCCGCCGCCGCGGTATCCGATACCAGGGGATCGAGGGTGGCCAATTCGGTCAACCGCTCGTATTCGACGCGACCCCGCCAGCGCTCCAGCAGCATGGCCGTGCTGGGCGTGGCGACGCCCGGCGTGGCGACGCCCGGCGTGGCGACGCCCGGCGCTGCGCCGCCCGGCGCTGCGCCGCCTGGCACTGCGGCACCCGACGCGGCTGCCGCCGCCTGCTCCAGCAGCTCTTTGAGCACGGGAACCCCGGGCTTGTCGATGCTGCTCAACAAATGAACATCGCCGATGGCACTCGCGGCCGCAGGGTGGTGCAAAACCAGGGTGATGGCCTGGGTCAGCAAATTCCCTCGCCCGACACTGATCCGACCGTGGCGCCCCATGCCAAGTTCCGACCTCGGTTCAGCGGGGCGCTTGGATTCGCCGGCAGCGAAGAACTCCTTGAGCTTATTCGCCGGCATGCTCACCTTGGATGCCAGCCGGTCGGCCAGCATTTCGCGGTAAATGCCCTCGGGCATGCGCGCAAACAGGGGCCCCGCCAGGGCTTTCAGCTTTGCGCGTCCGTCGATGTGCTCCAAGTCGACATCGGCGATCAGCTGCTGCACCAAATACTCGGACAGCGGCAGGGCCTCTTTCATGCGGTTCTCGAAGGCGACGGGGCCTTCCTCGGCCACCAATGAATCCGGATCGTGCCCCTCGGGCAGAAACATGAACTTCAGTTCCCGCCCGTCGCGCGCCAGGGGCAGGGCATTTTCCAAGGCGCGCCAAGCGGCCTGGCGCCCGGCGCGATCCCCATCAAAGCAAAACACCACCTCGTGGGTCTGGCGGAAAATCTTATTGAGGTGCTCTTGCGTGGTCGCCGTCCCCAGCGTGGCGAGCGCATAGCTAATGCCTGCCTGGTGCAGACGAACCACGTCCATATAACCCTCGACGATCAGCAGGCGCTTGAAATCGACGCGCGCCTGGCGCGACTCGTACAGGCCGTACAGCTCCCGTCCCTTGTGAAATAGCGGGGTTTCAGGCGAATTCATGTATTTCGGCTCGCCTTGATCGATCACGCGGCCGCCGAATCCGATCACGCGGCCGCGCGAATCGCGGATCGGGAACATCAGCCGATCGCGAAAGCGGTCGTAATAGCCGCCCGCTCGCTCACCGTTGCGCTCCAAAATGAGCCCCACCTGCAGCAAGCGGCGCCGTTCCTCTTCCTGTCCGCCGAACCGCTTGAGCAGGGCTTCCCAAGCGTCCGGCGCAAAACCTAAGCTGAATTTGGCGCAGGTGCCGGCGTCGATACCGCGCCGGCGCACATACTCTTGGGCGCGGGGACTATCGGCCAAGTTCTGCTCGAAGAAGCGCGCGGCGCGCAGCATGAGATCATGCAGGTCGGCGCTGCCGGGATCGCGCGGCGCCTGCGCCTCGCGCGGCAATTCCAGTCCCGCGCGCTGCGCCAGATCAGCCACGGCGTCGAGAAACTCCATCTTCTCGTATTGCATGAGAAAGCCGATCACGGTGCCGTGGGCGCCGCAGCCGAAGCAGTGATAGAACTGCTTATCGGGGCTGACCGAGAAGGAGGCGGATTTTTCGTTGTGGAATGGGCAGCACGCCTTGTATTCGCGGCCGGCTTTCTTGAGCGGCACGCGCGCGCTGATGATATCGACGATATCCGAACGCGATACGAGTTCGTCGAGGAACGAGTCTGGGATACGGCCGGTCATGGACCGCCTTTAAGATCAACCGCCGAGCTTGGCTTTGATCTTCGCGCCCACGGCGGCCATATCGGCACGGCCTTGAGCCTTGGCCTTGATCACGCCCATGACCTTGCCCATGTCTTTGATGCTCGCAGCGCCCGTGGCCGCCACCGCTTCATTGATCAATGCATCGAGTTCCGCGCCGCTCAACGGTGAGGGCATGTAGCCCTGAAGCAGCGTGATTTCCGCGCTTTCCTTATCGACCAAGTCTTGGCGGTTGCCGGCCTTGAATTGCTCAATCGATTCCTTGCGCTGCTTGATCATTTTTTCGAGAACGCTCAGGACTTGCGAGTCGTCCAAGCTGATGCGCTCATCGACCTCACGCTGCTTGATGGCAGAGGTAATCATGCGAATGACACCGAGCCGCTCCTTTTCGCCGGAGCGCATCGCCGCCTTCACATCCTCGGTAATTCGCTCTTTGAGAGTGCTCAAACCGCGACCAATGCCCTAGTACGACGGTCGGGGCGGGGAGGCCGGCGGCGGGCTCGAGGGCTGCTGGCCGGTGCCGCGCATGTTCTCACGCGAAAGGCGCTTCAGATGCCGCTTTACCGCAGCGGCTTTTTTTCGCTTACGTTCTTGTGTCGGCTTCTCGTAGAATTCACGGCGCCGCAGCTCGGTGAGGACGCCCGCCTTTTCACAGGCACGCTTGAAGCGACGCAGGGCGGCATCAAAATATTCATTCTCACGAACACGAACGCTGGGCATTCAGACCTCAAATTTGGTGGCACGGCCGCCGGCATTCGGCGACAGGGGGGCGCATTCTAAAGTGCGCCCCTGCAAAAGGCAAAAATATGCGCGTTTTAGGCATCGAAAGTTCGTGCGATGAGACCGCGGTCGCGGTCTACGACCAGGCTCAAGGCCTTTTGTCGCACCGAATTCACAGTCAAGTGGCCATGCATCAAGCCTACGGCGGGGTGGTGCCCGAATTGGCCTCCCGGGACCATGTCCGGCGGCTCTTACCGCTGGTGCGCGAGGCCTTGGCCGCCGCGCAATCCGATAAAGCGTCGATCGACGCCATTGCCTACACGGCGGGTCCCGGCCTAATCGGTGCATTGCTGGTTGGAGCAGGGTTCGCGAGCGGATTGGGCCTGTCCTGGGGCAAGCCGACGCTGGGCATTCACCACTTGGAAGGCCACCTTCTGGCGCCCCTGCTCGAGCCCAATCCGCCGTCTTTCCCGTTTCTCGCCCTGCTGGTATCCGGCGGGCACACCCAACTCGTCGACGTGGCGCGTCTAGGGGAGTACCGCATCTTGGGGGAAACGCTGGACGATGCGGCCGGGGAGGCCTTCGACAAGACCGCTAAATTGCTCGGGCTGCCCTATCCTGGCGGTGCGGCTTTGGCCTCCCTCGCCGAAGAGGGCCGCGCCGGCCAATTCGTGTTTCCACGTCCCATGCTGGACCGACCTGGATTGGACTTTAGTTTCAGCGGATTGAAGACTGCGGCCTGGGTCGCTCTGCGCGGCCGCGATTTAAGTGGGCCCGTCAGAGCCGATATTGCGCGCGGCTTCGAGGAAGCCGTGGTCGATGTTCTGGCCGAAAAGTGCAAGCGCGCCTTGAGTTTGACCGGTCATGCGCGCCTGGTCATCGCAGGGGGCGTGGGCGCTAATCGGCGGCTGCGCGAGCGGCTGGCCGCCATGGCAAGTCAAGCCAAAGCCGAAGTGTATTTCCCTCGCACCGAGTTTTGCACCGACAATGCCGCCATGATCGCGCTTGCCGGATGCCTGCGCTGGGCCGCGGGCATGCGCGAAGGCGTTGGGATGAGCGCGCGCGCGAATTGGGAACTCGGAAGCCTGGGGGTCTAAATTGGACAAGATATTCATTCACGCGCTCAAGACCGAAGCCATTGTCGGGATATTCGACTGGGAAAGACAGGTCAAGCAAACCGTCATCATCGATATCGAGTTCAGCGCGGATATCCGTAAAGCGGCGCTCTCCGATTCCATCGACGACACTTTGAACTACAAGGCGGTCGCAAAGCGCGTACTGGCCTTTGTCGAAGCATCGAGCTTTCACTTGGTAGAGACGCTCGCCGAGCACCTGGCCGTGCTCATCCTTCAGGAATTCGGCGTTGCCTGGGTACGCATCGCCCTGAGCAAGCCGGGTGCGATCCGCGGCTCGCGCGACGTCGGCGTCGTGCTGGAACGTCGTGTGTCTGATCTCACGTCAGATGCTGCGGCCGCCATCCACTGCGATGATTTGCCCGGTGATGTACGGCGCGTCCTTGGCCAAGAATAGCGCGGTACGGGCGATGTCTTGCGGCGTGCCGTGGCGCTTGAGTGCGGTCTTAGCGATGATTTCGCGCTTCAAGGCCTCGTCCATTTCAGTTTCGGGCCAGAGTACGGGCCCCGGCGCGATACCATTGACGCGAACCTCCGGTCCCAGTTCGCGGGCCAAGGAGCGGGTGAGCATCGCCAGCCCCGCCTTGGCGGCGCTGTAAACAGGATGAGCCTTGAGCGGCTGCATTCCGTGGATGTCGACCATATTTATGATGAGTCCGCGTTGCGCGCGCAAGCTCGGCGCAGCGGCTTGCGACAAGAACAAGGGCGCCTTGAGGTTGGTGCCGATGAGGTCATCCCACTGCGCCGGCGAAATGCTGCCGATCGGCGTGGCGTAGAAGCTCGACGCATTGTTGATCAAGATGTCCAAGCGTCCGAATTGCCGCAAGGTCGCCGCGATCAGTTTGTCGGGTGCATCCGCCTCCAACAGGTACGCCGCAAAAATGGCCGCCGACTGCGGACGGACGTTGTTGAATTCGTCCGCCAGGCCAATGGCCGCGGCGGCCGAGGAGCGATAGTGGATCAACACATTCGCACCGGCTGCATGCAGCGCCCGCGCGATCTCCGCGCCGACGCGGCGTGCCCCGCCCGTGATCAGCACCACCTGATCACGCAGGGCAAAGTTGTCATTAATGGCCACCATGCGTGAACGATACGCCAACTTTTGTGGCGGCGCGAAATGACGCAGGATGCCGACGCGACGCGGCACAGCGAACTCACGCGCGCCCATTTGGCCGAGCAGATCGCCGCCGCGGGCGGGTACTTGAGCTTCGAGCGCTTCATGGACTTGGCGCTGTACGCCCCGGGCCTCGGCTACTACAGCGTTGGCACGGAAAAACTCGGGATGGGCGGCGATTTCACCACCGCACCCGAGGTCTCGAGCCTGTTCGGCCGTTGCGTCGCACGGCAATGCGCGGAGGTGTTGCGCGCATTCTCAGCGCCTTGCATTCTCGAGATAGGCGCGGGCAGCGGGCGCCTGGCGGCGGATGTGTTGGCGCGCTTGGATCAGCTCGGGCAGCTTCCCCAGACCTATTGGATACTCGAGATCAGCGCGGATTTGCGCGCGCGCCAGCGCGCGATGCTTCAAGAGCGCGCGCCCCACTTGATCGCGCGCGTGCACTGGCTCGACCAGCCTCCGCAGCAAGCTTTTGACGGCGTAGTGTTCGCCAACGAGGTGCTCGACGCGCTGCCGGTGGCGCGCTTTCGCTGGCATTCGCGGGGCATCGAGGAATTGGGTGTGGGCATCGCTGATGGGCAGTTCGTGTGGGCCGCAAGGCCGGCGAATCTCGGTATGAGTCAGCAATGTCGCCGCCTCTACGAGGCGAGCGGCGGCTGGGATGAGGGGTACATTTCCGAATACTGCCCACGCTTGCACGGCTTTACACGAGCCGTCACGCACGTGCTGCGCGCCGGCGCGGCGCTGTGGTTCGACTATGGATTGCCGCGCGCCCAATATTATCTCCCCGAGAGACATGAGGGCACGCTCGTGTGTCACTATCGGCATCGAGCCACCAGCGATCCTTTCTCGCATGTCGGCCTGCAGGACATCAGCGCGTGGGTTGATTTCACCGCGCTCGCGGAAGGCTCGCGCGAGGCCGGGTTCGAACTGTCCGGCTTCACCACGCAAGCGCATTTTCTGGCCGCTACCGGCATCGATGAAGAGATGCGCCTCGCTGCCGGTGATGATGAGAATCGATTTGCGCGCCTTGCCGGCCAGGCGCGCCAATTGATGCTGCCGGGGGAGATGGGTGAACGCTTCAAGGCGATGGCCTGGCAGCGAGGCATCGAGACGCCGCTGTCCGGTTTCGAACTCCTCGACCTTAGGCACACACTCTAAGACGGTGGCCACGCATGGACCTGTCGCTAAGGGGCGCCGCTGCGCGGGACTTGCGAGGCCAGCGCCGCGATGGCTTCCAGGCGCCGCGCGTGCAGCCGCTCGGCAATTTGCGGCCCGGCATATTGGGCAATGTCCTGTGCCGTCGGTTTGATCGCAGCGGCGGCATCGCGCGCGGCTTGCAGATAAGGCCGCTGCGGATAAGGCTGGTCCTCGAGGCCCAAGCGGCCGCGCGAGTCGGCCTCGCAGGCGAGCAGCGCCTGGGAGAATCGCTCGGGCCGCCGAAATGCGTCGGTTTTTTCCAGGATTCCCAAGATGGTTCTTGCGCGCAACTCAAAGGCACGGTGCACGTTGCCGTGGTAGCGCGCCACAATCACGGCGAGCTCGCAATACTCGTTCGGCAGCCGCAATCGCTTAGCCATCGCCTCGATGAGGGCAACGCTGCGCTCTTCGTGTCCCTTGTGGCCGGGCCACTCCTCATGCGGAGTGGTTGCCTTGCCAAGATCGTGCACCAGCGCGGCGAAGCGAACCTTCGGCTCCGCACTCAAGTGCACCGCCTGATCGAGCACCATGAAGGTGTGCACGCCGGTGTCAATTTCCGGGTGCCACTTCTCCGGTTGAGGTACCCCGAACAGCGCATCGATTTCCGGATAGATGATCTTCAGCGCGCCGCATTCGCGCAGCACGCGAAAAAATACGCTGGCCCCCGGCTCGCGCAGGGCCTTTTCGGTTTCCTGCCACACACGTTCGGCCACCAGCGCGTCGACCTCGCCGCGCGCCGACATCGCGCGCATGAGTTCCAGGGTCTGCGGCGCGACGCGAAAGCCCAAGGAAGCAAAGCGTGCGGCAAACCGCGCCACGCGCAAGATGCGCACCGGATCCTCGACGAAGGCCGGCGAGACATGCCGAAGCACGCGATCGTCAAGGTCGTGCTGTCCGTGGAAGGGATCGACCAGCGATCCGTCTTCGGTTTGCGCGATGGCGTTGATGGTCAGATCACGGCGTGCGAGATCCTCCTCGAGCGTGACCTCAGGACCGAATTCAACCGTGAACCCGCGGTAGCCCGGCGCTACTTTGCGCTCCAGCCGCGCCAGTGCATATTCCTCATGGGATTGAGGGTGCAGGAACACCGGAAAATCGCGGCCCACTTCGCGATATTTCAAGCGCAACAGCTCGTCCCGGGTACTCCCCACGACGACCCAATCGCGTTCCTTCACCGGAAGCCCAAGCAGCGCGTCTCGAACCGCACCGCCAACCAGATACACTTGCATAAGTGAATCTTAACAGCATCGTCGTCACAATCCGCGCAGCCGCGGCGATTGCGCTCATTGCCGCCTTGAGCGGCGGCTGCTACTTGCTACAGAGTGCGCAAGGCCATTTCGCCCTCATGTCCAGGCGAGAGCCCATTGCCGGTGTCATCGACAAACCCTCGACGCCCAAAGCGTTGCGCGCGCAGTTGAAATCGGTCACGGCGATCCGCGACTTCGCCAGCCGCGAGCTGGGGCTGCCGGACAATGGCAGCTACCGGAAGTATGCGGACATCGGCAGGCCCTATGTGGTGTGGAACGTGGTGGCCGCACCGGAGTTTTCCGTGGACGCGAAGCAGTGGTGTTTTCCCATCGTCGGTTGCGTTTCTTACCGAGGTTATTTTGTGGAAGCCCGTGCCCGCCATTTCGCCGCCGGCTTGCATGCCAAAGGCTTCGACGTGGTGGTCGGGGGCGTCGCCGCCTATTCCACCCTCGGCCATTTCGACGACCCCATCTTAAGTTCCATGGTGGCGTGGAACGACGTGGAGTTGGCGGCAATCATTTTTCACGAGCTTACCCACCAGTTGCTCTATGTGCCGAACGATGCCGCCTTCAACGAGGCGCTCGCCACCACGGTAGAGGAAGAAGGGGTAAGGCGTTGGCTTAAGCAACAAGGCCGCGACAAGGATTTGGCGGATCACCTCGTCCAGCAAAAGCGCTATCTGGAAGTCATCGATCTCATGAGCCAAACGCGTGATCGCCTGCGCACGCTATATGGCTCGGGCGTTCCAGCGCCATTGATGCGCGAGCGCAAGCGCGAAATTTTAGAGGCCATGCGCGAAGCCTATGTGGTGATCAGGTCGCAGTGGGACGACGGCCATGCGCCATTCGACGTGTGGTTCGCGAAGGACATCAACAATGCGCACCTGGCGTCCATTGCCACCTACTACGCGTGCGTGCCAGGCTTCGAGCGGGAGTTGAAGGCAGCCGGCGGCAACCTGACTGCCTTCTATCGCCGTGTACGCGCGCTGGCAAAGCTTCCCCAGCACGAGCGCGACATCCTGGTGTGTGGAACATCAGAGGGCTCGGCTCAATCGACCAGCGCGAACTGAATCGCGGCGACGATTGCGGATACGATGGTTAAGGCAAGCAGGCCCTGCACCAGCCTTGTGACATAGAATATTTCGTTCATGATATGCGCTCCGTTAAGAATTACTGCTACGTTGAGTAGATTGTTCCGAAGGTGCGTTGCGAACAAACGCAGTCTCTGACCGACTGTTAAGGAAAACTTAAGTGCCATCCGCCTACGACCGATTGCCTTTGGGATCCTTGCGGGTATTCGAAGCTGTGGCCGCGCACCTCAGTTTTTCGGCCGCTGCCGATGCACTCAATGTCACGCCGGCGGCCGTGAGCCAGCAGATCAAGACGCTGGAAGCGTATATCCAAGTGCCGTTGTTCCGGCGCAGCGGCCGGCGGGTCGAAATCACCGATGAGGGTCTCGAGCTACTGCCGGCCGTGAGATCGGGGCTGGAAAAACTCGAGTCCGCGCTACAGCAGATGAAGCATCACCGCCGCGCCGGACCACTGCAGATAACGTTGTTGTCCTCGTTCCTGCAGATTTGGCTGCTGCCGCGTCTGCGCTCATTTCGACGCAAGTATCCCGACATCGAGCTGCGCTTTCATACCTCGCGAGATCTCGTGGATTTTTCGAGAAGCACCAATCACATTGCGATCCGTTTCGGCCGCGGCAATTATCCGAACGTGCACAGCGAAAAATTGCTGGACGACTGGTTGGTGCCGGTTGCAAGCCCGGAGCTGATCAAACAGTACGGCATGCTCGAGCGCGGCACTTCTTTGAGCGAATATCCCTTGTTGGAGAGCGCCGATGAGCCGTGGCGAGTCTGGGCTCAAGTTGCCGAGGAGGCTGCGTGGCACTCTAGGTCGCCCAGCATCGAGGATTCCGTAGGCCTGCTCACGGCGGCCGAAGAAGGGTTGGGGTACGCGCTCGCCCGCTGGACGCTGGTCACACGCTCACTGCAGAAAGGCTCGCTCAAAATCGCCGGCACGGGCGCGGTGCCCTACTCCTCGGCCTATCATTTCGTTTGTCCGAAAAGCTTTCTGGCGCTGCCTAAAGTGGCGCAGTTTCGCGATTGGATCTTCGCGGCCGCCGCCGCATTTCCGGGGCCTCCTGGGCGCGATGATTGAGCGCATGCGCTCTTTGAGCTTGTGGGCAGCGATGCTGCTCGCCGCCGGATGCTCGTCCTCGAAACCCAACCCGGCGGCGCAGATCGATGCGCTGATGCGCCCCTATGCCGGCGCTGTGCCCGGGGCCGGCGTGTTGGTTCTTCGCGATGGATTGCCGATTTTCAGGCGCGCTTATGGCTTCTCCGATCTTGAAGCCCAAGTCCGCGCTACGCCCGCGACCAACTACCGCTTGGCCTCGATGACCAAGCAATTCACCTCGGCCGCGATATTGCTGCTCGTTGAGGATAAACGTCTATCGCTCCAGGATCCCGTGCGCAAATGGCTGCCTACGCTCCCGGCAGCGGCCAATGACATCACTATTCGGCACCTGCTCACGCACACCTCCGGACTGATCGATTACGAAGACCTCATGGCGGAAGACACCTCGCAGCAGCTGCACGATGTTGACGTGCTTCACTTGCTGGAATCAGCGAATCGCACCTACTTTCCACCCGGAACCGCGTATCGCTACAGCAATAGCGGCTACGCCTTGTTATCGCTGATCGTCGCGCGCGCCTCGGCCACGGATTTCGCATCATTCGTGCGTGATCGGATTTTTCGTCCCCTGCACATGCAAAATACAGTGGCTTTCGAGGACGGAATCTCGAACGTGAGCGTCCGCGCGTACGGCTACAGCTTCGTCAATGGCGCCTGGCAGCGCACCGATCAGAGCTTGACGAGCGCAGTGCTCGGCGACGGCGGCGTTTATTCCTCGACCGACGATCTGGCGAAGTGGGATGCTGCGCTCTATGACGAGCGCCTATTGCATGCCGCGTCATTGCGATCCGCCTTTGCCCCCGCTACGCAGACCGATGACCCCGCGGTTCAGTATGGCTTCGGGTGGCGCATCACGGGCGAGTCGTTGTGGCACTCCGGCGAGACCATGGGCTTTCGCAATTGTATCGTGCGATTTCCGGCCCACCGTCTCAGCGTGATCGTCCTGACCAATCGCAACGATCCGGAACCCTACTTCCTGGCGCTTGCCATCGCGAAGATCTACCTGCCGACGGCGGATTCGACGCACGCGGCGAAGGTCGCGACGGGGCCTGATTCGGCCGCGCACCCTTAAGACCTTTGGGCTAGCGGCCTAAGTCGTTTAGCGTCTTGTTCAGCATCGCCTTGGCGCGACCCGCTGCCGCGCGGTTCTGGCTGAGACGCGCATTGTCCTCTTGAGCGCCCAGGAAAAGCCGGGCCGAAGCCGCCATGGATTGCGGCTTGATGCCGAGCTTGGCAAAGCCGTCTTCCCTGCACACGCTGTCGACCTTGAGCGTTCGATAGTTGTCGCTGGAGAAAGGCCGCCCAGGCACAAAATTCATGAAGAAAGCCATCATGCTGCCGAGAAGACCCGGCAGACCGATGATCAAGCGCCGCCGGTGCGTCAGCTTCCCCACCAGGGCGGTAATTTCACGCAACGTGCACACCTGCGGGCCGCCGAGCTCATAGATCTGGCGGCTGCTTGTGCCGCCGTGCAGGCAGCGCAGCATGGCATTCACGACATCATCCACGAACACGGGCTGAAGACGCGCATTGGGCCTCGCGACAGGGAAGATGAAAGGAATCGCCGCCATGAGCCCGGCAATGCGATTCAAGAAAGAGTCGCCTGGGCCGAACATCACCGATGGCTTAAAAATGTTCCAATCCAACGCTGTGATTTGGTCGCGAATCAACTTTTCCGCATCGCCCTTCGAGCGCAAGTAATAGCTCGGCGCATCGGGCGCCGCTTTCAAAGCGGACATCTGCAGCAGGCGCGTGACGCCTGCGGAACGGGCGGCATTCAGCACGTGCTGCGTGAGTTCCGTATGCGCGCGCTTGAAGCCGGCGCCGCCGAAGCCGCGTTCGTTGCGAATACCGACGAGATTGATGACCACATCCTTGCCGCGGAAACGCTCGCTCAGCTGCGCTTCCTGGTACACATCGCAATTCTCCAGCGTGAGGCCAGGCAGCACCAGCAAATGCTTGTGCTGCTCGCGGTCGCGCGATAGCACGGTCACCTGATGCCCGTCTTTGATCAACCGGGCCACCAGGCGCGTGCCCAGAAATCCGGTGCCGCCGAGAACGACGAGGGACAGCAGGCGCATCAGCGAATCGGCAGCAGCAGCGTGTCGCTGCCGCGGCGAATCTTGAGGACGAGCACGGTCGCGCCCTTAACCGCTTCGCGAAACGATCGCATGTTTGTGACGGGTGTTCGGCCCACCCCGAGGATGACATCGCCGGTCCGCAGGCCGGATTGCGCCGCAGCGCTTGTTTCTTGCACTTTACTCACGACAACCCCGCCGCCATCCGGCGCATCCGCCAATTCGGCGCCCTCGAGACCCTTGTGGATCTCCGTGACGCCGGCGGATTCTACCTCGCCGCGCTCGCCAATCAAGGCGGTGACTTTGTGCGGTTTGCCTTCGCGAAGCAGTCCCACTTCAACCTTGTCGCCCACATGCAGCATGCCGATGGCATTGCGCAACTCCCCGGAGTTTTTCATGGTGATGCCATTGAGCGAGACGATGATGTCGCCGGTTTTGATGCCGGCGCGTTCCGCGGACGAGCCCTGCGCCACACCCGCGACCAGCGCGCCGGTGGTCTCGGTGAGTCCGAATTCCCTGGCGATGTCGGCGGTGATGCTATAGAGCTGCACGCCAAGAATGCCGCGTTTGACTTGGCCGAATTTAATCAGCTGGTCCATGCTGGCGCGAACCATGTTCACGGGAATGGCAAATCCGATGCCGATGTTGCCGCCGCTGCCCGATAAAATGGCGGAGTTGATGCCGACGAGTTCGCCGCGCAGATTCACCAGCGCGCCGCCGGAGTTGCCGGGGTTGATCGAAGCGTCGGTTTGAATGAAATCTTCATATCCGCCGGGTTCGGGATTGATGCCGGTGCGCCCCAAGGCACTGACAATTCCCGCGGTCACCGTGTGCTGCAGACCGAAGGGGTTGCCGATGGCGACGACGTAATCGCCGACCTCGAGCTTGGCCGAATCGCCGAGCGACATGGCGACAAGATTGGGCTGCTTGGCTTGCAGCACGGCAACATCCGCGCCTTCATCCGTGCCGATGACCTTGGCCGAAAAGGTCCGGTTATCAAGCAGCGTAATCGTGATCTCGGTGGCGTTCTCGACGACATGATGGTTGGTGATGATGTAGCCGTTTTTTGCATCGACGATGACGCCGGAACCGGCGCTCTGGAATTGCCGCTCGCGCGGCCTCGCGTCCGGCGGTGCGTCGAAGAAGCGACGGAAAAACGGATCGTCCAACAGCGGATTGCGCCCGGAGCGATCTTTAATGGTGCCCCGGGTGGCGATATTCACGACGGAAGGCGAGACGCGCTTGACCATGGGCGCCAGCGAGGGCAGCGGGGCCGCATCGGGGGCAGGAGTGACCGCGTACACCGGTGCGCTTAAAAAAGCGGCGGCGAGCGCGGCTTCTGCAAACTTGAGACGCAGATTCATGCGCAATCCTTCGGGATAGGTGGCCGCGTATGCGCGCGGCTAAAAACAAGGCCGGACTTTTGAGTCCGGCCTTGCTCGCCAGTATCGCGATTTTACACGGAAGGACGCGCTCGGAGGGTCCTTTAGGCGGCTTCTACCATAATCCGTTGCGGCTGCACTTGCGCCAGCTTAGGTATGGAGACCTCGAGCACACCGTTGGCGACCTTCGCCTTGATGTTCTGCGCGTCCGCGGATTCCGGCAGGCTGAACCGGCGCTGGAATTCGCCGTTGATGCGCTCGATGCGGCGGAAGCCTTCACGCGACTCTTTGCGAGAGTCCTCTCGCTGCCCGCGAATGGTCAGCACGCCCTGATCAGAGGTAATTTCCACGGCCTTCGGATCGACACCGGGCAGATCCACGTTCAGTACGAACTGATTCGCTTCCTCGTGGATGTCCACCGGCGGCAGCCAAGCCCCGGAATCGGCAGCCGTCGTCAACGGCGCGCCAAACAAACGATCGACTTCTTTCTGGAGCCGGCTGACGAGTGCCCAGGGCTCATAACGTACGACGGTCATTGTCTAAAACTCCTAATAAAAGAATAAGGTTTAAGTGCAAGATTTCCTAAATCGCAACTTACGCGCGTGGCTTGAGGAAATAGGGACGGCCGGACGGATTTCAACTTGCAAAGAACGGCGCAGGCCATAAATCGGAAACTGCGCGAGCCTTAGGGATTCGCGGCGCGGGTCGGAGTGCGGCAAGGATCAACGGCTAGCGCGGGCTGGGGCGTAGAGCAAGGAGGCGCCCTAAAAGTGTGACGTGGTTCAAAGTCAATGGGACATATTGTGGATAACGTGTGGAAACACAAGATCTTGCGATATACGTTTTTGCGCTTGACCTCCGCTTGCGAAAGTGTAATCAGCTAGTTTCTCGGAACATTTCTGTAAGCGATTGATATATATATTGTTATTTAGCTGAAAATACCTTGAAAAATCTCTTGACGTTGATCGGCATCGCGCCGTACCCTCTCGACTCAAACACAAGATGTTGTGTTCGACAGGCCCGGTAAGTCCCTCAGCTTAAGGTTTCGTCCCCAACACCTTTTTTTCGCGTGGAACACCGCCATTTGTGTCCAGAAATTAGATCGATAAATATAACGGAGCGGCGTAAATACCCATGAATACGGTGGTCAAAATACAGCCCAAAGACGTTGGCAGCATTCCTTATCAAGAAGCTTCTTTCGACATCTGGGATAAGAAATACCGGCTGACTGCGAAGGACGGATCTCCTGTCGATAAGTCGATGGACGACACTTATAAGCGCGTCGCGCGCGCGCTTGCCGACGTGGAAGGCGAGCATTGCCGCGAGCAGTGGTACGAATCCTTTCTCTGGGCCTTGCGCCATGGCGCAATTCCAGCGGGACGTGTCACCTCGAATGCCGGCGCGTTGGAACACAAGCCGGCGACATCGACCATCAATTGCACCGTGTCCGGCACGATTCGCGATTCCATGGACGATATCCTGAAGAAGGTGCACGAAGCAGGCCTCACGCTCAAAGCGGGTTGCGGCATCGGCTATGAATTCTCTACGTTGAGGCCGCGCGGCGCGTACGTGTCCGGTGCCGGTGCCTATACATCGGGCCCTCTGTCGTTCATGGATATCTACGACAAGATGTGCTTCACCGTCTCGTCGGCCGGCGGCCGGCGCGGTGCGCAGATGGGTACCTTCGACATCGGTCATCCGGACGCGTTGGAGTTCATCCGCGCCAAGCGCGAGAACGGCCGCTTGCGGCAATTCAATTTGTCGCTGTTGGTCACCGACGAATTCATGAAAGCCGTGAAGAGCGACGGCGACTGGACGCTGGCTTTTCCCTTAGGACGGCAAGAATACGAAGCGGAGCGGCCTGATCTGACCGATACCGGCAAATTCGTCTGGCGTGAGTGGCCCTACACCGAGGGTTATGTCGCGAACGAAGAAGGTCTGGTTGCCTGCAAGATCTACAAGACGTTGCCGGCGCGCCGGGTGTGGGATGTCATCATGACATCCACCTACGATTTTGCGGAGCCCGGATTCATCCTCATCGACAAGGTGAATGAGATGAACAACAACTGGTGGACGGAAAATGTGCGCGCCACCAATCCCTGCGGCGAGCAACCGTTGCCCGCGTACGGATCTTGTCTGCTCGGCTCGGTGAATCTCACGAAATTCGTGGTTGATCCGTTCACCGAGGATGCCCGCTTTGACTGGGAAACCTATCGCAAGGTGGTGAAGGTCTTCACGCGCATGCTGGACAATGTGGTCGAGATCAACGGCCTGCCCCTGCCGCAGCAGCGCGAAGAGATCATGCGCAAGCGCCGCCATGGCATGGGTTTTTTGGGCTTGGGCTCCGCCATCACCATGCTGTGCATGAAGTACGGCTCGAAGAAATCCGTGGCCTTCTCCCAAAATGTGTCGCGAGAAATGGCCGTGGCCGGTTGGGAAGCGGCGCTCGACCTTGCGAAGGAGAAGGGCCCGGCACCGATCATGAACGAGGAATTCACGGTGACGCGCGAAATGTTGCGCAAACGCCCCGAAATGGTGAAAGACGGTTGGCGCGTGGGTGCGCGAGTCGCCGGCCGCGTGCTGCACGCGCGCTATAGCCGCTATATGCAGCGCATCGCCGAGGCATCGCCGGAATTGGTCGATGAACTGGCCGAAGTCGGGGCGCGCTTCACGCATCACACCTCGATTGCACCGACGGGCACCATTTCCTTGTCGCTTGCCAACAATGCCTCGAATGGCATCGAACCCTCCTTTGCGCACCACTATTTCCGCAATGTGCTGCGAGAGGGCAAGAAGTCCAAAGAAAAAATCGACGTGTTTTCCTTCGAGTTGCTGGCATACCGAGAATTGATCAATTCTCGCGCGATGCCCAACTCGCAAAACCCCGCCGAGAAACTGCCGGACTACTTTATTTCTGCCGATGACATCGGCCCGAAGGAGCACGTGGATATCCAAGCTGCGGCGCAGCTGTGGATCGATTCCTCGATATCGAAGACCGCCAATGTGCCCACCGATTATAAGTACGAGGATTTCAAGAACATTTACATGTACGCCTATGAACAGGGTCTGAAGGGCTGTACGACGTTCCGCTTCAATCCGGAGGCCTTCCAAGGCGTTTTGGTCAAAGAAGACGACTTGAAGAACACCACTTACATCTTCACATTGGAGGATGGCACCGAAGTCGAGGCTCGCGGCGATCAGGAGATCGAGTACGACGGTGAAATGCATACCGCCGCCAATCTGTTCGATGCACTCAAAGAAGGCTACTACGGGAAATTTTGATCATGGCTCAAATCAAAATCGACAAAAAAATCGCTAAGTACCGCGTGCAGAAACCTGAAGCGAAGGAGGCGCCTGCGGCCACCCCCAAGGATGCGCTGAAAAGCCAGGACAACGTTATTTGGATGCACGAGAAGCTCGAGCGGCCGGAAGTGCTGATCGGCTCGACTTACAAGATCAAGACACCCGTGTCCGATCATGCCATGTACGTCACTATCAACGACATCGTGCTCAACGAAGGCACTCAACATGAACAGCGCAGACCGTTTGAGGTCTTCATCAATTCGAAGAACCTCGATCACTTCCAGTGGATCGTGGCCCTGACGCGGGTCATTTCCGCGGTGTTTCGCAAGGGCGGCGATACGACTTTCCTGGTCGATGAGCTCAAGGCTGTATTCGATCCGAAGGGCGGCTATTGGCAGCCCGGCGGCAAGTTCATGCCCTCAACCATTGCCGAATTGGGCTACGTGATCGAGCGCCATCTGCAATCCATTGGCCTGCTCAAGAAGCCGGAACTCGATGTGCACCAGCGCAAGTTGGTCGACGAGAAGCGTGCCGAATTCGAGGCGCGAACCAAGCAAACGGATGCCTTTTCCAAGTCGCATTTTCCGGAAGGCGCGCAGCTTTGCGCCAAGTGCAGCACAGCGGCCGTGGTGATGATGGACGGCTGCAACACCTGCTTGAATTGCGGCGACTCGAAGTGCGGATGAGCGAGTAACGCGTATTACCTATGCTTGAGCCCGGCTCAAGCAGTGGCGTACGTTCGACTATGAACCGAAAATTTTTACTTGCCCTGGGGCTCGTTCTCTGCGGAAGCGTGGCGATTGCGCAAAATGCCAATCGCGCCGCGGCGGGCACTTCTGATTCGAGAACCTTCGTCGTTCGGGCGAAGTGGCTCATCGACGGAACCAGCGAGAAGCCTCGAAGCAACGTCCAAATAGTCATTCGGGGTAATCGCATCATCGATGTGATCCCGGCCAACTCCCCCTTGCCCGCCGCGGCGCAAGTGATCGACTTGGGATCTGCAACGCTGTTGCCGGGCCTCATCGATACGCACACCCACATTTTTTTACAGGGCGAGGATCCGGCGGACGGCGGCTACGATGCTCAATTGTTGAAGGCTCCTGCTTCGTATCGAGCGGCGCGCGCCGTCGTATCCGCACGCCGCGCGCTCGAGCAGGGCTTCACTAGCATTCGCGACGTGGAAACCGAGGGTGCTGGGTACGGCGATGTCGGCATCAAAAAGGCCATCAACGAGGGAATCATACCGGGGCCGCGGATGTGGGTGTCGACCTTGTCGATTTCATCGACCGGTGGTTATCCCCTCGAAGACTACGCACCGGAGATCACGGTACCCAAGGGTTCGCAGCTGATCGACGGCCCGGTCGAGGCGCGCAAGGCCGCGCGCGAACAATTGGATCACGGTGCAGACTGGATCAAAGTGTATATGACCCATCGCTCGTGGCTCGACGCGCAGGGCGCCCTGGTTTCGCAGCCGACGCTCACTGTCGAGGAACTCAGGGCGATCGTGGACGAAACGCACGGCTGGGGAAGGAAAGTGGCGTGCCATGCCTACAATGGCCTGGGTTTACAGCGCGCACTCGACGGGGGATGCGATTCGATCGAGCACGGGCTCGAGTTAACGGACGCGCAGATCAAGCAGATGCTCAAGCAGGGCACTTGGTACGTGCCGACCCTGCAAGTGTATTACACGGATTGGGATCCCCCGGACACGGATTCAGGAAAGCGCGACCGCAAGCGTGCGGCACTTCATGGCGTTTCCTTCACCAAAGCATTGCGTGCGGGCGTCAAGATAGCCTTCGGCACGGATGTGGGCGGGTTCAAGTGGTCCGAGCCGATTGCCGAGGAATTCGCACGCGAAGTTGAATTCGGCATGACGCCCATGCAAGCCATTCAATCGGCGACATCGCGGGCGGCTGAGCTGCTCGGCAAGCGCGGCGAGATCGGCGTGGTTGCAGCGGGGGCGTATGCGGACCTGATCGCCGTGGCAAGCGATCCGCTCGCGGATGTGAGCGTCCTCAAGAACGTTACGTTCGTTATGAAGGACGGCGTCGTGTTCCTGCCGCGCGATGGATCACGCTCTGAGTCGGCAGGTGCGCGCGCGTTGGCGCGGTGACCGCCGCTTAGGCGGTGAGTCCCCTCACGCTATCCGCCAGTCCTCGATCAGGGGTGGTTGGGTGAGCGCGCGCCAGACTTTTTCCGGCGGAAAAGGTATCTCCCGTTCGACGACGACGGAGAGCGCTTCGGTCGCAGGATTGCTCATTGGTCCATCCTTTTGAGTAGATCTTCGAGGTGGTCGAATCGGCTTTGCCAGAACCCGGCCATTTGACTGGTCCAGTCGATCAGCGGGGCCAAGGCGCCGAGCTGCGCGCTGTAGTGCGTCTGGCGACCTTCGTGGCGGTCGCGCACCAGCCCGGCCTGCTTCAGAACTCCCAGGTGCTTTGAGACAGCCGGTTGCGAGACCCCGGACTGAGCTGTCATGGCCCTCACTGTCTGTTCTCCTCCGCGGCATAGGCGTTCGAAGATCGCCCGGCGAGTCGGATCGGCCAACGATTTGAAAAGAATGTCATGGGTGTCTGGCGTCACGATCAATAACCTGTTGGCTATTGACTGGATCATAACTGGTCGGATATCCGAGTCAAGCGGAGATATCCCATAGCCGTTTGGTTATTGACTAGTCGTCACTCAGAATCGGGACAACTGTCTCAAGGTTGTCTCGCATTTCAGGGCGATTCCCTCGACCAGCTTCTTCAGCACCGTGGGCGCCATGTGCGGCGCATCCAATTGTTTGAGCAACGCTTCCGCTTCCTGCGGTAAGCGCCTTGCCAGATCGTGCAAGATCGCGAGCATGGCATCCGGTTGAAACCCGCAGTCTTTGGCGAGATCGACAAAATGCTGCGGGGTGATCTCTTTCAGGAGCGACTCTCCACCGACGCGCATCGCGAGTTGCATTGTTTCAACCGGAATTTGGCGCGGATAGGGCCAAGCGCTCGCCGCATCGTAGAGCGGCGATAAGCGCATGCTGAACCGATTGGCGCCGCGGCTGTACAGCAGCGAGAGGTTCTTCGAGTGCGCGTTGGTGGCGGCCAAGAAGTACAGAAAACAGACGCTTTTGAGGAGCCGTTCGCGATCCACGGCGGGTTCATCGGAGCCATTCAGGAGACTCAGGATTTCCTTCAAGCCCGGACCGTTCTCGCTCTCGGACTTGAGGCTCGGGTGAATCCCGAGGGCCTGGCAGGCATCTTCTTGGTGGATCCGGTGCCATCGACGGTCAAGTTGCAATCGGTCGTAGCGTTCGACGACCAGCGTCGGGATGCCGCGGAGGAAGTGCCATTCGGTTCCTGCCGAGGACAGTCCCACGCGGCGCGCCAGGCATAGGCAAAAGTGCTCGTTTTCCGCAAACCCATCCAGGCCATTGGAGACGGGTTTGAAGATGTGCGTCGTCGGCGTACGGCCCCTCGGTATGCCCCAGCGCTTGAGATCGGTGTCGTAAAAGAACGCTGTTTTAGCCTGAGAACCCGACAGGGAAAATTGCCCCTCCTCGCGGTTCTCGCGCGAGGCGCTCACGTCGCGGACTAGATGGCGCATCCGCATGGCGACTTCCCGATCGGTCAGCCATTGAACTTGAGGGGGTAGGGATTCTTCGGCCAGGATTTCCTCGAGCCGCTCTTCGCGGATCAGTTGCACCGCGCCCGCGCAATCTTCCCCGACGCGGGCGAGCAGGGCGATCGGGTTTTGAGCCGAGACGTTGAAACGTTGAGCCCAGCTGGCCACGGTAAGTTCGTTGTCGGGGAGCAATCCCCATAGAAAGTTCGTGACGTTATTGCCCACGTGAGGGCTCGATCGTAGCGGCAGCGTTTGAGACAGCGGGTAGGCGCCACGCGCACTGAGCCAATCCTCAGAGTAGGCGAGCCGCGCGCGGCCACCGCTCGCGTCCAACGTTCCCGCCACTCTGCCTTCCAGGCAGACATGCAGTTTCATGTGGTGCGGCGGAACGTTTGCGGCACGGCGTTGGCTGAAATGATATCGGACAAAGAGATGGCGGGATGGGTCCCGCCTGCTTCGACCTTCTCATCCCACGGGGCGATGCCGCTCTGCAGGCGCACACCGAGATGGCTCAGGGCCCGGAGCACTTTGCCGATCTGCGCGGTCTCCTTGCCCGCCTCGACTTCGGAGACCCACTTCTGGCTGGCGCCGATGGCCTGCCCTAGCGCAGCCTGCGTTAGCCGATGATGCTGACGCGCGGCGGCGACGATCTTCCCGATTTCAGCAGCGGATTGTGCCCACATGAGAGAATTCCGGTGATTGGGGACTATTGTATAACCGATCAGACCTAAATGGCGATAGTAGCTCTCAGGCTCTGCGATACACGTCCAACCGGTTATAGATATGGCGGCCAAGGCTGGTGTCAACGCGCCGGGAGATTTGAGCGTGCGACTAGAAACTCAGCCGCTCTACGCTAAACTTCGGCGCCAATGTGCCAGTTACCGATACCAGCCGCGCGCACGTGACCTCCACCGCGAAGCATAAGCAGTACGACGTTATAGTCGTGGGCTCCGGCGCCGCGGGCGGCCAGAGCGCTTACACCCTCTGCATGGAAGGAGCCAAGGTGCTCATGCTGGAGGCGGGGCGCAACTACGTGCCCGAGCGCGAGACCCCCATGTTCCAGACCCCGGAGCAGGCGCCCTTGCGCGGGACCGTCACGCCCGAAAAAGAGTTCGGCTTTTACGATGCCACCATCGATGGCGGCTGGACGGTACCCGGGGAACCGTATGTGCAATCGACCGACGATCCGCGCGGCCGCTTCGCCTGGTGGCGCGCGCGCATGCTGGGCGGCCGCACCAATCACTGGGGACGCATTTCCCTGCGCAATGGTCCGTATGATTTCAAGCCGCACAGCCGCGACGGCCTAGGCTTTGACTGGCCCCTCTCTTACGAGGACGTGGCGCCCTACTATGACAAGGTGGAAAGGCTCATCGGCGTGTACGGCACGTCCGAGGGCTTGGAGAACACGCCCAACTCGCCCGAAGGTTGCCTGCTGCCGCCGCCGGCGCCCATAGTCAGCGATTATTTGGTGCAGCAACGTGCGGGGCGCCTCGGGATTCCAATCATTCCCGGGCACCGCGCCGTGCTCACGCGCCAGCTCGATTTCAAGCGCTCTCCGGCGCTCTTGCATCCCGGCAACCTCAAGGCGCAAAGGATCATCGCCGCCCATATGCAGCAACGCGCAGCGTGCTTATGGGCAACGGATTGCGGGCGCGGCTGCTCGGTGCGCGCGAACTATCAATCGACCACCGTGCATCTGCCGCCGGCGCTGGCCACCGGCAATCTGGATATCATCACCAACGCGATGGTCCGCGAAGTCGTGCTGGGACCAAACGGCCTGGCGCAGGGCGTGAAGTACGTCGACAAGCGCAGCGGTGCCGAGCATCGGGTGAATGCCCGCGTGGTTGTGCTGGCCGCGAGCGCATGCGAGACGGTGAGGATTTTGCTCAATTCGAAGAGCGCGCAGTTTCCCAACGGTCTCGCGAACTCGAGCGGCAAAGTCGGCCATTATCTCATGGATACCGTGGGCAGCAGCGTGCGCGGCCAAGTGCCGCTGCTCGAGAGTCTGCCGCCGCTAAATGAAGATGGAGCCAGCGGAGAGGCGTTATACGCACCGTGGTGGCTATACCAAGAGCAGCAGCAAGGGAAGATGGATTTTGCCCGCGGCTATCATATTGAATTCGGCGGCGGCAGACGGATGCCGGATCTCGGCACCTTGCGCGGCATTGACTCCCTCACGGCGGGAAGCTACGGGAAGAAACTCAAAGATGACGCACGGCGCTATTACGGTTCCTTTGTCGGCTTCGCCGGCCGCGGCGAAATGATTCCGAATGAGAAGTCATTCTGCGAGATCGATCCTAAGGTAACGGACAAGTGGGGTATTCCGGTGCTGCGTTTTCATTGGCAGTGGTCGGAGCATGAAACGCGACAAGCGGCTCACATGCAGACAACCTTTGCGGGAATCATCGACGCCATGGGCGGGCGCGTGATGGACAGAGTCAAGACAGACGGCGCCGAGGCCATTTCGCCGGGCGGATTCATCATCCACGAAGTCGGCGGTGCCATGATGGGCGCGAAGGCCGAAACCTCCGTCACCAATGAGTGGTGCCAGACCTGGGATGTGAAAAATCTGTTCTTGAACGACGGCGCCGTGTTTGTTTCCAACGCCGACAAGAATCCGACGTTGACGATTATGGCGTTGGCTTGGCGCGCGTCGGACAAAATCGCGGACTTGATGCGGAGGAAGGAGCTATGACGGACCGACGCACGACAATCAAGTGGATGCTGGCCGCGGCCGCCGCGATGCCCGTGTGGAATCACGATGCGTCGAGCGGGGAATTGACGGCCTCACAGCCGGTGGCCAAAGGCTACGGCACCGATCCGAATCTCGGCAAGCTTTACCAGCCCGGAGAGGTCTGGCCGCTGACGCTCTCTGCCGGTCAACGGCGAACCGCAACCACCCTGTGCGATATCATTTTGCCGGCCGATGGCAGCTCGCCCAGCGCGGCGAGTGTCGGGGTAGTCGATTTCATCGACGAATGGGTGAGTGCGCCTTATCCGCGCCAGCTCGAGGACAGGCCGGTGTTGCTCGAGGGGTTGGCATGGTTGGATGCCGAAGCGCAGCTGCGGTTCAAGAAGCGTTTCGGCGATCTCGATGAAAGGCAGCAGCATGCGATTTGCGATGACATTTGCTACGAGCCCAATGCTCAGCCAAAGTTTGCGCGGGCCGCGCAGTTCTTTTCCCGGTTCCGCAATTTGACGGTCGGGGGCTTCTACTCCACCTCTGCGGGCCGGCAAGATCTGGGCTACATCGGCAACGTGCCATTATCGAAGTTCGATCCGCCGCCGCCGGAACTACTGCACAAACTGGGCTTAGGTTCACCATGATCAACAACAAGACTCGCCATGCAGGACCCCTCGGCGTCGGCATCGTCGGCTCAGGCTTCAATGCCCGCTTTCACATGCAGGCCTTTCAAGCGGTTCGGGATGCCGATGTGCGCGGCGTGTGGAGTCCGAATCTTGCGCATACCAGCGCGGCGGCGGCGTTGGCGCGCAGCTTGGATATTGGCGAGGCCAAGGCCCACGCGTCCATTCGCGACATGGTGGCAGATCCTTTGATCGAGGCGCTTTGGCTGACCGGACCAAACCACAAGCGACTCGAGAACATGGAGGAAATCGTTCATGCCCTAGAAGGCGGGGTGGGAACGCTGCGCGGCATCGCCTGCGAAAAGCCGTTGGCGCGAAACGTCGCTGAAGCCAAGCGCATGGTTGAGCTGATTCGGCGGGCCGGTGTCGCGCATGGCTATTTGGAAAATCAGATATTCGCACCTCAAATCGAAGCCGGTCGTAACCGGCTTTGGGCGCGCGGCGCGGCCAGCACCGGTCGGCCGTATCTGGCCCGCGCCTCCGAGGAACACAGCGGGCCCCACGCGCCTTGGTTCTGGCGCGGGGAGTTGCAGGGCGGCGGTGTGCTCAACGACATGATGTGTCACTCGGTCCTGCTGGTGCGCCATTTGTTGACGCAACCCGGCAGCGCGGCTTCTTCGGTGCGCCCGGTGCGCATCACCGGCCACATCGCGAGCCTCAAATGGGCGAGGTCCCCCTACAGCGAAGAGCTCTCTGCCGCCTTCGGCAGCGAAGTGGATTACGCAAAGCGACCGTCAGAGGATTTCGCCAGCGTCACAATCGAATTTGAAACCCCGGAAAAACAGATCCTCATCGGCGAAGCTTCGACCTCCTGGAGTTACGTGGGCGCCGGCCTGCGCCTGTCCGCCGAGCTGTTAGGACCGGAGTACTCGATGTCGTGGAATACGCTCGATAGCGGGCTCAATCTGTTTTTTTCCCGCAGGGTACGCGGCGGGGTCGGCGAGGATTTGGTCGAGAAGCAAAACGCCGAGCTGGGATTGATGCCGGTGGTAGCCAACGAGGCCGCCGCATACGGCTACGAGAGCGAAGATCGCCATTTCGTGCGGGCATTCCTCGGCAAGGAAGCACCGCGGCTGACTTTCGATGACGGACTGGACGTGGTATCCCTGTTGATGGCGGCATACCAAAGCGCCGAGCTCGGCAAGACACTTGATTACCCGCCGCCCGGCCTCGAATCGTATGTGCCGGCGGTGGCACGCGGCGAATGGAAGGGGAAGTAAAAAAAATGTACAAGACAAGAATCAAGACCACGCTGTTGGTTGGGTTGGTGGTTCTGGCAAGCTTTATCCGCACAGGCATCAGCGGGGCAGCCATGGCAGGTTCGGAGGATGCGCGGGCCGGCGACAGCGCGACCGGCAAGTGGCAGACGCTATTCGACGGCAAACTGCTCAATACCTTTCGCGGTTGGCGATCGGAGGACATGCCGAAGGGCTGGCACGTCGTCGACGCGACGCTTTCGAAGGAGGGGAACGTCGAGGATCTCGTGACGCGCGAGCCGTTCCGCGACTTCGAGCTCGAACTCGAATGGAGCATCGGCAAAGCGGGCAATAGCGGCGTCTTTTATCGCGGCACCCGTGAATACGATGAGATTTACTGGAGCGCCCCGGAGTATCAGCTGCTTGACGATGCCAATGCGCCCGATGGCCGCAACCCATTGACTTCCGCAGCGTCGGCCTATGGCCTTTACGCCGCACCCGCCGGCGTGGTGAAGCCATTCGGCGAGTGGAACAAGACCCGCATCCTCGTCAAGGGCAATCATGTCGAGCACTGGTTGAATGACCAGAAAGTAGTCGAATACGACTTAGGCAGCCCGGAGTGGAAGGCGAAGGTTGCGGCCAGCAAGTTCTCGAAATACCCGAACTATGGCTTGGCAAAGGCAGGCGTCATCGGCATTCAAGGAGATCATCCCGGATCATTGGCGCTGCGCCACATCCGCATCCGCGAGCTGCCGTGATCACAACTCTGGCGCCGGCGCGTCTCGCGCTGATGATGTTCTTGGAATATTTCATCTGGGGCGTGTGGTTTGTCACCATGGGCACCTACCTCGGCCAAACCTTGCACTTCACCGATGCGCAGATTGGCCTCGCGTATGGAGCGACGGCCATCGGCGCGTTGGTGTCGCCCTTCTTTATCGGAATCGTCGCTGACCGCTGGTTCGCCAGCGAAAAGCTGCTGGCGGCGCTGCATTTTTTAGGCGCGGGCCTCATGTGGGTCGTATCGAGGCAGACATCGTTCGCCACTTTCTATCCGCTGCTGATCCTCTATGCCTTGTGCTACATGCCGACATTGTCGTTGACGAATTCCATCGCCTTTCATCACTTAAAGGAATCCAGCAGCTTTCCCTACGTTCGAGTGCTCGGCACGTTGGGGTGGATTGCGGCAGGGATACTCATCGGCAAGAGCTTGCACGCTGACGCGCTGGTGACGCCGCTTAAAATCGCGGCCGGCGCCTCGCTGATCATGGCCGCCTACGCGCTTTTTTTGCCGCACACACCGCCGCAAGCGACGCATGCGCCCTTCAGGCTGCGCGACGCCTTGGGACTGGACGCATTGCAACTGCTGAAGAAAAGCGACTTCTTGATATTTGTGGTCGGATCATTCCTCTTGTGCATTCCCTTGCAGTTCTACTACACCTTTGCCAACCCGTTTCTGAATGAGATCAAAGTGCCCGAGGCCGCATTCATCCAGACCTTCGGACAGATCTCCGAAGTGGCGTTCATGCTGGCACTGGCGTACTTACTGCGTACCTTCGGCATCAAGGTGATCATGCTGGTGGGGATGCTGGCATGGGGATTGCGCTATTTCGCCTTCGCCAACGGCGATGCGGGAAGCGGCATGTGGCTGATCTACGCGGGAATTTTATTGCACGGCGTTTGTTATGACTTTTTCTTTGTGGGCGGCCAGGTCTATACCGATCAGCGCGCCGGCGAAAAGATACGCGCCGCCGCGCAAGGCCTGATCAATTTCGTCACCAACGGCTTAGGCTACTTCGTCGGCGCTTTCGTCTCCGGCGCCATCGTGAACCGCTACGCCACCAGCGATTCGGCTTGCAGCGACGCCGCAGCCGCTGCGCATGCCTGTCTGCAGGTGAGGCACGATTGGCACGCAATTTGGATCATTCCGGCGAGTGCGGCACTCGGGATCTTTTTGCTGTTCGGTCTGCTGTTTCGGCCGGCGAAAAGTCCCCCAACTCGTAGCGCATGAGTGGCGGGGGCTTGGCCGCCTTCAGCGCCGCAGCTATGCCGGTACGCACATACAGACAGGAAACGATCCAACCACGGCAAATTGTCTCGCGGCGTCAGTTGGCACCACCCGACGGCCATAGACTCGGCGTCAGCGGACGAATGGTTAACTTCACGTCGCTCTCGGACCTCGCTTCTTGCGCACTCGCGGCACTCCACTGTTATTATCCGGGCCCCTTTGATTCTGCGCGAAATGAACTTCACACGTCGAATACTGCTGCCGGCGATTGTCCTGGCGGTCTCCATCGGATGCTTTTCAGCCGGCGCGCAAGCCCCGGACTCAGGCCCGTTCGCGCACCCGCCTGAACTCGAGGCCGACGTGCGTTTCTGGATTCGCGTGTATACCGAGGTCACCACTGACCAAGGCCTGCTGCACGATGACTGGAATCTCGGATTGGTGTACGAGGTGCTGCGATTCGATCCGGCGGACTCGCCGCGCCAGCGCGAGCATACGGTTATGCAGGCCAAGGTACGCTACGCGGAATTGTTGCGCCGGTTTGCCGCCGGCAATACCGAAAACCTCACGGCGCATGAGCGGCGCATTCTGCATACATTCGGCGAGAAGGCGACGCCGGCGCAATTTCGCGATGCCATCGAGAGGATTCGCTTTCAGCTTGGACAGGCCGATCGCTTTCATGAAGGCTTGATCCGGGCCCAAGCCTATGAGGCGAATATTTCGCGTGTCCTCGCCGACCGCGGAGTACCTGCCGAAATAGGCGCGCTGCCTCACGTCGAGTCATCGTTCAACCCGGCGGCCTATTCCCGCGTCGGCGCCGCCGGCCTGTGGCAATTCATGCCGGGAACGGCCAAGCGCTACATGCGCGTCGATAGCCTGGTCGATCAACGCTTGGACCCTTATAGCGCGACCGAGGCGGCGGCGAATCTCATGCTCTATAACTACCGCCTGCTGGGTAGCTGGCCGCTGGCCGTCACAGCTTACAACCACGGGCCGGGGGGATTGCGGCGCGCTCAGGACGATTTGGGGACCAGCAACATCGCCGTAATCGTCAAGCGCTATCAGGGCGCCACATTCGGATTTGCCTCGCGCAATTTTTATGTGGCGTTCCTCGCGGCGCTCGAGGTCGATCGCAACGCCGAGAAATATTTCGGCCCCTTGACGCACCTTCCAGACGCGCCCAGCACCCTCGTCACGGTGCCTGACTACATCGCCATCGATGCGCTTGGCAAAGCGTTCAAGGCGGATTTGGGGGCGCTCAAGGTGTTGAACCCCGCGCTGCGTCCGCCGATTTGGAGCAAAGCACGCTTCGTGCCGCGCGGATACGCGCTGCGCGTACCGGGCTCGCCCCAGCCTGCCGACATTGCCGCCGCCTGGGCGCGGCTGTCGCCGGCGGAGCGCTACCTCGCGCAACGAAACGACGGCGCGCATCGAATGCGACGCGGTGAGAGCCTGGCCGGCGTCGCAGCGGCCAGCGGCGTTACGGTCAATCGGCTGCTCGCCGTGAACGGCTGGAACGGCGCACGACCCGTGGAGCGCGGTGAGATCGTTCACATACCCCTGCCGGCATCGCGCGCCGACAGTGCCGAGACGCAAGCCATTGCTGCTGCCACGCCGGGCGTCGCCGCTGCGCCGCAGCCACCCGCTGCGAAGACCGCCGCAGCACCCAGTGCCGCCGTGACGAGCGCCGCTGCGGCGGATGCCCTAGCGCCGGCCGTTCCGACCGTGGCGAAGCTGCCGCCGCCGCCCAAAGAACCGGTCTCCGAGCGGCAAGCTGAGAGCGCGGCGCTGCTGCCGGCGGCGTCGCCGACCGGCAATGCCGACACCACTGACTACGGCGTCGGCCCGGGCAATACCGTGGTAGTACAGGCGGCCGAAACTCTGGGACACCTTGCAGACTGGTCCAAAGTCGGTTCGCAGTCGCTGCTTGCGCTCAACAAGCTGCACAAGAATGCCATGGTGACTCTCGGGCACAAAGTGAAATTGGATTTGTCTCGCGTAAGCGCCGCGCAATTCGAAGCAGCACGGCGCGAGTACCATCGGCAATTGCAGGAAAGCTTTTTCGCCGCTCACCGCATCTCGGGCACGGAGAACTACGTGATCAAGCGCGGCGACTCCCTATGGATCATCGCGCAACAGCACGCGGATATGCCGGTATGGCTGGTTGCCGAATACAACCCCGATGTGGATTTCGGCGATGTACGGCCGGGGACTGCAATCGCCTTACCGCGGGTCGAAGCGATCAATCGCCAGTGACACCGCGAGAATGCAGGTACCCGGTCAAGGCCTGATGCGCCTCGCCGCCGGCGGCGAAGTTCACGACTGAATTGTCCGCGCCGCGAACATCCAACTGCAATTTCTCGCTCGCGGCCATTTGCTTGAGCACTCCCACGGTCAATTCGAAGTAGGCGGTCTGGCCCCAGGAGGCTACGGGTTGGTAGGGGCCTCTGCCCAGCTGAGGCGCATCGATGGGCGTGAGAACCCGCGGACCACTGTCGAGAATGAGAGTCAATGCGGCGGAAGACCTGATATCCGCGATGGGGCTATCGTTGCCGGGCGCAATGTGTACCCACAAGCCGTACACGATTGTCCCGCTCCGATCCCATTCCACGGGGCCCAAATAGGCAAAACTGACCCTATTTCGCACGCTGTTAAGCACCCGCACGCCACCCTGATGAGCGGTAGGCAACAACTCGATCGGTTCCTTCAAGGAACCCACGGTCATGGCGGTGCGATCGTCCAAGTATTCAACGGGCTTGTCGGACGCCTGGCCCGCGCACGCGCTCAGCAGCGCGATGAGTAAACTTCCAGGGATCCATGACAGACGCATGACTCGCAGTATAGCGGGACGTGAGCTAGAGCCGATTATCGAGTTGCCGCTACCAGGTATACTTTTGGCAATGATTAAGCGATTTGGCCGTTATCCTGCAACAACCCTGTTGATATGTCTGATGCTGGCGACGACGGCGGGCTGGAGCCGCACCGTCATGGCAGACCCAGCCTTGGCCGATCGCGTGGTGGTCCACAAAGCCCAGCACAGGCTCTATCTCTACAACGGGGAGCGTCTTTTGGGGACTTACAAAGTCGCGTTGGGGCTCAATCCGGTAGGACACAAGGAGCGGGAACGCGATTTCAAAACGCCCGAAGGCCGATACTTTCTTTCGCGCCGCAATACGCGCAGCGATTTTTTTCTAGCCATCCAAGTGTCTTACCCAAATAAAGAGGACGAGCAGCGTGCGCATAAGCGCGGCTGGGCGCCCGGCGGCTCGATCATGATTCACGGCTACCCGAACTCGCCCCACCACCCGGCGGCATATTATGAGTCGAACGACTGGACCGACGGCTGCATCGCGCTGTCGAACTCCGACATGGTCGAAGTCTGGATGCGTACGCAGGACAATATTCCGATCGAGATTTACCCCTAAGGATCAGGTGCTGCGTGGAAGCTTCGATTCTATCGTCTGACATGGTCGATGCGCGGGTGGCGCCGAAGGGAAGCCTGGAACACCTTTCGCAGCAAGAAATCGCGAAGTTGCTCGATTCAGGCCAGGGTGGCCTGTATCCCCTTTTTCGAAAGTGCGCGCTGGCGGTGCTTAACTCCGGCAGCGAGATCGACGATGCCCGGGTGATATTCGAAAAGTACAAGGACTTCGATCTGCGCATCGTGCGCCAGGCCTGGGGCATCAAACTAGAAATCAAGAACGCCCCGGCGGCGGCCTTTGTCGACGGCGTGATGATTCGGGGCTTGAAGGACCACTTGTTCGCGGTGCTTCGCGATGTGGTGTTCATTTCCAACGAGATCATGGAGAGCGGTCGTTTCGACCTAAATTCCTCGGCTAGCATCACCAATGCGGTATTTCACATCCTGCGCAACGCGCGGGTCTTGGAATTGCAGGTTCGGCCCAATCTGGTCGTCTGCTGGGGTGGACATTCGATTCGGCGCTTCGAGTACGACTATACGAAAAAGGTCGGATATGAGCTGGGACTGCGCAGCCTGGATGTATGCACGGGATGCGGCCCCGGGGCCATGAAGGGCCCCATGAAAGGAGCCACGATCGGGCACTCCAAGCAGCGCATCACCGATGGGCGCTACCTGGGGATAACGGAGCCGGGCATCATTGCCGCGGAGCCGCCCAATCCCATCGTGAGCCAATTGGTCATCATGCCGGATATCGAAAAACGCCTCGAGGCCTTCGTCCGCTTGGGCCACGGCATCGTTATCTTCCCGGGCGGCGCCGGAACGGCCGAAGAGATTCTGTACTTGCTCGGTATCTTGCTCGAGCCCGCCAACCAGAAAATGCCTTTCCCCGTGGTGTTCACGGGTCCTGCCGACAGCGCGGAGTATTTTGCGCAGATCCACGACTTCATCGGTGCGACGCTGGGGCCCGCCGCGCAGGCACGCTATAAGGTCATTATCGATGATCCGGCCGGTGTCGCGCGCGCCATGGTGCAGGGCATGGCCGAAGTGCGCGACTATCGGCGCCAGGCGAGCGATTCCTACGGCTTTAATTGGCTGCTGAAAATCCCTTTGGAATTCCAACGCCCGTTCGAGGTGACGCATGCCTCGATGCGCGCGCTGCGCTTATCTTTGGATCAGCCGGTTCATGAACGTGCCGCCAATTTGCGGCGCGCCTTTTCGGGAATCGTGGCCGGCAACATCAAAGAGTACGGCGTCAATGCCATCGAACGCTACGGTCCTTACGAACTCGCCGGGGAACCGGCGATCATGGAGCCGCTCGATAAGTTATTGCGTTCCTTCGTGGCGCAAGGCCGCATGAAGTTCACGGGCGCGGAATACAAGCCGTGCTACCGACTCGTGGCATGAGCGAAGCGCTGCATATCCGCTATCGCTTCGATTTGCCGGACGGCTCAACCAAACATGTCGATCTGGCGTTTGCGGCGGCCGATTTCCGCCTGTCGAATCCGACACCGGCCAAGCCGCCCTTCTGGACGGAATTGAAATTCAGCCAATGCGCGAATTGCCCATTGAGCGCGGAGGAGTTTCCCCATTGTCCCGCGGCACTGCAGATGGCACCGGCGGTCGAATCCCTCAAGGCGCTGGTTTCTTTCGATACGGTAGCCGTGACGGTAACGCAAGCGGAACGCACGGCGCATGCGGAAACCACGGCGCAACAAGCCATGAGTTCGGTGCTCGGATTGATCATGGCGACTTCCGGCTGTCCTTGGACCGACCGGTTGCGCCCCATGGCGCGCTTCCATCTTCCCTTCGCCAGCGAGGCGGAGACCGTATATCGGACCGTTTGCATGTTTCTGCTGGCACGCGAGCTGACGGGGGCGGCCGGGACGGAGGGCTTTGCGCCGCTCAAGGATCTGTATGAGAACCTGCATGTGGTGAATCGCGACATGTCGCGCCGCCTGGGCGCCGCGACGCGAACCGACCCCGCACGCAATGCCATGGCGCTGCTCGACTCTTACACCACCTTGTTGCCGGCCGCTCTCGAATCCTCGCTCGAGGAACTGAAGCCGCTTTTCGATGCCTGGCGAGGCGCCGCGGTTTCCGCGATTTAACTTTCGGATTTAACTTACCGCGGCGGCGCGTGAGATGCGCATCCCAGTGCTGTCGCCATTGCGCGACATTGCGAGCCGCTCGTGACACAGTTCCTGTCGAGGAATACCCGCGGCACTTACTGTCGTTCCCATCACAGAGGCACACGAGATGAGCGACGTCAAAAATACAACTCGATACACCGGAGTGGACCGCAGGGCCCCTCGCGCTGACTCGACCGTTGTCAAAACCGGTGGTCGCCACGCGGCGATTACCAACAGCCTTTATAACTGGCACAGTTATAAGAATTGGGCGGAAAAGGCCCGAGGCAATTTCGACGAAAAGAAATAAGCGAGTGCCGTCGCCGGCGGCAAAGCGCTTCTAGGCGCTGACCGGCAAGGGGTTGAGGCTTTCGCCTGGATGTGCAGCAACCTCCTTGGCTTTGAGCCACGCCAACATCGGTTGCCAATCCTCCAGATCTTGCTCCACCACGTGGCGTTTCATTTCGTGCAGGCCTACGCCTTGTTCGGCGGCGCGCACGTAGTTTTGCGAGTCCCGCAAGGTGGCGATGACGGGAATGCGCAAAGTCTCCAGAAATCGCATCAGAGATTGATAGATCACCGTATTGCGCTTGACTCGATTGGCAACCACGCCGATGCGGTATTCGTCGCGGCGCACCTTCGCAATCAACAACAAGTCGGCGATGCACTTCGAACAGGCATGGATATCGATGTCGGAGGGCAGCACCGGGACGATGATCGCGTCGGCATTCTTCGTCATGTCGGGCATTTCTTGGGCCGACACCGCGGCGGGCGTATCGACGATGACATGCGCGGCGTCCGGCGGGATGCGCATTTGCCAGGCGCGGGTTACCCCGGCAGGGCGCTCGAACGCCGCGATGCCATAAATGAAGGGTTGATGGGCCTTACGCTTTTTGAGCCAACGGCTGCTGGAAGCCTGCGGGTCATTATCCTGCAGCAGCGGACGGTCGCCCTGACTCGCAAAGTAGCTGGCGAGATTGGTGGCTATCGTCGTTTTGCCCGAGCCCCCTTTGGGGTTCAGGACGAGAATGCGCTGCATGTCCGTAGAGCCTACGCAGCCCCAGGCACCATAGCAAGCAAAGGGCCGTGCTTAGGGTGTGATGCCACTCACGGTTAGCCGCAAGGCATGCACCTAGACTCAAAAGCGTGGAGTGGATGCTACAAGTGGTTGATGAACTCGACGATGCGTTAAGCGCACTGCGCTTGTATACGCTCGGCTGGATCGAGGAGATGGGCCTCCTCCTGGCCTCGGGCGCGGCGGCTTGCGCCATTTGCGCGGCGCTTCTGCGCAGCGCCGCTTAAGAACTCCTCGCTGCGCGAAATCCATTATGATGCCGACGATGGCATCCATACATTCATCGAAAGTCATTCTAATGGTCTGCATCGCGCTCATCGCGGGGTGCAGCGGCAAGTCCGATCAGCCCGCCGCCAACACCGCGCCGGCTGCCAATCCCGTGACGTCGCTGCAGAAGGTGACGCTCAAGCCCGGCACGGGCGCGGTCATCGGCGGCGGTCAAACCGCGGTGGTGCAATACACCGGTTGGTTGTACGAGGCGGGGGCCAAGGATTTGAAGGGCAAACAATTCGACAGCTCGCAAAACACGGGCCACCCGTTCAAGTTTGCCTTGGACACGGGCGCGGTCATCAAGGGATGGGATCAGGGCGTCGTCGGCATGAAGGTGGGCGAGAGCCGACGGCTCATCATTCCGCCTGAACTCGCCTATGGCGACGGCGGTGCCGGCGGCGTGATTCCGCCCGGCGCGACCTTGGTGTTCGACATCGAACTGGCCGGGATCGAATAGAGTAGAAGCGGCGGCCGAGTTGCCTCAGCCGCCCCGTCATCAACTTTAGTTCACGTATTCTTTCAGCGTCTTCAATGCGGCAATGCGCACCTTCTTGCTCGCCGGCTTCGCCTTGAACATCATCTTCTCGCCGTTGAACGGATTGACACCCTCGCGCGCCTTCGTGGCAGGCTTCTTCACGACCTTCATCTTCAAAAGTCCCGGCAAGGTGAACAAGCCATGACTTCGCAGACTCTTCTTGATCGAGGCGCCAAGCGAGTCAAACACGGCTCCGACCTGCTTCTTTGAGAGCTCTGTTTCCTTTGAAATCGTCGCGAGAATTTCAGACTTGGTCGGTGCTGCATTCTTTTTCGCCATATTAAATCTCCTAAAATGTTTGCGAGCGCGGGCGGTAAATGCCCATAAATTCAACTCGGCGCCGAAAATAACATAGAAAAAAGCCGATGTTTAGCGCAAACGTGAAAAAAGATTTTTCACGCCGATGCAATTCGCCCTGGTTTTTCAGGCTTCCGCGCCCGCCGAGGCATTGCTGCGGAGGCAAGGTGTTGCTTCGTTCGCTGTGTTATCAGGCATGTACGAGGCGATGTTCAACGCAGTAGCACTAGCAATGCGCCGATGGCGATCGACACCCACAGGACTGAAAAATCTATTTGCCCGATGCGCGGAATCATGCGTCGCACCGGCTTTAATATAGGTTCGCACAGCTGAGACAGCAGGCGCACGCCCGGCGCATAGCCGCCGGACGAGACAAAACTCGTCAGCCAGTACAACAACATTGCGAACAAGTAGACGCGCAGCACCAGGCCCACCAGCTCGAGCACGGTGATGCGCAGGAAGGTCAGCACATCGGTCATCCCGCCCGCCAGAGCCAACATCGCGAAAGTGCGCGCCGAGGCCACCAACAGTACTGCGACGAGGGTGGCCGTGTCGATCTTGCCGATCGGCGGCAGCACCTTGCGCAGGGGCAATATCAGCCAGTTGGTCACGCGCACGATGGCATCGGCCATCGGGTCGCGAAAATCGGCCCGCACCAGTTGGAATAGCAATCGCAGCACGAAGGCGAGCAGCAACAGCCACAGCAACATATCGACGATGTATCTGATCGCTTCCATATATTTTTAGGCGCGTCGCGCCACCTTTCAACGGGGTCGAGGCGACCCCGACCGAAATCACGCCAAATCTATGGGGTGCCGAACTCGGCCGCGAGTTCAGCTGAACGGCGGTCGGCCGCGGCCACCGCGTGCGCGACGATAGCACGAAGGCCTGCCGCATCGAGGACCTCGAGCGCCGCCGCCGTGGTGCCGCCCTTGGAGGTGACCTGCTCGCGCAACGTGGCGAGGGAGTCCGCCGACTGGCGCGCCATCTGTGCGGCACCGAAGGCGGTTTCCAAGGTCAGGCGGTGCGCGATGTCGGTGGGCAGCCCCCGCTCATGGGCCGCCGCCTCGAGCGCCTCCATAAACAGAAAAAAATAAGCCGGTCCGCTGCCCGACAGTGCAGTCACGGTATCCATCTGCGACTCATGTTCCACCCACACCGTGGCGCTGACGGCTGCCATGATGCTCTCCGCCAGTGCGCGATACGCGGCCCCGACCGAAGCGGGCGCGTACAAGCCGGTTGCGCCGAAGCCATTGAGTGCAGGCCGGTTGGGCATGGTGCGGATCACCGGAACCTGTGGGCCAAACCAACGCGCCAGCGACGCGTGCGGGATTCCCGCAGCCACCGATATCAACAGAGGTCGGCTCGCCGCCAAATGGGGCGCCAATCCTAAAGCTACGGCGCGCATCTGCTGCGGTTTGACGGCCAGCACCACCACCTCGGCGCCCTGCACGGCGCTCACGTTATCGGCCGCGGTTTGAATGGCGTAGTCGCGCGCCAGGCGCTGCAGCTGATCTGTGCTGGGGTCTGCCGCGACAATGCGCGCGGGCTGCACGCCCCGCTTGGTGAGGCCGCTGATCAGCGCGGCCGCCATGTTGCCGCCACCGATGAAAGCGAGTTTTCTTATATTGTTCATGCCTGTCCTCTGAGCCTTGCCTTATCGTATCGAGCGCCTACCCGGGGCTTCTTACCGGGGTCCGAATAACGCCGTGCCGATGCGCACCAGCGTGGCCCCTTCGGCGATGGCGGACTCGAAATCCGCGCTCATCCCCATCGACAGTGTATCGAGCTTCAGGCCCCCGGCGTTCAGATCCTGCAGCGCGCCTCGAAGCTGCGCGAACACGGCGCGCTCCGCGGCGGCGTCCGGTTGCGGCGGCGGCAAGCACATCAGGCCGCGCAGCTGTATGCGCGGCAGCGCCGCGACTGCCGCGGCCAACTTCAGGAGGGCATCCGGTTCCACGCCTCCTTTGGTCGGCTCAGGCACCAGCGCCACCTGAATACAAACCTGGAGCGGGGGCGCATGGAACGGCCGTTGCTCGGACAGCCGCTTGGCGATGCTCAAGCGATCGACGCTGTGCACCCAGTCGAAGCGCTCGGCGATGGGACGGGTCTTGTTGGATTGGATGGCGCCGATGAAATGCCAGCGCAGCCGTAAATCGGCGAGGCTGTCCATTTTCCCTAAGGCTTCTTTCAAATAATTTTCGCCGAAATCCGTGACGCCGGCGGTGGCGGCGAGGCGGATGGTTTCGGCAGTCTTCGTCTTGGTAACGGCAACCAGTGTGACCGTGCCGGGGTCTCTCCCGGCGGCAATGGCTGCACTACGTATGCGAGACCGGACGTGGTTCACATGAAGCGTCAAATTCTGCGGACCAATTAACATATTGGGTGGCAACACCCTCTTATATACTGCTGGTGGCTTAAACCAGTCGAATCAGGAGCCGTAAATGGCGGTCGATATCGCGCAGCTTCTCGCCTTTGCGGTGAAAAACAATGCGTCGGACTTGCATCTGTCGGCGGGCGTTTCCCCGATGATCCGCGTGGACGGCGATATGAAGCGCGTCAACATGCCTGCGTTGGTGCACAAAGAAGTGCACAGCATGGTGTACGACATCATGAACGACAAGCAGCGCAAGGCGTTCGAGGAGTTCTACGAGACGGACTTTTCGTTTGAGATCCCCAAGCTGGCGCGATTTCGCGTCAATGCTTTCAATCAAAATCGCGGTGCCGGCGCCGTATTTCGCAATATTCCCTCGGCCATCCTGTCGCTGGACGAATTGAACGCGCCGAAGACTTTCAAAGATCTGTGCATGCTTCCCCGAGGTCTGGTGCTGGTGACCGGCCCGACCGGATCCGGCAAATCGACCACGCTGGCCGGCATGGTCAATCATTGTAACGACAACCGTCCGGATCACATTATAACCATTGAAGATCCGATCGAATTCGTGCACGAAAGCAAGCGCTGCCTGGTCAATCAGCGCGAAGTGCATCGCGACACCTTGGGTTTCAGCGAGGCGCTGCGCTCGGCGCTGCGCGAAGATCCCGATGTGGTGCTGGTCGGCGAAATGCGCGATTTGGAAACCATTCGCTTGGCACTCACGGCCGCGGAAACCGGCCATTTGGTGTTCGGCACCCTGCATACGAGCTCGGCGGCCAAGACCATCGACCGCATCGTCGATGTGTTTCCCGCTGCGGAAAAGGATATGGTTCGCGCCATGATGTCCGAAAGCTTGCGGGCGGTGATATCGCAGACGCTCATGAAGCGCGTCGGCGGCGGACGTGTTGCAGCGCATGAAATCATGATTGGCACGCCCGCCATCCGAAACTTGATTCGCGAGGGCAAGATCGCGCAAATGTACTCAGCCATCCAGACCGGACAGGGACAGGGCATGCAGACCCTCGACCAATGTCTTCAGGAAATGGTGGCCAAGGGTGTTGTCAGCCGCGAAGAAGCCAAGTACAAGGCGCAGAACAAGGACAGCATTTAATGGAACGCGAACAAGCTATACGGTTGATGCAGGACCTGCTGCGGCGCATGGTCGAGAAGAAGGGCTCCGATCTTTTTATCACCGCAGGCTTTCCGCCCGCGATCAAAGTAGACGGAGAAATCCGCCCGCAATCCGACCGTTCCTTGAGTCCCGAGCAAAGCGCCGGGATGGTCCGCGCCATCATGAACGACCGGCAAACCAAGGAATTCGATTCGACCAAGGAATGTAATTTCGCCATCGCGCCGCCCGGAATCGGCCGCTTCCGCGTCAGCGCCTTCGTGCAGCAAGGCTTCACCGGCGCCGTGCTGCGTACCATTAACGCCAAGATCCCAACCCTCGAGGAACTCGAGCTGCCGCCCATCCTCAAGGACGTGGTGCTCTCTAAGCGCGGCTTTGTGATCCTGGTCGGCGGCACAGGCTCAGGTAAATCCACTTCGCTGGCGGCCATGGTGGGTTACCGCAATGAAAAAACCCGCGGCCACATCGTCACCATCGAAGATCCGGTCGAATACGTGCACGCCCACAAGGGCTGCGTCGTGACTCACCGCGAGGTGGGCGTGGACTGCGAAAGCTGGCATCTGGCGCTGAAGAACACGCTGCGCCAAGCCCCGGACGTGATTCTGATCGGCGAAATTCGCGATCGCGAGACCATGGAATACGGCATTCAGTTCGCCGAGACGGGCCATTTGGTGCTGGCAACCCTGCACGCCAACAGCTCGAACCAGGCGCTCGATCGCATCATCAATTTCTTTCCCGAAGAGCGGCGCGATCAGCTGCTGATGGACTTGTCCTTCAACATCCGCGCGCTCATTTCGCAACGCCTCATTCCGCGCGAAGCGGGCTCGGGACGCATCGCGGCCATGGAAATCATGCTGGCGTCGCCGCTGATCTCGGACCTCATCTTCAAGGGCGATATCACCAAGATCAAGGACGTGATGTCGCGCTCCAATCGCTTGGGTATGAAGACTTTCGACCAGGCGTTGTTCGATCTATACGAAGCCGGGCTGATTTCCTATGAAGACGCGCTGCGCAACGCGGATTCGAAGAACGAATTGCGGTTGCGCGTGAAGCTGGAAAGCAAGCGCGAAATGAAGCATCCGGAAGACGGCGGCCAGTCGCTGGAGATCGTCGAGGAAGAAGAAGGGCAGGTGTTTTAGTACATGAGCGTGCCTGCCGATCTGCCGGCTCAGGTGATGAACACCAAGCCGCTGTTCAAGCTGATGGTCGAAAAAAGGGCATCGGACCTGTTCTTCACCTGCAATGCGCCGGTGAAGATCAAAATCGAAGGCAAGATCTTCCCCGTCAATAAGCAAATATTGACGCCCGAGACCGTGCGCCAGGCGGCCCTGGGGTTGATGACCCAGGATCAGATAGATCATTTCAACGAAGAGCTGGAAATCGATTTCGCGATCTCCGAAACCGGCTTGGGCAGGTTTCGCGTCAACGTGTTCTACCAGCGCGGCTATCCGGCCATGGTGTTGCGCTACATCACTGCGGAAATGCCGAAACTTGAAGATCTCGGCATGCCGGAGATCTTCAAAGACCTGGTGATGCTCAAGCGCGGCTTGATCCTGATGGTGGGTGCCGCCGGCGCGGGCAAATCGACCACGCTTGCCGCCATGATCAATTTCCGCAATGAGACTTCATCGGATCATATCCTGACCATCGAGGATCCGATCGAATTCTTGCACACCAACAAGAAATCCATCATCAATCAGCGCGAAGTCGGCTTGGACACCAAGAGCTTTGCCCGCGCCTTGCGCAGTGCCGTGCGAGCGGCGCCGGATGTGATCCTGGTGGGCGAAATTCGCGATCGTGAGACCATGGAAGCGGCGATTGCGCTCGCCGGCACCGGACATCTGTGCATCGCCACCCTGCATGCCAATAACTGCGCGGAAACCCTCGATCGCATCATCAACATGTTCCCGCGCGATCAGCACAACCAGATATTCCTGGATCTGTCGCAATATCTTCGCGCCATCCTCTCGCAGCGCCTGGTGTTCGCCAAGACCGGTACACGCGTGGCCGCTTGCGAGGTCATGGTGAACACGCCGCACATCTCCGAGCTCATCAAGCAGGGCGATGTAATCGGCGTCAAAGAGGCGATCCGCACCGGCACGGAGCGCGGCATGCTGAGTTTCGACAGCGCGCTTTACAATCTGGTGCGCGAAGGCCGGATCGAATTGGAAGAAGCCTTGTCCAGCGCCGATTCGCGCACCAACCTCGAAGCCAAGATCAATTTCGGCTGAGGCAGGCGCGATGCGTCCGCCAAATTGCTCTCGAATTGCCGGGTTGACGTGTCCCACCCTGACTTGAGCGCGTGCGCGCGGCAGCCTCGGCCGTCCACTTTCAGCGCGCGCAATGCCGCGGCCGCCAGGTCGGCATCGAGCGCGCCCGTGATCCCGTCCTCGATCACATCGATGGGGCCCGTCACCGGATAGGCGGCAACCGGAACGCCGCAGGCCATGGCCTCCAGATTCACAAGCCCAAAAGTATCGGTGCGGCTCGGGAACACCATGACGTCGGCGGCCGCCAAATGGCGCGCCAATTCGTCGCCAAATTTATAGCCCGTAAAGGTGGCGCCGGGATATTGGTGCTGCAGGCGCGCACGTTCCGGGCCGTCGCCGACCACGATCTTGCTGCCGGCCCACGGCATGCTTAAAAAGGCATCGATGTTCTTTTCGACGGCGACGCGTCCCACATAGGCCGCGATCGGGCGCGGGAGCGTGAGAAAGGCTTTCTCCCGGGGTCTAAACTTTTCGGTGTCCACGCCGCGTTGCCAATGCGCCAAATTCCGAAAGCCCTGCGCCGCAAGTTCCGCACGCATCGAGGGCGTGCTCACCATGCAGCGTACCGCAGCGCCATGGAAGCGGCGCAAGGCTGCGTAGGACAGTGCCAGCGGGATGGGGAAACGCGCCCGCAGGTACTGCGGAAACTGCGTATGGTAAGAGGTCGTGAAGCACACGCCTGCCTTGATGCAGAAGCGCCGCGCGCTCAATCCCAAGGGACCTTCGGTCGCGATGTGCAGCGCCTGCGGCGCGAAGCTCAAGATGGCGCTTTTGACCTGGTTGTAGGGAAAGAGCGATAGGCGAATTTCAGGATAGGTGGGGCAGGGGATGCTGCGAAAATCTTGCGGCGTCACGACCTTGACGTCATGACCGAAGCGTATAAGCCAAGCCGCGGTTTGCGCCAGGGTGCTGACCACACCGTTGGTCTGCGGAAACCACGCATCGGTGACGATCATGATTCTCATGGTCGAACAATGGCACCGCCGGATGACGATTCCGTGACGAGCTGGCTGCTTTCACATGAAATTAGCCCGGCAAGCGGGGCGTGTCATGCGCCTGTAACGGAAATCCTATATTTGCTTCATTCTCAAGGTAATAATCCAAGGAATCCGACATGCAACGTTTTTTGGCGGAGCTCAAGACCCAGCGCTGGGACGATCATCGCTACTACCACCACAGCCGCATCAACCAGTCGCTGCACCTGTTGAGCGCCATCAGCTTCATCATTGCCTATATCACGATGTTTTTTGATCCGGTGAAGTCCGCGCTGATCGGTTGGCTGGTATCGATGGTCAGCCGTCAGTCGGGGCACTTCTTTTTTGAGCCCAAAGGCTACGATCAAGTCAATGCCGCCACGCACGAGCACAAAGAACACATCAAGGTGGGCTACAACCTGCGCCGCAAGGTGATCCTGCATGCGGTATGGGCGCTGGTGCCGCTCTGGCTGTGGCTCGATCCGACCTTCTTCGGCGCCTTCAAGCCGCATACCGGCGGCGCCGGTTTCGTACGCCACGTGGGCGAGATCTGGTTGTTCGTGGGCGTCGGGGCGCTGCTGTTTCGCACCCTGCAGCTGTTTTTCCTCAAGGGCGTGCAGACCGGTTTGGTGTGGGCGACGAAAATCCTCACCGATCCATTCAATGACGCCTTGATTTATGCGAAGGCGCCGCTCTACTTGATGCGCGGCGAGCTGATCGATCCCATGGGCGAAGTCGCAGGTCTCGACCTGGACGAAGCCCATGCCGGTCGCCACCGCGCCTGAAGCATTTCCTTGAGAACGCGGCGTTTGATTGCCCGGTTGGTGAGCTGCGCCCCAGACCACCACCAGCCGTCTTGTTGCATTTGTTCGGCCGCCGAGATGATTCTATCGGCGACCGCGGTGAAATCGTCGTCGGAATAATTCAAGCTGAAAATCAGCCGCCCGGTGCCGACCCAGCTCAAAGCGAGCCCTGCGGCGCGCAAATAATATTGCAGCATCCAGTTATAGGCCGAAGGCTGCGGATAATAGAGCGTCCAAATCGAGGACAGGTTGGCAACGCGCAGCGGCAGCTTCGCGGCGGCCAATCGGTCATTCAGCCCCCGCGCCCTCGCGTTCCATTTCTCGTCCATGCCCAGGTACAGCGCGCGCACCGGCTCGCCGTCGAGTTTGGCCAGGAATTCGTACATCGCGCCCATCACGTAGGGATGCGAATTGAACGTGCCGCGGGCGAAACACACATCGGCAGGGTGATCCTCCCGAAAGCGGCGCATGAACTCATGCTTGCCGCAGAGCACGCCGACAGGCAGGCCGCCGGCGACGGTCTTGCCGTAGGTCAGCATGTCGGCCCGCACGCCGAAGTACTCCTGGGCCCCGCCCAACCCGATGCGAAAACCCACGAATACCTCGTCGAATATCAACGCGATGCCGCGCTCGGTGCACACCGCACGCAACTGCTTGAGCCAAGCCGAATAGGCTTCACGGTCGAAATGCGCCGAGCGTCCGCTGTCGATCAAGGTCGAATCCGCCGGCGCGCCGGCGTTGGGATGCAGGGCCTGCAGCGGATTGACGAGGACGCAAGCGATGTCGCGGCGGGTGCGAAGCACCTTGAGCGACGCCGCGTCCATATCCTTCAGCGTATAGGTTTCGCGCGCCGGTACGGGATTGCCCACGCCGGGCTGAACATCGCCCCACCAGCCGTGATAGGCCCCGCAGAAGCGCACCAGGTGCGAGCGGCGAGTGTGGTAGCGCGCAAGCCGAACTGCCTGCATGACCGCCTCGGTGCCGGACATGTGAAAGGAAACCTCGTCGAGCCCCGAGATCCGAAGCAACCTTCGGACATTGTGCCCCGTAATCGGGTGATAAGCGCCCAGCACCGGCCCGAGCTCGCGCACCCGCGCAGCGCCGCGATCGATGCAGTCTTTGTAGAAATCGTAGCCGAATACATTGACGCCGTACGAGCCGGTGACATCGTAGAAGCGGTTGCCGTCGAGATCCGTGACGGTCACGCCGGAAGAGGACTCGAGGAACGAGCCGGTTTTCAAATGACGGCGCACATAGCCGCTGAATTGGAAGGGCACGCGATAGCGCGAGGTGAATTCAAGATCGGACAGGCCGCCGGAGAGTTCCGCGGTTTCGTGCAGCGTGCGCTTGAAGCGTGCGGCGAACAGGGCCGAAAGACGCATGAAGCCGGCGCGCCGCTGGGCGGCGATGTCTGCCGGCGCCGAATCGATGCCAAAGAGGTCGCTTTCCGCGTATTCGTAAAACGGTACGAGCGCGGCAAATCTGCGCGCCATGCGCGAGTGGCCGGTGAGCGAGCGGTGTTTCGCCCGGGACAGCTGCAGGCGCACCTGCGCTTTGCGCACCAGGAATGCCAGGACGAGCCCGGCGCAGAGGTAGCCAATCATAGTCATGGTGGATTCCATCGGGGATTAGGGCCACGCGCACTGTATTGCAGGCCAGTGACACTACGATGAACGGCAAGTCACTGATCGGCCGGCTAACGCAGCAGGAACACATCAATTTCTTCTTCAGCAACCACATCCCGCGGCGCCTGGCGACGCTGTTCATGGGCTGGTGGAGCCGGATCGAGCACCCTTTGGTGTGCCGCGGCAGCATCGCGGTGTGGCGCTGGTTTTCAGACCTGGACTTAAGCGAGGCCAAAAGCACGGATTTCAAGAGCCTCCATGACTGCTTCACGCGGGAACTCAAAGACGGTGCACGCCCCATTGATGAGTCGCCGCGGCATCTCATCAGCCCCTGCGATGGCCTGGTCGGCGCGTGCGGAGCCATTGCACGCGGCACCGTGCTGCAGGCGAAGGGTTTTCCGTATCCCTTAAGCGAACTCGTCGCCGACACGGAGTTGGCGAGACAGTACGAGGGCGGCCAGTATGCGACCTTGCGGCTCACCTCGAGCATGTACCACCGGTTCCACGCGCCGGCCGATTGCCGCGTCGAGCAAGTGAATTACATCGCCGGGGACACCTGGAACGTCAATCCCATCGCGCTGAAGCGCGTTTCGAGGCTCTTTTGCAAGAATGAGCGGGCGGTTATCCGCTGCCGCCTTGCTACAGGGGCCCTGCTGACGCTGGTGCCGGTCGCGGCTATTTTGGTCGCCAGCATCCGGCTTCGTTTCTTGGATGTGCTGCTGCATCTGCGTTATCGGGGCGCCAATGTGATCCCCTGCGACGCGACATTGCATCGCGGCGAAGAAATGGGGTGGTTCGAGCACGGCTCCACTATCATAGTGCTGGCCCCTGCCGGCCTGAGTCTGGCCGAGGGGATCTTCGAGGGTGCCCGCGTGCGGGTGGGGCAGGCCCTGATGCAGATGTCGTAAACACGCAACTTTCCCCGGCCAGCGGTGTTTTGTTTCTAAACGAACACACACTCCAGTGCAAACGCAAACTAAGGCCGAGTTTACGATATTTATGCGTGCCTACCAGGACATGGTTTTCTCGACTGCCGCCCGCTTGGCGGGCAACGATGCGCAGGCGGAGGATATTGCCCAGGAGGTGTTCATCCGGGCATACGAGCATTTCGATGATTTGCGCACCAGCGTCACGGCGGGTGGCTGGCTGAAGACGGTAACTACCAACCTTTCGATCAATTATCTGAACCGGTACCGCAGACGCTGGCGGTTCTTCTCCGAGATGCGCTTGGGCAGCGATGAGGGCGAGGCTGATGCGCCCGAAATGGAATGGGAGGTGCCGGATACCATTCTGGCGGAATTGAGCGCCGAGCAGCGTTGCGCGATCGTAGAGGCGGCGCTGCGCCAGCTGCCCGAGCATCAGCGGTTGCCCTTGGTGCTGTTTCACTTCGAGGAGCTCTCGTACCAGGAGATCGCCGTGAAACTCAACGTCTCCTTGACCAAGATCAAAACCGATATTCGCCGTGCCCGCGCCGCGCTCTTACCCTTGCTGCAAAACGGCTGCGGCGCACGCGACACGCTGGACGGCTGAACCATCATGAACGAGCACATGGATTCGGAGCAGAAACTCGAAAGACTGATGACGCAGACGCTGCGCGGCCTGCCGATGCGGCGGGCGCCCGGCAGCCTTGAAGCGCGTGTGCTCGAGGAACTGCAGCATCGTGCCGCGCTTCCCTGGTGGCGAGTCGGTTTCGCGCAGTGGTCGACGGTGCCACGGGCCGCATTCGTCGTCGTTTGTGCCGCACTGGTTGCCGCGACGATTTTGGGCGGCACCTCTGCGGTCGTCGGCCTGGGATCCTTGAATCAAGCCGCGGCGCTGCCGCTGTCCTGGATGCAGCCGTTGTTGACGCTGCTGTCATCGGCGGGCGGGGTTGCAGCGCTGATAGTGCGCGTGATTCCCCCGTTGTGGCTGTACGGCGCGCTGGCTTTCGGGATCGTGCTTTACGTAGCTTTATTCGGGCTCGGTGCGGCTGCCTACCGCATGCTATACCGGCCCTCATCGGCAGGTGGCTTATGAACATGACCCTCGTGCGGCGCTTAGGATTCTTGTTTACGTTGCTGTGTCTCGCAGCCGTTGCCACGCATCCGGGCGCGGTACTGTCCAAGAGCGCGCCACAGGCCGCCGTAGCGCCCGCCGCCGCCCCGGCATCGGCCGCGCCCGAACCGACGCCGCCGGGCGACGATCACTCCGCGACCCCCAACGACCAAAGTGATTTCAACGACGAGCCGCCATCCACGGACCGTCACAGCGGCTTCGAGCGGCGCGACCGCCATGAGCTGCGCCGCCATCATTGGCGCGGGCAAGGCGACCGCAGCCTCGTGAGCATCGGTCATTCCAGCCATCTCTCGAACGGCGAGAAGGCCGATTCCGTGGTATCGGTTTTCGGCTCCTCCACGAGTGAAGGCGAAGCGGTGGACGTGGTGTCGGTGATCGGCAATACGCGGGTTACCGGTCCGGTACGAGATAGCGCCGTGGCGGTCTTGGGCAATGCCTACATCAATAGCAAAGTGGATGGGAACGTGGTCGCCGTCCTGGGAAATGTAGAACTGGGACCTGAGGCCGAAGTCGGCGGCGATGTGGTGTCGGTGCTGGGCAAGGTGGATCGCGATCCGGCCGCCATCGTTCACGGTTCCGTGCAAAGAGTTCTCGACGTCGATATCGGCGGCATCCACGGCTTCACTTGGCTGAACACCTGGGTTACTCACTGTTTGTTGTACGGTAGGCCGCTGGCGCTGGTTTCGGGACTCAGCTGGGCCTGGACATTAGCGCTGGGCCTTTTGGCGTTTTACGCCTGCCTGGCTTTGATGTTCCGCTCCAGCGTAGAGCAATGCGTGCAGACGCTGGAAAGCCAGCCGGGACACACGGCCCTGGCGGCATTGATAGCCATTTTGCTCACCCCGGTGCTGCTGGTCCTGTTATGCGTCACGCTCATCGGTATCGTAGCGGTGCCATTTGTCGTGGCCGCGTTGGTTTGCATATCGCTATTCGGCAAGGCGGTCATGCTGGCATGGCTTGGCGGGCGCATCTCGGGCCGGCGTCCCGGGGTTGCCAATCATCCCGCGGTGGCGGTGCTGATCGGCGGAGCCGTGGTGTTGGTGCTGTATGTGGTGCCGGTGGTGGGATTCCTGGTTTACAAATTGCTGGGTTTCTTCGGATTCGGCGCGGTGGTGTATACGCTGGTTTTACATGCGCGCGCGCGCCGAGCCGCAATACCCCCGCCCGCATTTGCGAGCGCGAATACAACGCCTCCGGGTCCTTCCGCTACCATGGCCGGAGCCGGATGGACGTCCTCCAGCTCAGCGCCATCCGCCGGCAATGATCCCAGTGCCGCTGCAGCCGCGGCCGCCGCAGCGTCGCGGCCCAGTGCAAGTGCAACGGCCGAGCCTGTGCCGCCTTTTTCAGTGCCGCCAGCCTCCGATCTGCCGCAGTACTCGGCGTCCTTGCCGCGTGCCGGTTTTTGGGTTCGCATGGCGGCATTGCTGCTCGACGTCTTGTTGGTGGGCTTCGTCATGAGTCTGCTGCATCCCTTCGGCAACACGCACCTCGTGGTGCTGGCCATTTACGGGGCGGTGATGTGGAAACTGCGCGGCACGACGGTGGGCGGCATCGTGTTCGACTTGCACGTGGTTCGCTTGGATGGGCGCCCTATCGACTGGGAAACGGCCATTGTCCGGGCCTTGGGCTGTTTCCTGTCTTTGTTCGTCGTATTCCTGGGATTCATCTGGATTGCGTTCGACCACAACAACCAGGCGTGGCACGACAAGATCGCGGGTACCGTGGTGGTGCGCGCCAAGCGAACCGCCCCGCTCGTTTAGCTCGAGCGGCGCTCTACAAACGCTCGCGAATGGCGGCGGGCAGCAGCGCCTTGTAGCGGCGGCTGAGCGGGAGGCGCTCGCCGTTGCGCAGGATCAATTCGTAATCGCCGTGGAATAGGGGCTGCAGCTCCGCAATGGCTGTCAGCTTGATGATGTGGGAACGATGCACTCGGATGAATTCCCCGGGGTCGAGCTGTACCGCCAGCTTCGCGAGCGGCTCGCGCACCAGGTGCACTTTGTCGCCCGTATAAATCTCCACGTAGTTGCCGGCGGCCGACAGCCTGTCGATGTTCTCGATGGGGATGAAATAGGCGCGGGCTCGATCGCGTATGAGAAGCTGCTTGGGCAGCACCGGTTGTCCAGGCAGGCTGGCCAGCACGCGGCGCACGCGCTCTTCCAGAGCGCCGGGCTCAGGGTCGGCCAGCTCGGCTTTCGCGCGCTCTATGCTGCGCACAAAGCGATCGCGGTCGAAAGGCTTGAGCAGATAATCGAGCGCCTGCACGTCGAATGCCCGCACCGCATATTCGGAATATGCGGTGGTAAAGACGATGTGCGGGCACAGCACTCCCCGAATCGCGTCGAGGACCTCGAAGCCGCTGCGCTCGCCCAGTTGAATATCCAGATACACGAGGTCGGGCCGGTGCGCCTCGATCTGCGCTACGGCAGCCTCGACCGTATCAGCTTCCGCGAGCACGTCAAATTCGGGCAGCGGCTCGAAGAAGCGCTGCAGCTTGGCGCGCGCCGGCGGCTCATCGTCGACGATGATGACCGTGTGCGTCAAAACTTGACCGGGAAGCTCAAGCTCACCAAGGTCCCTTTGGGCTCCCTCGCCGCCACGCCAAAGCTATGGTTGCCGGGAAACAGCAGTTCCAAACGCCGCGCCACGTTGGATAGGCCTGTGCCTGGCTTGACCGCGGTGTCCTTGATTCCCACGCCATCATCGCTGATGGTGTAATGGAGCATGGATCCGTGGCGCGACACCTGCACGCATAGATTGCCGCGCCCCGCCGCGAGACCATGTTTGAGCGCATTCTCGACCAAGGGCTGCAACAGCAGCCGCGGGACCTCCACGGCATCGAGCCCCGGCGCCACGTGAAGTTCGAAAGATAGCTGTCCGCGAAATCGCTCGGTCATCATGGCGGCGTAGCCCTGCAGCCAGTCGAGCTCACGGCGCAGCGGCACCAGCACGTCATTGTCCGAGTCGTAGGCCGCGCGCAATAAGCTGCCCAGATCGCTGATCATGCGGTCCGCGGCCTCGACGTCCTCATGCATGCGATTGGAAATGGCGTTGAGCGCATTGAACAGAAAATGCGGTTCGATTTGCGCGGTCAAGTGTTTCAGGCGAGCTTGAGTCAGTTCGCCCGCCAGCTCAGTGGCGCGCAAATCGGCGGTGCGCCGGACTTGAAATTCTCGGATCGCAAAGATGACGAGCAGTATCAAGCCGTAGGTAACGAGATCCTTTTGTAATTCGTAAAAAAAGCGGATGGGCACGTTGCCGAAGTCATAGCGTTGGCCGGCGAGGGTATAGGCCAATTTGCGCAATATCACGATACCCGCGACGTGCCACGCCGAGAACAGCAGGGCGGCGCCCGCGTGCGCTAGGATGATTCGCCATCGTGGACGGGCATCGAGTCTGAAGCGCTGCTCGAAGCGCAGGATCAGCGGCAGGGCCGCTATGATGACGATGACGCTGCTGATCTCCCATACCAGGGGCTTCCAGGCTTCGATGTCGACTCTGCCGCTGAAGTCAACGATGCGGTTGACGCCCAGGTACACGCCGTAGAGCAGGGCCAGCACCACGTAAAGCACCCATCCGCGTCGGACGCTGCGTGCAGGACTCGCGGCAGGAAGGGCGGCCATTCAGTTGATGTCTTGCGGAACGCTGAATTCTTGGCCCAGGCGCGGTGCCTCGGGTGCGCCCGCCAGGCCGAACAGCGGCCGCAGCACTCGTACCCGGCGTATTGCCTCGTATCCTAAGAAACAGGTGGTTACCGTGACCAGCACCAGCAGCAGTCCCTCGATCGGCGCATACAACTGCGAGGGCTTGAGTGCGTGCGCCACCACGACGATGACGGTCTGATGAAGAATATAGACCGGGAATATGGCCGTGGTCAGATAGCGGCGCGCCGCATTGTCGCGCGTCAAATGGCGGTGTGCGAAGCCTACGACGGCCGCAATCGCGAGCCACTGCTCGGCCCCGTAGATGGCCCTCGCGAACAGCCGCAGGCCCGCGGGCGGAATCACCGCATCATCGCTGTACGCAGCAATGTACGCCGACAAGAAGGCCCAGCCCAGAATGGCCAAGGCCAGCGTCAGCCAGCGGGTGCGTTCCAAAGTGACCCACGCGGCGCGTGCAGCGGCCAGCGCAAAGCCGAGGAGGAATACGCCGAAATACATGGCGTGATTGTACCAATCGTCCAGCAGTGCATGGGTGGCGGGAAACCTTGGCGCCAACCCTAAGCGGATCGCGCAAAGATAAGCGAGGGGCCACACCAGAATTCCTGCTCCCGACAGCCATTTCTCGGCCAGCCGGCGCAACCACGGACTCAAGGGCGGGGCGAGGCGTACCGCGCCATAGAGCACCGCCGTGTACACCCACAAATACGCCACGAACCACAGATGATTCCACGTGGGCATGATCAGGCAATCGCTGCCGCGGCAAAAGCCGTGGAAGCCGGTGATATAGAGGCGATAAAACTCCGCGAAGCCTCCCGAGTACTTGAGGTTTTCGACTACCTCGAGGTAGGACTGCGGCGGCACGATGACGAGCATGCCGAAGGCCAGCGGGATGAGCAGGCGGGTCGAGCGTTGCCCCAAGAAACCTCGCGCGCCCTGCCGAGCCAGCAAGAACCCGGTTGCGACGCCCGAAACCAAGAACAGCAAGGATAGGCGCCAGGGTGAGGTCAGCATCATCAGGGGCTCGATGGCGTGCGAGGCATGCGGGCTTTTCACGTGCCAATCCCAAGTCACGTAGTACATGCCGACGTGATAGAAAATCAGCAGCATAAAAGCGCCGATGCGGACCCAGTCGAGGTCATAGCGGCGTTGCCCCAAATCTTCTCGAAACAAGTTCTGCGCGGTCATGGCGAGCCTCCGATTGATGAGGATCCAAGCCTGTACGCGCTTCACCAGGATCGCAACGCACCTGGGATGAGCGGGACTGATCGCAGGGCGAGCGGCGAATATGTAATCATAGGGTGTGGCAAAGCCCGACGACAATTCGCTCGAGTCGTATGTGCGCGCGGCCTTGAGTCTGCAGGGCTATCACTTCGATGAGACGCAAATCGCGCAAATCGTGGTGCAGTTCTCACGCCTCGAGGCGATCGCGCAGACGATTGTGAACTTGCCCATGACCTTTGCATCGGAAGCTGCGCCGGTGTTTCGCCCGTGAGGGCGCACGGCATCGTGCAGCAGATCAGGGAAGGCGTGCGCAGCGCCGTCTCGGTGCTGACGGAAACCAAAGAGCTGATTGAGGCGCGCGATCCGCCGCTCAATTGCTTCACCGCATTTACTTTCGAGCGCGCGCAGCGCGAAGCGGCGGCCATCGATGCGCTGCGGACGCAAGGCAAGCCCTTGCCCCCGCTTGCCGGCGTGCCCTATGCGGTCAAGAACCTGTTCGATATCGAAGGCATGGTGACCCTCGCCGGCGCCAAGCTCAACGCAAGCAATGCCCCGGCAGCCGCGGACGCCGCGGTCGTCGACCGAATGCGCCGCGCCGGCGCAGTGCTGGTGGGCGCGCTCAACATGGAAGAGCTGGCCTACGGATTCGTCACGGAAAATCCTCACTACGGCACGACGCGCAATCCTCACGATCACGCGCGCGGCGCGGGCGGATCCTCCGGTGGCTCGGCAGCGGCGGTGGGCGCCGGGATGGTGCCGCTGACATTGGGCTCGGATACCAGCGGGTCCATTCGCGTACCGGCCTCCCTTTGCGGAGTATTCGGCCTGAAGCCCACTTATGGACGTCTGCCGCGCACCGGCACTTTTCCGTTCGTGAACAGCTTCGACCATGTGGGGCCCTTTGCGTGCGGTGTGCTCGATCTCGCGACAGCCTACGATGCCATGCAGGGTCCCGATGCATTGGATCCGGCTTGCGCGCAACGTGCGCCCGAGCCGGTCGCTGCCGCGCTTCGGCTTCCGGCGGCCACCCGGATCGGCATTCTCGGCGGTTGGTTTCACGAATGGGCGGATCCGACGGCGCGGCGCGCGGTACAGTTGGTTGCGGCAGCCTTGGGCGCGACAGAATGGGCCGAGCTTAAGAACGCCGAAGCAGCGCGCGCCGCGGCCTATATCATCACCGGTGCCGAAGGCGGCGCGCTTCATCGACCCCGCTTGATCGAGCGGTATGCGGAGTTCGGCGCGGCCTCGCGCGACCGTTTGGTGGCCGGCACGTTGATTCCCGCTTCCTGGGTGGTACAGGCGCAGCGTGTTCGTAGGCAAGCCTATGAAGAAGCCCTGGTGTTATTCGAACACTTTGACCTGCTGATCGCGGCGGCTGCTCCCGTGGTCGCGCCGCGCGTTGGTCAAGAAACTCTGCTGATCAATGATCGCAGTATTCCGACCAAGGCGGGCCTTGGCGTGCTGACGCAGCCGATTTCATGTATCGGATTACCCGTATGCACAGTGCCCACCTGGCAGGGCCTCGAGACGCCGGGAAGTGAGCCTGATTTGCCCTTGGGTGTGCAGCTCATCGGTGCACCCTGGCGCGAGGATTTGTGTCTGGCGGCCGCGCGAAGTCTCGAGCAAGCCGGGGTCGCGCAGTTCCGGTTGCCTTAAAGCGGCCTGCGATGCCGAGTCAGCGTGGCGGCGATCGCGGCGAGCACCGCCATCCTCACCGCAACGCCATTATTGACCTGTTCGCGAATGACCGAGCGCGGCCCGTCCGCCACTTCCGAGGCGATTTCCACGCCGCGGTTCATCGGCCCCGGATGCATGACCAGCACGCTGGGCGCTGCGAGCTTCAAACGTTGTGGGGTCAAGCCGAAATCCCGAAAGTAGGCGGCATCGTCGAGCGAGGCCGCTTGCGCCATGCGTTCCTTTTGGATCCGCAGCATCATGACTACGTCCGCACCCGCAATACCGTCCTCGATGCGCGTGAAGCGCTGGGCGCCCCGAAATTCGGCTTCTTCCGGCAGCAATGCCTCGGGCGCCACCAAGCGCAAGTCCGTGGTGCCCAAGGTGGCGAGCGCGGTTGCCGTCGATCGCGCCACGCGCGAATGCTTGATGTCCCCCACGATGGCCACTTTCAGTCCCGTGAAGCGACGCTTGTGGGTACGGATGGTCAATACATCGAGCAACCCTTGAGTGGGATGCGATAGATGCGCTTCTCCCGCGCTAATCACCGAGACGTGCGGCGCCACATGATCGATCAGGAACTCCGGCATGCCGGCTTCGGAATCGCGAATGACGAACACATCGGTGTTCATGGCCTCGAGCGTGTAAATGGTGTCCAACATGCTTTCGCCTTTGGCGCGCGAGCTGGAATGCAGGTCCAAGTTGAGCACGTGCGCCCCTAGGCGTCGGCTGGCGAGATCAAACGAGGCCCGGGTCCGTGTGCTCGGCTCGAAAAATAAATTTGCGAGGGTGACGCCGGCCAGTTCGCGGCCCTCGTAGGCAGGCTGTCCCGGCAAACGGCGATAACGCTCCGCCCTATCGAGAATCGAACTCACTGCGTCGCGGGTCAGGCCGTCGAGCGTGATGAGGTGGCGCAAGCCCCCCGCGCTGTCTTGTTGTGATCGCATGTGCGCCTCATATTTTTTCGGTGAACCAACGTTCCAAAATCACGCAGGCCGCCGCCGCATCGATGTCGGACTTGGCCACGCGCCGCCTGCGCAGGCCCGACTCGCGCGCCGACTTTAGGCGGGCTTCGGCATCGAGCGATGAATAGCGCTCGTCCACCAAATCAACCTCGAGACTGTAGCGTACCGCCAATTCTGAGGCGAACTTGCGCGCGGCGCCGCTCATGCCGCTGTCGGAACCATCCACATTATACGGCAGCCCGACCACCGCGATGTCCGGTTGCCAGTCGCGCATCAGCGCGCCGATGGCTTCCCATCGGGGCCCGCCCGGGCCCGCCGTTACGGCCTGCAATGCAGAGGCGCTGCGGCTCAACGTGTCGCCGCAGGCAACGCCGATCCGCCGAAGGCCAAAATCAAAAGCCAGTACGATCTTCGGCCGGGAAGACTCAGGCATTTCCGCCGGTGGGACTGATCCGTGACAACTCCACGCCGAGCAGGCGTCCTGCTGCCTCCCAGCGCGACTCGAACGGCAATTCGAAGATCAATCCCAGATCCACCGGCGCGCTGAGCCACGCATTGGCGCGAATCTCTTGCTCCAATTGGCCGCCGTCCCAACCGGCGTAGCCCAAGGCGACGAACGCCTCCTGAGGGCCCTCGCCGCGGGCCATCGCCGCCAGAATATCGCGCGAGGTGGTCACATGCAGCGCATCGGAAACCTTGAGCGTCGAATCCCATTCTCCCGAAGGGCGATGAACCACGAAGCCCCGATCGGTTTGCATGGGTCCGCCGCGCAAGACTTGCCGTTCCCCCAAGGGTCCTTTCGAGAGCTTGATTTCCAGCTGCTCGAAAATCTCGCCCATGCGCATCGGCAGCGGTTTATTCAGGATCAATCCCAATGCGCCTTTTGAGCTGTGATCGCAGATGAGCGCCACGGTCTGGGCGAAACTCGGGTCGCCCATGTAGGGCATGGCGATCAACAGTTGATTGGTCAGGTACTCCGCGTCGCTCATGGCTAGGGTTTGGTGGGCTCGGCATAGAACACCGAGCCTCCCTGTGAGGCGCCGCCCAGGAATTGCCACTCGTATGCGATGCGTATTTGGTCGTGCTTGGAGGACAGCTGGCCGGGAAATGGATCGAACGGCGCGGCCATCTTCAAAATGCGCATGGCGGCTTCATCGATTTCCGCGTGACCGCTGCTGCGCCTGACGATGGTCTGCAAGAGCTTGCCGTCGGCGCCGATAGTCACTTCGATGACCGGTGTGCCGGAGAGCTTTTGGCGACGTGCGACGTCCGGGAAGTTGATGGTGCCGACACGCTCGATTTTGCGCCGCCAGCCATCCAAATACACCGCGACATCGGATTCGCGCGTGTCCGCGGCGATCCACAGCTCGTGTTTCGACTCGCCGCGCATGCGCAGCTCGACGCCGTCATCGTTCGGGGTCATGGCCAGGTCGGGGCGCTTTTCGAGCAGCAGCGGCAGCTCGGCTGCGTCCTTGGCGGCGGCGGACGCGGCGAAATAGAGGATCTTTTGGGAAGGACTATGAGTGGTGACCAATTCCTCCGCCCCCGTATCGGCGCCGGATCGCTGCGCGTCCACGCCTTCACCGCTGGGCACACCCGCACGATCAACGGGCATCAGGGATGATTTGGGGATCAGACTGCGTTCGCCTTTCAGCGTATTTCCCGAGCCTTTCTGGGTCCGTTGCGACAAGTAGCGGGCATTCGGATTGCTGGCGACGCTCGGCGCGCGATCGTTCACAAGCACAACCTCGAGGCCCGGTGCCCCTTCATCTCCCGAAGAACTGCTCGACGATGAGAAGCTCACGCCCAAAATGATGATTCCGTGCAGCAGCGCCGCGAGAAAACAGGTGGTGAGCATGCGGTCGTTGGCGGGCGGCAGGCCGGTGCGCAGCATTTCGTTGCCCTGCACCGCATCGGCCGTCTGAAGCATTTCGGAAGTCACGCGCCGCCCAAGGTTCTGTCGATTGCCTCCACCAGCATGCCACCAATGTCGACACCGTGTTTCTTGTTTAGTTCTCGTATGCCGGTAGGACTCGTGACGTTGATCTCAGTTACGTAATCGCCGATGACATCCAGTCCTACGAAGATCATTCCGGCGGCGCGCATCGCAGGGCCGATCTGGGCGCACAGCCAACGATCGCGCTCGTTCAAGGGGCGGCTCTCCGCGCGTGCGCCGGCCGCCAGGTTGCCGCGGTTGTCCTCGGGTGCCGGAACGCGCTTCAAGGCAAAGGGGACCGGCTCGCCATCGATGAGAATGATGCGGCAATCGCCCGCCGTGACGATTTCAGGCAGGTAACGCTGCACGATGGCGTAGCGGGTGCCATAACCGGTCAGGGTTTCGAACACCACGTTGCGGTTCTTGTCTCCTTGTTCGAGGACGAAAATGGACTTGCCCCCCATGCCGTCCAAGGGCTTGCAGACCGCCTTGCCGTGCTCGCGCAGGAACTCGCCCATGTCATGCATGTTGCGCGTGATGAGGGTGGGGGCGCAGCACTCGGGGAACCAGGCGGTGTAGACCTTTTCGTTCATGTCCCGCAGGCCTTGCGGCCGGTTGCAAACGAGCGCGCCTTGGATCTGCGCGCGCTCCAGGATGTAGGTGCTGTAAATGTATTCGGTGTCGAACGGCGGGTCCTTGCGCATCAGGATGACGTCGAAATCGCCCAGCTTGCCGGTGGTCCGCTCACCCAAGGCGTACCAGCTGCTCGGATCATCGGAGATTTTCAAAGACGCGAGCCGGCCCCAGGCGACGCCGTCTCGCAGCCATAGGTCTTGCAGCTCGGCGTAAAAGAGTTCCCAGCCTCGCGCCTGTGCGGCGACCAGTATGGCCAGCGTACTGTCCTTCGCCGGCTTGATCGCTCCGATCGGGTCCATGACCACGACGAGACGCACTCGAGAGGGCATGCTCATACCTCCAGTCTAGCGCAAGCGGCTGACTCGCCTGACCTCTTGGGGAAACTGTGAACCAGGCCTCCGTTGTTTACGTTGGCATGCCTCGAAATGTCGACCCCGTACCGTGGCTTGCGAGGCCTGGATATGTTAAAAAGCCACAGGATTCCAGCACCTACGCACTCAATGGAGAGCATGATCAGCAGCGGCAAGCCTAAACTTACGGGACTCAAGGTTCTCGTGATCGATGACAGCAAGACCATTCGTCGGACCGCTGAAACTCTTTTGACCAAGGAGGGCTGCGAAGTGTTCACGGCCGTGGATGGTTTTGACGCCCTGTCCAAGATCGCAGATCACCAGCCGGACATCGTTTTCGTCGACATCATGATGCCTCGCCTGGATGGATACCAGACCTGTTCGCTGATCAAGCACAACAAAGTGTTCAAACAAATTCCGGTAATCATGCTCTCGAGCAAGGATGGTTTGTTCGATCGCGCGCGCGGCCGCATCGTGGGTTCGGAACATTACTTGACCAAGCCGTTTACCAAAGACGAATTGTTGGGAGCGATCGAAGCTCACGTCGGGAAATGACGGAGAAATACCAGATGGCACTGATTCTCATCATTGACGATTCGCCCACGGAGGTGTTCGTCATGCAAAAAGCGCTGGAAAAACACGGTTTCAGAACCGCCGCCGCCGAAAACGGCGAAGAGGGCGTACGCAAAGCCAAGGAAATGAAGCCGGATCTCATTTTCATGGACATCGTCATGCCGGGCGTCAACGGCTATCAGGCCACGCGCATGCTCATCAACGATCCTGAAACCAGCTTGATCCCCATCATCATGGTCACCACCAAGGGCCAAGAGACTGATCGGGTGTGGGGACTGCGGCAGGGGGCCGTCGACTATTTGGTTAAACCTGTGTCGGCGCAGGCATTGGTCGAGAAGGCGCAGGCCGCACTGGCCACATGACGAGTACGACCAGCGGGTCTGAAACAAGCCTGCGCGGATTGCGCGACCGACCATTCGAATTGCTCAAGGAACTGGAGAAGCGCAGCCGATCGGTGGCCGCGAGCAGCGTTGCCGAGGCCGAGACGGGGCAGGAATGGGTGGGAGTCGCTTTTCGCATGGGCGGCGAGACTTTTTTGGTGGCCCGCGAGGAGACACGCGAGGTGCTGGGGTATCCCGCGGTAGTGACCCGCATCCCGGGAACCAAGAACTGGGTAAAGGGGCTGGCCAATGTTCGCGGCGCACTGATCCCCATGTTGGACTTGCGTCAATTCTTGGGCAGCGGCGCGACGACGACGGGACGCAACACGCGTATTGTCGTGGTCAACCATCGCGATATTCCCGCCGGATTGATGGTGGATGAGGTTTTGGGGTTTCGGCGTTTTGCGGAATCGGAATTCAACGCCGAAGCACCGCCGACCGTGATTCGCTGCGATAGCTACCTTGCCGGCGCCTTTCGGCGCGGGGGCGAGGTCTGGCCGGTTTTGAGCTTAAAGAGTTTGGTCGAGAGCCAGAGCTTCCTGCAGGCGGCAAGTTAGGGTAAGTGGAAATAAGATGACGACGAAGCGAAACGACACAGCACCCAATATCAATTTGCTGCCGATACTGGCGGGGTTTCTGCTGCTTTGCCTGCTCGCCGTCGCGATACTCACCGCGGTGAGCCGCAGCTCCGCTCCGGTGGCAGCGCCCGCGGAGCAAATGTCGTTGGTGGTACAGCGCATACCCTTCGAGGCACAAAACGCGCTACGCGGTGAAGCGAGCGCCTTCGATGCCTTGGACAAGAGCGCGGCACGGCTGAAATCGCTGCGCTCTGCGGCACCGGGCCTCGGCGATGCGGCTTCCTGGGGAAAGTTGAACGATAGCGTGACTACCGTCGCGCAAGCTCGCCCCGCCGTCGAAGCGATCCAGGCAGCCAATCAAGAAGTGCGCGAACTCGCGCCCAAGCTGCTGTCGGAGCTTGGGGATCTGGGTAGTTCCGTGGGTGTGCAGAAGCTCGAGGGTATGAGCCGATTCCTGGAACGCTTCGAACTCGCTGTACAGCGCATCCAACAGGAGCTGAACGGCTTAGGTACCGGCGTCAGCGATGCCGCGCCGAGCGCGCAGAGGTTGGCGGACAGCTTGGAGTTTTTAAATCAAGTCATTCGCGGCTTGTCGGGCGAGGAGTCCGGCATCCCGATTCAACGCGTGACTGGTGCGGATCCCGAACAACGCCTGAAAACCGTGGTGCAGCGCCATCAGCAATACACGGCCAGCGTGCGCAAGGCGATCGGCGCGGCCGATCCGCTGTCGAAGGCGCAAGCAGCCGCGCGCGCGCTACCCTCGCTGGCGAACACCCTCACCACGCAATTGGCGGGGGCCTCGCCGCGGGATGAGAACGGCGGCGGCTTCAAGGGCTTGATACTGGCGTTGCTGGTAGTGGCGGTGCTGCTCCTCGGGGCGCTCGCCTGGACCTACTTGCAGACGGCTGATCAGCGCCGCAACAACGAGCTTCGCGTGCGTGAAAATGAGCGAAATCAAGAAGCCATCATGCGATTGCTGGATGAGCTCTCGAGCCTGGCGGACGGCGATCTGACCGTGCAGGCAACCGTGACGGAAGACATCACCGGCGCCATTGCCGATTCGATTAACTACGCCATCGAGGCGCTGCGGGAACTCGTCACCACTATCAACGATAGCGCCATTCAGCTGGACAGCGCCGCCAAGCAAACTCAGGGTGCTGCGGCCCACATGGCGAAAGCCAGCAGCGCGCAGTCGCGCCAGATCTCATCGGCCAGCGAATCCATGGCCGACATGGCCGCTTCGATCGAAGAGGTGTCGGGCAACTCCGAGCGTTGTTCCGATGTCGCGCGCCATTCGGTCGATGTGGCGCACAAGGGCGGCGATGCCGTACGGCGAACCATCGATGGCATGAACGCGATACGCGAGACCATTCAAGAGACCAGCAAACGCATCAAGCGCTTGGGTGAGAGTTCGCAGGAAATCGGCAACATCGTCGAATTGATCAACGATATCGCGGAGCAGACCAATATTCTGGCGTTGAATGCCTCGATCCAGGCGTCCATGGCCGGCGAGGCCGGCCGCGGCTTTGCCGTTGTGGCCGACGAGGTGCAGCGATTGGCGGAGCGCGCGGCGAACGCGACCAAGCAAATCGAAGTGCTGGTGCGCACGATTCAAACCGATACCAATGAGGCGGTGGTCTCCATGGAGCGCAGCACCACGGATGTCGTGGGCGGAGCGCTGCTGGCGGAAAACGCCGGTGCCGCGCTCGGCGAAATAGAGCAGGTTTCAAACCAGATCGCGAGTTTGGTGCAAAACATCTCCGCCAGCGCGCGCCAGCAAGCGGCCGCGTCGGGAAACATTTCCAAGAACATGCAAGTGGTGCGCGAGATTTCCTCACAAACGGCGGAAGGCTCGACTGCGACCTCCACCTCGATCGCCAAGCTGGCGGCGCTGTCGGCGCAATTGAGAAAGTCGGTGTCCGGATTCAGGTTGCCGGATTATGGCGGCGGCCCCAAGAAGACATCCGGATCCGCGCCGCCCGCGCCTGCGCCCGCGACTGCGCCGAAGTTGACGGCGGTACCCGAGTCAGCTCCTCCAGCCGCTCCCGGAAAGATGCGCAAGGCCAGCGGCATCGGCGCTTAGGAGCCTTACGGTTCTCGAATGACTGACATCAGTTCTCAAACCCTGCACATCGTCGCGAAGGAACTCACGGCGACCTTGAACGACGCGCGAGCCTCGCTCGAGGCCTATGCCGAGCGTCCCGACCAGAGAGGGCTGCTCGAGAAATGCGCTGACCAGCTGCACTCCGCGCACGGCGTGCTGCGCTTGGTAGAGGTCTACGGCGCGGCCTTGCTCGCCGAGGAGATGGAACACGTCACGCGTTACTTGCTGAGTTCCGTGAGCGATCAGAAGCGCCAGGTCGACGGCCTGGACGCGTTGATGCGTTCCATGGTGCAGCTGCCCACGTATCTGGAACGCGTTTTGTCGGGCGGACGAGATCTGGCGCTGGTGCTGCTGCCGCTGCTCAATGACTTGAGATCCGTGCGCGGCAGCCCGCTGTTATCCGAAGGCACGTTGCTGCTGCTCAATCTGAAATCCGATCAGAAGGCGCAGCCGCAACTCACCCAAGGCGAGCAGTCTATTACGGTGGCGCAATGGGCACGGCGCCTGCGGCCTCGGTTCCAAATCGGTCTGCTCGGTTACATCCGCGGCGAGCGCACCGTGCAAAATCTGGAAATCCTGGCGAAGGTGACGGAGAAACTGGAGCAGGTCGCGACCATGCAACCGGTATTCCAGTTGTGGTGGGTGACCGGTGCCGTCCTCGAAGCGGTGCGAGCCAATGGATTGGAAGGCAGCGCCACGCTGAAGCGATTGCTCGGCCAAGCCGACCGGCAGATCAAGGCATTGTACGAACTCGGCGAGGCGCGCTATTGCGAGGACCCACCGATCGACCTGTTGAATAATTTGCTCTACTACGTCGCCCGTGCGACCACCAGCGGCGGGCGCATATCCGCCGTACGAGCCTCGTTCAAGCTGGCGGAACTGCTGCCCGTCGATGACACGATCGAGGAGGAACGCGAAAGCCTGTCGGCGCCCAGCGTCAAATTGATGCGCACGGTTGCGGCGGCCATCAAGGAAGACCTCTCGAAGGTCAAGGACGTGCTGGATATCTTCGTGCGCCGCGGCGGCGGCCAAAGCGCCGAATTGCTGCCGCAGCTTGAACTCCTGAAGAAGATAAGCGACACCCTTGGCGTGCTGGGCTTGGGAGAGTTGCGCAAGCGAGTGCAAGATGAAATCTCGGCCCTGGCGCAGATCATCGAAGAGGGCAAGCCGCCCCCGGAGGAATCCCTGGAACGGGTCGCCGGCGTTCTCTTGTCGGTGGAAGATAGCCTGGACGATCAGCTGGTGCGGCTCATCCTGCCGGTGCGCAGCGAGCAAGCCGCTGCCGATGCCGGGCCTGAGCAGGACCATGAATTCAGGCAAGTCAGCGAGGCTGTGCTTCGCGAATGCATCGTGAATTTGGCGCGCATCAAGGAAGCCGTATCCACCGCGGTACAGAAACCCAACGAGTTCTCGCCGCAAGGCCTCGACAATGTGCCGCAGCTGCTGCGAGGCATCACCGCCGGTCTGCTCATGCTGGGCAAGGTTCGTGCGGTGGAACTGATGGATGCCATCGGTGCGCAGGTACGCAAGCTCATCGAACCGGGCGCACCGCCGCCGGACCCCACACGTCTGGAACGAGTCGCCGATGCCATCGTCAGCATCGAGTACTACATGGAAACGCTGCAGAACGGGCGCACTGATCCGTGGTACATGCTGGACAACGCCGAGACCTGTCTTAGAACGCTGATAGACGATGAGGCCCTCGCCCGGGTGCCGGATTTGGGCCTCACCAGCAGCGAAGCGGCCAAGACCATGAAGCTCGATCCGACGGAGACCATTGCCATGGAGCGCACCAAGCGCGCTCACGCGGCGACCAATCCGCTGATCGTGGTGCCGACGCCTGAGTCGGTGGATCCGCAATTCGTCGAGCTTTTCATCGAGGAAGCCAAGGAAGAAATTGCCTCGGTGCAAGCGACTTTTCCGCTGTGGGATCAAAATCCCATGGATCTGGAATCTTTATCCTCGATTCGGCGCAGCTTTCACACGTTGAAGGGCAGCGGACGCATGGTCGGCGCCCGCACCATCGCGGAGTTCGCCTGGTCGATCGAGAACTTGCTGAACCGCATCATCGACAAGACGATGTCGCGGACGCCCGGCATGATGGGACTGCTGCGCAACGCCGTGGCCGCCCTGCCTCAGTTGGTCGAGCAACTCGAGACCGGCCGGCAAAGTTCCACGCCCATCGAGGCGCTGATGAGCCGCGCATTCGCGTTTGCCGACGGCCGCGATCCGGAGCAGGCAAAGGCCCATGTTGCGCCCGAGGATCGTGCCGCATCGGATGCGAACAGCGCCACAACGAGCTGGGGCGGCGGCGCATCCCCCGCGGCTGGCGCGGCGGCCCTGCAGCAGCCGGGCATGGATCCGGCGCTGCATGACATTTACGCCAAGGAAACCTCGAGTCATCTGCGGGAAATCCGCGAATATCTGAACAAGCGCGTCGGCCAACCGGCGCCGCATGAATTGCCCGAGTCGGTGTACCGGGCCATTCACACCTTGAGCGGCAGCTCCAAGATGGCCGAGGCACGCCATGGCATTCGAATCACCGAGCCCTTGAATGATGTGATGCGCAAGGTCTTCGATAGCGGCCACGGGTTGTCGGATGCGGGTCTCGCCACGCTCGAGCAAGCGGTGCGCGCCATCGACAACGTGCTCTCGCATATCGACGAATCGACCGGGTTCTTTGCCGATCATCCGGCGCTGCTGGGGAGGCTGCGGGATTTGGAATCCGAGGTCGGCGCCATGCTCGCACGCGAGGCGAGCAATGCCAGCGCCTCGGCCATCGTGCCGGCTCTGGCGGCTGGCATCGCGCCGGCAGAGCCGCCGCCTCCGCCCGTCCAAGAGCCCCCGGCTGAAGCTGAAGAACCTCCCGCCGAAGAGCCGCCTGCTCTGCCCGAGGAGTCGCCCGCGACTCCCGACGGGGGTCCCACTCCCATCGAGGAGCCGCCTGAGGAAGAATTCGACCACGAGATCGCGAACATCTACAGCGAGGAGGCGACCGAGCTGCTCGAAGCGGCGCAGGCCTCGCTCATCGTTTGGAAAAATGACCGCAAGGACAAGCAGCCTGTGGCAGAGCTGCAGCGCCAGCTGCACACGCTCAAGGGCGGGGCGCGCATGGCGGGCATCACGGCGATGGGGGATTTGAGCCACGAGCTCGAAACGCTGGTGATTCAGATCGACAATGGCGCGGTCGCGGGCGATGACCACGCGCACGCCATCATGCAAGCGAGTCTCGATGAGTTGTCCCGCATGCGCGACCTGGTGGCCGCCGGCACTTTGCCCGCGAAGAGGGGCGACTTGATTGGGCAAATTCGCGGGCTGGCCAATCAAGCGCAAGGCGACGTGCTCGCAATGGCACCGGCACCGCCAACAGCGGCAACGGCAGCCGTGACTATGCCTGCACCCACACCTGCACCCATACCTGCGCCGGCCCCGGAGCAGCCATCCGTGTCCGCTCTGGAGGAATCGTCGCCCGCGAATGAAGACGCCGCGAACCTCGAGCTGAGCAGCGCACCCATATTGCCGGGCCGCGAGGCGGCGCCGGTTGAGCGCGTGGAAATGGCCCGCGTGGATGCGGATTTGCTCGACACCATGCTCAACAACGCCGGCGAAGTGAGCATTTTCCGCGCCCGCCTCGATCAGCAGGTCAACTCGATCGATTTCAACCTGGCGGAGCTGGCGCGCACGGTCACGCGCTTAAAAGAGCAGTTGCGCGGACTGGAGATAGAAACCGAAGCGCAAGTGCTGCATCGGCATCAAGACATCGAACCGCGGCGTGATGACTTCGATCCGCTCGAGCTGGACCGCTATTCGGCCTTGCAGCAGTTCTCTCGGGCGCTCGCTGAAACGTCGGGCGATGTGGCCAGCATTCAGGGGCTGCTCGAAACCTTGACGCGCGAGGCGCAAAGCCTGCTCACCCAGCAGGCGCGGGTCATCACCGAATTGCAGAACAGTTTGATGCGCACGCGCATGGTTCCGTTCCAGCGCCATGTGCAGCGCTTGACTCGATTGGTGCGCCAGGCCGCCAACGACACGGGCAAGCGTGCCGAATTGGCCGTGCAAGGCGCCGCCGCGGAACTCGATCGCCAAATGCTGGAGCGAATGTTGGCGCCGCTCGAGCATATGTTGCGCAATTCCGTGGTGCACGGCATCGAAGCGCAGGACCGGCGCGCCTTCCTTGGCAAACCCGACGTGGGCCGCATTTCGATCAGCTTGGAACGCGACGGTGCGGAAATCGTCATCGTCGTCGCCGACGACGGCGCCGGCATCAACGTCAAATTGATCCGCGAAAAAGCCATCGCGCTCGGCCTTGCCGACGCGCACGCCAAGATCAGCGACGAGGAAGCGATGCAGCTCATCTTGGAGCCGGGCTTCAGCACGGCGGGCCATGTCACGCAAGCGGCGGGACGGGGCGTGGGCATGGATGTGGTGGCCACCGAAGTCAAAAAACTGGGCGGCGGCCTGTTCATCGACTCGACCTACGGCAAGGGATCGCGATTCACCATCCGTCTGCCGTTCACGCTCGCCATCAGCCAGGCGCTCATTGTGCGCGTCGCCGAAGAAACCTATGCCTTGCCGCTGGCGACCGTGGAAGGGGTCGTGCGTCTACCGCGCAATATCGTTGCCCGGCATCTGGGCAAGGATGCGGCCTTGTTCGAATACGGCGGTCAAAAATACCGCTTCCAGCACTTAGGCTCGTTTGTCGGCCTCGGCGCCACACGTTTACCTGAGTCCGACGTCTCGATGTCCGTCGTGCTGATCCGCGCCGGCGAGCATTCCACCGCCTTGGTCACCGATGAACTGGTCGGCAGCCGGGAAATCGTCGTGAAGTCCCTAGGCCCGCAGATTTCCGCCATCCGCGGCATCGCCGGCGCGACAATTTTGGGCGACGGACGCATTGTCGTCATTCTCGACATGGGCTCGCTGGTACGGTCGGAGTGGCGCGCTCGGCCCACTGAAACCGTGGTGCTCGATTCACGCGACCGACGCACCTTTGCCCTGGTCGTCGATGACTCCATCACCGTGAGGCGCGTGACCCAGCGCTTGCTCGAGCGCAACGGCATGCGCGTCATCACGGCCAAAGACGGGGTGGACGCCGTGTCCTTGCTGCAGGAAAATCTTCCCGACATCATCTTGCTGGATATCGAAATGCCGCGCATGGACGGCTACGAAGTGGCCGCACACGTGCGCAACGATCCTCGGCTAAAGCACATTCCCATCGTGATGATCACGTCCAGAACGAGCGAGAAGCACCGTGCCCGCGCTATCGAGTTGGGCGTGGATGATTACCTCGGCAAACCCTATCAAGAAAGTCAGTTGCTCGATGCCATCGAGCCGCTCGTGAATCGGCGCGCCGTGGTCGCGCGCTAAGCCATGTCTGATCTGCGCGATGAGCTGTACAGCTTGCTGGTGCCCCTGGCCGGGGAGCGCCTGATCGTGCCGCGCGCCTGCGTCGCCGAAGTCATCGGCTATCAAACGCCGGCGGAAATGACCAATGCGCCGCCGTGGTATGTGGGCGTGGTGAGCTGGAGCGGGCGCAATGTCCCGGTGGTGTCGTTCGAAGGCGCATTCGGCCAGCCGCTGCCCAGCATTTCAACGCGAACCCGAATCGTGATTTTCCATGCCGCCGGCAGCCAGGTGAAAGCGGGCTACTTCGGCATGCTGACGCAGGGATTTCCGCAGCTGGTGCGCGTCAACGCCGATGTGGTTCGGCCCGACCCGTCGCGCAGTTTTCCGGAGCGCTCGCCCGTGATCTGCCAGGTGCGCATGGTCAATGAGACGCCGCTGATTCCTGATTTGGAACGCCTGGAACAAATGATTGCCGAGGAAACCTCGGTGATGCAGTGATGCCTTTAGCGTAGCCCGAACACCGCTACCGCATTGGTGGTACCGACGAACACCTTGCCATCGGCAACCATGGGCGTGATGAATTTGTTGCCGGCGCCGAACTGATCGCGACCGCCGCTGGCTTGATTGCTGTTGTAGAGTTCATGGGCAAGGTTGGCGGCATCGTAGGCATGCAGCACCGCGGGGTTGGTGTTCTCGTGCGCCCACACGATGCCGTTGGACGTTCCATCGGCGGATACGCTGGGAGCGGTGCCCGGATAGACGAATTGCGTGGCCGATTGGGACTGAGCAGTGCCCGCGAGCTTGGCGCTCGAGATCGGAAATGCCTTCAATGAGCCGGAGACGCTTCCGTAATACACCGTGCCGTTGAAATAAGCGGGCGTGGACCAGATGCCCCCAGGCAACGCACCGTTCAGCGTTTGATAGTTGTTATTGGCGGTCGCACTGAACTTACCCATCGAATCGCGATTGACGACGTAAAGGTTGCCATCCTTGCCGGCCCCAACCATGAGATGCCGAACGGTATTGCCCGAGTCCGTGAGGTCGGGCAGCAGCATTGCGCCGCCGGAGCCCAAGTCTTGATCCGCATTTGATTCCGCCACTTCATTGAACATCGTGAAGTAGTCGAGCACGGTGAGTCCTGCGCCCGCATTGGATATTTTCAGGAACGAGTTGCCAAAGTCTCGATTGCTGGGAAACCCACCCGCGTCCAATGTGGTCTCGAAGGCACCGTTGGCGCTCAGCAGGTAAATGTTGCCGGCCGAATCGGCAGCCGGACCGCCCCCTGACATCCAGATCGCAGGCCCGGTGGAGCCGCCCGGGCCGAGGTTGAGCGTGCCGTTGCGGGTCAGGGTGCCTTGCGAGAAGCTGATGATCCAGCCGCCGTAGGGCTGTATATCGCAATGCGAAGTCCAGCTGGTGTAGATCGTACCGTTGAGCAACAACAGCGCTGCACGCTCCTCGTAGGCCTTGGGGTCGAAGGAGGAGGTTGCGTTGCCGGTGTTCGGGTAGCTTGCTGCAATCTCGGTCGGACCACTCAGCAGTTCAGCACCCGTCGTGATATCGAGCGCGTGCAGTCGTTGATGGTAATTCGATTGAGCGTCCACCGACATGGCGACGACGTAAATTGTGCCGTGTGCGCCGGCGCTGCGGTCGATCACGGGTGTTGAGGTGACGCCGATTTCCGGTGTCACCTGGCCGCAACCGCGATTGTCGCTGGGGCTCTCGCCCGTGGGGAGCAAGGAGACATGCCACAGCACCTTGCCGCTGTCCGAATCGAAGGCATATACCGAATCGTGCTCGGTGGCGACAAACACGGTGTTGGATGTGCCCCCGCCGATACTCAATTGCGATAAGTACAGGGGCTGCGCGTCGACCCGGCCATCCACCGGCAGCGTGCGCAGCAACCCGAACGAGGATGCAGTGACGTTCGACAAAGTGAGCACAGACTCGGTCGAATTCTGTCCGCTACGGCTGAGATCATTCTTATAGGTGGTTACGTCGGTTCGCGATGTCGGTTGCGGCGGTGGGGTGGCCGCGGTGACGGTGAGTGCGGCGTTGTTGCTCGTGATGTTGCCGGCCGAATTGGAAACCACGACGTTGAATGTGCTGCCGCTATCGGCTTGGACCGTTGCCGGCGTGGTGTAACTCGCGCCCGTGGCGCCGGATATCGGTGCGCCGCCTTGCTGCCATTGATAGCCGAGCGGCGCAGTGCCGGTTGCCGTGACCGTGAAGGTGGCGGTCTGCCCGACGGCAACTGTCTGATCCGAGGGCTGTGTGGCGATCGAGGGTGCGGCAGCGGTGGTCACCCCGGTGGTGGTGGCGGTGTTCACTTGAACGCTACCGCCGCCGCACGCAATCAAGCACAGAAATAGTTGCAGGGGCAGCAGCAGCGTAATTCGCGAGGTCATAGAAACCTCGTTTATAGGCCGCGCTGAAACAGGCATCAAGGTTGCTCGGCTCGCGAGCCCTGGTCGGAAAGCGCCGACATGTCGCCAAACCTTGCCTGCAAGATGGCGATTGCCACGATTGCCGCGGTTTCGGTGCGCAGCACGCGCGGGCCCAGTCCTAGACGAGAGAAGTGAGATAAGTTAAACGCTTCCAGTTCTTCAGGCGCGAAGCCGCCCTCCGGACCGATGGCGATGAGCGCGCCGGTCACCGGTGCGCCGGCTACCCCCGTGCCGGCCTCTAGTGCCGCGGTCTCGGGCTCCAACACCAACCGCAGCGCACGCGAATCGCCGGCACCGGCTGCGCCGAGAAAGTTGAGCAGCGGCAGCGGCGCCTCGACGGCCGGCAGGCGGTTGCGGCCGCACTGTTCGCACGCGCTGATGGCCACCGCGCGCCAATGCGCTTGCTTCGAGGCCGCTTGCGAGGCATCGAGGCGCACGACGCTGCGCTGGCTCAATACCGGAACAATGCGTTCGACACCGAGTTCCGTAGCCTTTTGCACGATGAAATCCATGCGATCGCCGCGCGGTATGCACTGCACGAGCGTCACCTTAAAAGGGGACTCCCGGTCGAAAATGCGAGCTGCGCCGATCGATGCAAAGACGCGCGAGCCCTTCACAGACTCGATGGCGCCGCTAAACTCGCGGCCATCTCCGTTGAACAAAACGAGTTCATCTCCGCTGCGAGCGCGCAGCACCTTGGCCACGTGGGCAGCGCTGTCGCGCGCCAGCTCGACGACACCTCCGGAATTTAAATCCTCATCGACGAATACGCGCGTCAATCTCATGCGGCAGATTGTCGCATATGCTATTGAAGGGACTTCGCCACCCGGGAAGAATGTTCACTTGCACGTCGATCTTCAAACTGGCCTGATGCACGGCGCCAAGCATGTCGCCTCGCCGAACTTCGATGCGCGGCCGCCCGGGGTAGAGGCGGAATTGATCGTCGTGCACGGCATCAGTTTGCCGCCCGGGGAGTTCGGCGGCCCCTGGATCGAGCGGCTTTTCACCAATACGCTGCCGCTCGATGTGCACCCTTACTTCGAGGAAATCGGCGATCTTCGGGTGTCTTCGCATTTGGTCATCGCGCGCGACGGCGAGCTCACGCAATTCGTCCGCTTCGATGATCGTGCCTGGCACGCCGGTCAGTCGATTTACCGCGGGCGGGCGGCCTGCAATGACTTTTCGATCGGAATAGAACTCGAAGGCGTTGATACGGTGCCCTATGAGTCAGCTCAATACGACACGCTGGGCGCGGTCGTCGCCGCGCTCTGCGATGCCTATCCTCGATTGTCCCCCGATAGGCTGGTAGGACATAGCGATATCTCGCCTGGGCGCAAGACCGATCCGGGCCCCGCCTTCGATTGGGCGCGAGCCCACGGCCATGTAGCGGCCGCGCGCCGGTAAGATCCACAAAACAGCGAGAAAAAGCCTGAAACCGGGCCGCTCTGGGTGACAACGTGAAGCTGGTCACGATCAATTTCGCCCGATTTTCCCCAATAAGCCGACACTAGGGACACTTGTTCCATTCCGACGGCGGTGAGAGGGAGGGCTATTGATTCGTTGGTTTGCGAACCTTCCCATCGAACGCAAGCTGCGAGTGGTCATCACTGTTCCCGCGATGGCGGCCTTTGCCATCGCCATCCTCATGCATATTGCGACGAACCTGCTGCACATGCGGGCGGACATGCAGCAGCACGCAACAGGAATTGCACGCACGGCGGGTGTGAGCGCCATCGGAGCTTTGAGCCGCGGCGAGATTGAGGCCGCCACCGGCATCCTGACCGCTCTTCGGGATGAGCCCATGGTGGATGTCGCCGAAATGTATTTGCCTGACGGACGCAAAATCGCGACCTACGATCGCGCCACAAACCGCGTGATGTTGAAGGCCAGCGATACGCCCTTGCGCGCGCGGCGCAATCAATTTCAAATTACAACTCCCGCCACCCGGGAGGGCGCGGTCCTCGGCTCCGTGCGCATCCTCGTGCCATTCAGCGCGCTGTATCCGGAATGGCGCACCTATCTTGTAATCAGTTTTGCCGCCATCGCGGCGGCTATCTTGATTTCATACTGGCTGGCAGCGCGGCTGCAGAAGCAAATCTCCGCACCCATCGTGAATCTGGCGCAAACCATGCAAAGGGTTTCGCTTGAAGAGGACTACAGCCTGCGAGTGGAGCGCAATTCGGAAGACGAGATCGGATCTCTCATTGATGGGTTCAACCAAATGCTCGGGCAGATCCGTCACCGCGATTCGCGTTTGGAGAAATATCGACAATACCTGGAGCAGCAAGTCACCGAGCGGACCGAGAATTTAGCCAATGCCAACCGCGATCTGCGGGAAGCCATCGATGAGGCGACGCGCGCGAAGGAGACGGCGGAGCGCGCGAGCAGCGCCAAAAGCGAATTCCTGGCGCGCATGAGCCACGAAATCCGCACCCCGATGAACGGCGTCATGGGCATGTCCGAGCTGCTGCAGGCCACCGAACTCACCCCGCGCCAACGCCATCTGTCGCACACCATCTCGCATTCGGCGGCGGCGCTGCTGCAAATCATCAACGACATATTGGATTTCTCCAAAGTCGAGGCCGGAAAGCTGGAGCTGGAAAACATCGAATTTGGCTTGCGGGAAACGGTGGAACAAGCCATCGAGATTTGCGCTGCGCGCGCCCATGCCAAAGGCCTCGAGCTGGCCTGCGATGTGGGCTTGGACGTGCCGGCGAAAGTGCGTAGCGACCCGATGCGCCTGCGCCAAATATTGATCAATCTGGTGGGCAACGCCATCAAGTTCACCGAGGCCGGCGAGGTCATCGTGCGGGTCAAGGTGATCGGCAGCGATAACTTCTTGCGCTTCGAGGTGATTGACACGGGGATCGGCATCTCCGAACAAGCGCAGGCCGAGATTTTCAATGCCTTCAGCCAGGCCGATTCATTTACCACGCGAAAATATGGCGGTACCGGATTGGGTCTTGCCATCTGCCGGGAATTGGCAACTTTGATGGGCGGTCAGATGGGCGTCGACAGCGTCGTGGGGCGCGGCTCGATCTTCTGGTTTGAAGTACACCTCGCGGCAGTTTTGGAGTCCTCGCCCACCTTTTCACGCTTGCCGCGGATGAGGCTGGTGGGATTGCGTGCCTTGATCGTGGACGACAACAGCAGCAACCGGGGTATCCTTGCCCAGCATTTGAAGTCATGGGGCGTAGAGGTGGTGGCGGCAGAATCGAGCCGGGATGCGCTCGCCGTGCTCGCCGCTGCGGCAACCGCGCGCTTCGATTTCGCGCTGCTGGACGATCAGATGCCAGGCATGGACGGCATCGAACTCGCGAAACGCATCCGCCGCGAACCGCGGCTTGCCGGCATGCGGCTCATCATGCTGACCGCGCGCGAGAACCACGAGAGCAACTCCGACACCGTGCAATTGTTCACGGCCATTCTCACCAAACCGCTGCGCCGCTCGCAGCTCTTGAATTGCGTGACCCGGGCGATCATCGCCGCGCCCGAGGCTGGATTGGAAGAGACCGCGATGCGATCGTTGCCTGCCGCCAGTGCCCGCGCGTTCGTGCCGAAGATACTGTTGGTCGAGGACAACCCGGTCAATCGAGAAGTCGCCGTCGCCATGCTGGAGAACCTGGGCTGCGTCGCGCATTCCGCCGAGAATGGCTGGCTGGCGCTCGAAGCGGTTAACAACGAAGCCTACGACGCCGTGCTGATGGATTGCCAGATGCCGGTGATGGATGGTCTCACAGCCACCGCCGAGTTGCGGCGACGAGAACAAAATGCGGGCGGCGCGCGGCTGCCCATCATTGCGCTGACCGCAAATGCCATGGGGGGCGACCGTGAACGTTGTCTCGCCGCCGGCATGGACGATTTCCTGAGCAAGCCATTTTCACAGCAACAATTGGCGGTCTTGCTGAAGCGGTGGCTGGCACTGCACTTGCTGCCGGAACCCGAGCGCCGGGAAGAATCGCACCTGCCGCTGATCGACCCGAGCGTCTTGCGCAATATCGCAGCTCTTGCGCGTCCCGCGCTGCTCGATTCGATGATCGAGCTGTATCTGCTGCATTCCCCGCCGCTGCTCACGGCAATCGAACTGGCAGCGGCCGGCGGCCAAGCGGTGGCGCTGCAGGAGGCACTGCACACTTTTAAGTCCAGCACGGCCAACCTCGGAGGATTACGGCTCGCAACCCTCACCAAGGAGTGCGAGGCGTTGGTGCGCGAGGGCGGCATCGCCAAGGCCGCCGCCAGCGTGCAGCGAATCCGCAGGGAATACCAAGATTTTTGCAGCGCGTTGATGCGAGAGCGATCGCCGAACGCAGCATGAGGATCGGACCGATGAATCAAACCGACGATTTGAATCAAACCGACAATCCCATCAAGGCGAGCGCCAGCGTGCTGGTCGTCGACGATGATCCCGGCGCGCGGCTGTTAATCGGCAGTGCGCTGGAAGTCGCCGGTTTCCGCGTGCTCACGGCCGCCGACGGCAAGACTGCGATGACTGAATTCGCCGCGCATCCGGCCGACTGCGTGGTCCTCGATGTGGTCATGCCTGGAATGAACGGCTTCGACGTGTGCCGCGCGTTGCGGGCACTGCCAAGCTCCCGGCACGTTCCCATTTTGATGCAGACCAGCTTGGATGACATGGAATCGGTGAAGCGCGCTTACAACGCGGGCGCCACGGATTTCTCGTCCAAGGGAATCAATCCCATGCTGCTCGCCGAGCGCGTCAAGTTCCTGGTGCGCGCCAAGCAGACTCAAGATCAGCTGCGCGAAAGCGAAGCGCGCGTGCGATATCTGGCGTACTACGATCCTTTGACTGGTTTGCCGAACCGGCAACGCTTGCTGCAAATTCTCGAACAGCAAGTCGAATGGGCCACGCCGCGCCAGCGGGGCCTGGCGGTGTTGATGCTCGACGTCGACAATTTCTCGCGCATCAACGATACCCAGGGTCAAGCGGTCGGAGACCGCCTGCTCAAGGAAATTTCGCACCGCCTGCAATCGTGCCTGCGCGATACGCAGCGCACGCTCAGCGATGATGGCGCGTTGAACGATGTGAATGACTGGGTGGCCCGAACGGGGGGCGATGAATTTGCGCTGGCGCTGCCCGGCATTTCAACCACCGACAACGTGCTGGTCGTTGCACAGCGCGTGCAGCTGGCGCTCGCTCGGCCGTTCGTTTTCGCGGAGCAGGAAATCCCTCTGTCGGCGGCGATCGGCGTGAGCCTGTTCCCCGGCGATGCGCCAACTGCCCAGGCCCTGATCAGGAATGCCGATGCCGCCGTGCATCACGGCAAAAAAGCGGGCCACGGCCGGGTGGAGTTCTTCAACAAATCCATCAGCACGCGCGCAGCCAAACACCTCTCGATGGAGGCGGACTTGCGCAAAGCGTTGGAGCGCGGGGATTTCACCTTGAATTACCAGCCGCGCCTAGGCATAGATGACTTGCGCGTGGAAGCGGTGGAAGCATTGCTCCGATGGCAGCACCCGCAACGCGGCTTCATTTCCCCGGACGAGTTCATCCCACTGGCGGAACAAAACGGGTTGATCGTGGAGATTGGCGACTGGGTGCTGCGCGAGGCTTGCGCCCAGGCGCGCCGCTGGCGCGACTCGGGCATCCACGGCTGGCAGGTGGCCGTGAATGTCTCGGGCGTGCAATTTCGCGACGGCAGCTTGGTGGGCCGCGTTTCGCGCGCCATCGATGCGGCCGGAATCGAACCAAGAATGATCGAACTGGAATTCACCGAGGGTGCGCTGATCGAATACTCTGCCGCCGTGAGCAAGGCGGTCAAAGCGCTGCAGGTATTGGGTGTCGCGACGGCGCTGGATGACTTCGGCACGGGCTACAGCTCGTTGTCCTATCTGCGCCACTTTCCCATCGACACCCTGAAGATCGACCGGGTGTTCGTGCGCGACATCGTTTCCAAGGGAATCAACACGCCGTTGGTGGATGCCATCATCGCCATGGCCAAGAGCCTAGGGTTGGCGACCGTGGCGGAAGGCGTGGAAACCGAAGCCCAATGGCAATACCTCAAGTCCCGGCATGCCAACCAGGTGCAAGGGTTTTTCTTTTGCCGGCCGCTGCCCATCGCAGAGCTCGAGCGCTGGTATGCCGACTGGCTGCACTCACATCAGCAGTCGTCCGTGCTCAAGGCCGTTTAGGCGCCGGCGGGTTTCGGCGCCAGACGACTTCACCCTCATCGGCGCGCGCCAGCAGGCGCGCGATCACGAATAAGAGATCCGAAAGACGGTTCAAATACTTGAGCGCGTCGGGGGATACGCCTTCCCCATGGGCCAGTGACCAGGCGCGCCGCTCCGCGCGTCGGCACACGGTGCGGGCGAGATGGCAGGCCGCCGCTGCTTGGCCGCCGCCGGGCAAGATGAATTCCTTGAGCGCCGGCAGAGTCTCGTTAAAAGCGTCCAATTCTTTCTCGAGCCGCTCCACATGCGCCGCGCTGATCATGGTGTGGCCGGGTATGCACAGCTCGCCGCCCAAATCGAACAGATCGTGCTGAATTTCGGTGAGCGATGTGCGGATTTCCGGCGGCAAAGCGCGGAATCCCAGCACCACGCCCACTGCGCTGTTGGTTTCATCGAGAGTTCCGTAAGCTTCCACGCGCAGGCTGTCTTTGGCCACGCGCGTGCCATCGCCCAAGCCGGTGCTGCCGTCATCGCCCGTACGGGTATAAATTTTGCTAAGCCGATTGCCCATGATTTAAATCCTTCGCTGGTACGACGTTAGCACAAGGTTTGATATCGTGGCGTCATGAACCATTCAGCGGAACTTCAAGCGGCCTTGGATGCGGCGGAGCAGGCAGCGGCCATCGCGCGCTCCTTGTACCAACACAATATCGAGGTTCGCATCAAGGCGGACAAATCCCCGGTGACCGAAGCGGATGTGCGCTGCGAGTTGGCGATTCGCGAGATCATCGAGACGCGCTTCCCCTCGCACGGGTTTTATGGCGAAGAAACCGGCTCGCATCACGAGGATGCCGAATACCTGTGGCTGGTCGATCCCATCGACGGCACCAAGGCTTTCGTGCGGGAGTACGCCATGTTTTCCACGCAAATCGCCTTGATGCACCATGGCGAGATTATGCTGGGCGTGTCGAGCGCGCCGATTTACGGCGAACTCGCATACGCGCAACGCGGGCGCGGCGCGTACTTGAACGGCAAGCCCATGTCGGTTAGCCGGGTGTCCACCATCGAGGACGCCGCACTGTCCTCAGGCAACATGAAAAGCCTTGCCACGGGCCCTACGTGGGCGCGCTACGGCGCGATGATCGCTCGGTTGAGCCGCATTCGAGGCTATGGCGATTTTCTGCATTATCATCTTTTGGCCTCGGGCAAAATCGATGCCGTGATTGAAACGGACATCAATATTTTGGACATCGCCGCCTGCGTCGCCATCGTCAATGAAGCCGGCGGCCGATGCACCCAATTGGACGGCGCGCCCATTGCGCTCAAATCCACCACGGTGTTGGCCAGCAACGGACTCATGCACGAGCCGGTGCTAACCGCGCTGGGCTGATCCTTCCCTACGCGTCAATGCGCCTGCTTTAGCCAGCGGATTTCAAGTGCCGTGGCAGGACCGATGACCACTTCGTCCAGACTGTCGGGTTGCTGCCACTGTGCGGCGCTGAGCATGCGCCGGCCGGCCATCAGCTCTGCGAAGCGCTGCGGATAGAGCGGCTTCTGGGCGGGATCGCCATAGCCGTCGGGAAATCGCGGCGCATCGTTACCGGGAACATATTTGTCGCTGGCGCCCACCGTATGCAGCAATTCATGCGCAATCACCACGTTGTTTGCGCCGCTCATGCCAGGCTCGGCGAAGGCATAGACCACGCCGATCAGTCCTTTAGTCAGCCCCAGGGAGTGCGCTACCCGCGGCGTCAGCGCAGGATCGTGATAGAGCACGAAAATGCGAATGTCTTCCGGTTCGCCGGCATGCCCGCTTGCGCGCCAAGCCCAGTAGCGAAGCTTTAAACTCCAAAAGGCCGTGGCGAGGATGCCCGCGCTCGGCGCGCGTTGCGGCGGCGAGGAGGGCAGTGGCGGCCTCAGTCTTATCTTGACCGGTTCGCTCACATTCAAAGCATAACGCTGCGCTTCGCGCATGAAAAACTCGTGGAGGGGGTCGAAAGTTGCGGCATCGAGCGCGGCGAGATAGGTTCTCGTGGCGGCGCTGTCGTCGGCCGCGATGGGGTAGATGGCTACGTAAAGCGGCTCACGCCAGCGGGTGCTGCGATAGCGGTCCTGCCATGTCGTCAGCGCGACGACCAACAACACGGTTAATAAGAAGATGATGCGCAGCATCCGCCATCCGCGTGGCGGAGACTCGAGCCGAGGCTTCAATCCGACGCTTCTACATTAAAGTCGGCGACTTCGCCGTTGTTCGCGCTGTACGACACTATCAGCGGCTTGCAGCAAACCGGACAGTCCTCGATATAGGATTGCTCGGCCACCGACAAGTCAAGGGTCAGCGTGATGGGCTCCCCACAATGCGGGCAGGTCGTGTCTTGGCCTTGAATCAGAATCATGTGCCGCCGCTGGCCAGAATTTCGATGGATTTCAACGGTTTATTACCCCGGCATAGCCCTTCAAGTCTAGCTAGCGTGCGTGCCCGCCGCAAGCCGCTCCAACGAGAGATTGTGCCGTATCACACCTCACCGCGACTCTGACCGCTATACTTCGCCCATGGCTTTTCGGGGTTAATTACGGAGAAACATGGAGCCGACCGACACTTCCAAGCCGGATTACTTCCATCGGGTTGTAGATTGCCAGTGGGCATGTCCGGCGCATACCGACGTTCCAGAATATATTCGCCTCATCGCCCAAGGCGAGTTCACCGAGGCCTACATGGTGAACCGCGAGTCCAACGTCTTTCCGGGAATTTTGGGACGCGTGTGCGACCGTCCTTGTGAGCCCGCCTGCCGCCGCGGCCGCATCGAAGAGAAACCCGTCGCCATCTGTAGATTGAAGCGTGTCGCCGCGGATAATCGAGACGACATCGCGGCCTTGTTGCCCAAAGCCCCGCGCGAGAAAAACGGCAAGCGCATTGCCTGCATCGGTGCGGGGCCCGCTTCGCTCACGGTTGCCAATGATTTGCTGCCCTTAGGCTACGAAGTCACGATTTTTGAGCAGTACGGCGTGCCCGGCGGATTGATGCGCACCAATATTCCGGCATTCAGGCTTCCCGTCAACGTGCTCGACGAGGAAATCGGCTACATCGTCAACATGGGCGCGGACTTGCGGCTGAACTCCCCCGTCAAAAGCATGAAACAGCTTTTGGATCAGGGTGAATTCGACGCCGTGTTCGTAGGCTCCGGGGCGCCCAAGGGCAAGGAACTGGAATTGCCCGGACGCCACGATACCGACCGGATTCACATCGGCATCACGTGGCTGGAATCGGTGGCTTTCGGACACGTCGAACGCGTGGGCGAGCGCGTCCTGATCATCGGCGTCGGCAATACCGCCATGGATTGCTGCCGCAGCTCGCTGCGCCTCGGCGCCAAGGACGTGAAAGTCATGGCGCGCAAGCCGCGTCAGTTCTTCAAGGCCTCCGAATGGGAACTCGAGGATGCCGAGGCCGAAAAAGTCGAGATCGTCATCAACCACGCGCCCAAGGCCTTCATCAGCGAGGGCGGGCAGCTGAAGGGCATGATGTTCGAGAAATTGGAATACGACATCGAGAACGGCGACATCAAGGCCACGCGCTCATTGGGCGATGTGTTTTTCCCGTGCGACGATGTGATCCTGGCCATCGGCCAGGAAAACGCGTTTCCCTGGATTGAAAAGGGCATCGGCATCGAGCTCGACAAATGGCATGTGCCCAAGGTAAGTGGCCGCACCTTTCAATCGACCCGGCCGGAAGTATTCTTCGGCGGCGATGCGGCGTTCGGGCCCAAGAACATCATTTGGTCAGTGGAACACGGGCATCAGGCCGCCATTTCCATTCACCGGTTCTGCAATGACGAGGCCATCGAGGAGCGCCTGCCGCGCGGCGTGACGCTCTCCAGCCGCAAGATGGGCATGCACGAATGGGCATACAAGAACGAATACAACGGCGTGGAACGGCGCTTGGTCCCGCATGTGGGACTGGTGGAGCGCTTCAAGAAGATCAACATCGAAGTGGAGCTGGGATTCACGGCTGAAGAGGCGGCGCTCGAGGTTCAACGCTGCTTGAATTGCGATATGCAGACCGTGTTCACCGCGAAGCTGTGCATCGAATGCGATGCCTGCATCGATATCTGCCCGGTGGACTGCCTCACCATTACCCAGAACGGCGCCGAGCCCGACTTGCGCACTCGCCTGACCGCGCCGGCCACCAACCCGACGCAGGCGCTGTATGTCTCGGCGGCCCTGCCGCAAACCGCGCGGGTGATGGTGAAAGATGAAGACGTGTGCGTGCACTGCGGATTGTGCGCGGAGCGCTGTCCGACGGCGGCGTGGGACATGCAGAAATCGACCATCAGCGTTCCGTACGCCATCGACGAGGAGGTTCGTACATGCCCAGCCTGATTGCTGAGGCCAACCGCGTCAACGATTTCGTGGTGAAGTTCGCGAACGTGAACGGCACAGGATCCGCGAGCGCCAATTCGCTGATCATGAAAGCCATCTTCCGCATGGGTGTGCCGGTCACCGGCAAGAATTATTTTCCCTCCAACATCCAAGGCCTGCCGACGTGGTATGAGATCCGCGTGACTCGCGACGGCTACGCTGCGCGCGCCAGCCACGTCGACATCATGGTGGCGATGAATGCCGAAACCTACGCCAAGGATATCCGGGAACTTCGCTCCGGCGGATATCTGATTTACGACTCGACCTGGCCGCGCAGCTCACTTTTGGAGCGCGGTGACATCACCGTGATTCCCGTGCCGCTCGCCAAGCTGGTGAACGAAAATTTCGACGGCGTGCGCAACCGCATCTTGCTCAAGAACATCGCTTACGCCGGTGTCTTGGCGGCGCTCCTCGATGTGGATCTCGAGGTGATCAGCGGTTTGCTGAGCGAGAGCTACGGCAAGAAGCCCAAGCTCCTGGATTCGAACACGCGCGCGCTGCGCTTCGGCTATGACTACGTCAAGGAGCATTTGACCTCACCGCTGCCGCTGCGGGTCGAGCACATGGAAAAGACCCGCGGCCACATCATGATCGACGGCAATACGGCCGCCGGCTTAGGGTGCGTGTACGCGGGCGCGACGGTGGGCGCCTGGTATCCGATCACGCCCTCGACCTCGTTGATGGATGCCTTCAAGGGTTTCTGCGAGCGCTATCGCGTCGATGCGCAAACCGGAGAACGCAATTTCGCCATTCTGCAGGCGGAAGACGAACTGGCGGCGGTGGGCATGGTGCTGGGCGCTTCCTGGAACGGCGCGCGAGCCTTTACGCCCACCAGCGGTCCGGGCATTTCCTTGATGAACGAATTCATCGGGTTGGGATATTACGCCGAGGTGCCGTGCGTGATTTTCGACGTGCAGCGGGTAGGGCCCTCCACCGGTATGCCGACCCGCACGCAGCAGGGCGACATTCTGCTGTGCGCGTACGCATCGCATGGCGATACTCGCCATGTGCTGCTGTTCCCGGCCAATCCGGAAGAATGTTTCTACATGGCCGTGCAGGCGTTTGACCTGGCCGAACGCTTGCAGACCCCGGTGTTCGTGCTTTCGGACCTGGACATCGGTATGAACGATTGGCTATGCCCCGACTTGAAGTGGGACGATGCCTACAAGCCGGATCGGGGCAAGATATTGTCAAAGAAGGAACTGGACGGCCTGGAAAAATTCTATCGGTACGTCGACCGCGACGATGATGCGATTCCTTATCGAACGCTGCCCGGCATCAGTGCCAAGGCCGCCTACTTTACGCGCGGTTCGGGCCATAACCAGTACGGCACCTACACCGAGGATTCGGCCGAATACCAAGTTGTGCTCGATCGGCTGAAGCGCAAATTCACCACGGCCGCGAAGTATGTGCCGAAGCCCGTATCGATGGGCAAGGGGACCAACAGCGTCGGCATCGTGAGCATCGGCAGTTGCGATGGCGCCATCCGCGAGGCACTCGACGTGCTGAAGCACCAGAAAATCGAAGTCGATTATCTGCGCATCAAAGCTTTCCCCTTCAACACCGATGTGGAAGCCTTCTTGAAATCGCACGCCACGCTATTCGTCGTCGAACAAAACCGCGATGCGCAATTGAAGTCCCTGCTCACCCTCGAGACCGCGGTCGAGAAGTCCAAATTGTTTTCGATCTTGAGTTACAGCGGCTTGCCGATTTCGGCGCAGCCCATCGTCGATGAGATCCGAGCCAAACTCGCTGAAGCGCCGCGGCTGACCGCGGTGCCGCGCTAACCTTACGAGCCTTCCATGTCCTATATCAACAAGCCCAAAGTCGCCCACCCTTCTCTACCTACCAATGCGTTGGGGATGACACGCCGCCAATACGAGGGCAGCATGTCGACCCTGTGCGCCGGGTGCGGCCACGACTCGGTGACCGCTGCCATGGTCGAGGCTTGCTGGGGGCTGTCGTTGCAGCCGGAACAATTGGTCAAACTCTCCGGTATCGGCTGCTCTTCGAAGACCACCGCGTATTTCGTCAGCGGTTCGCACGGTTTCAATTCGGTGCACGGGCGCATGCCCTCGATTGCCAGCGGCGCGAATGCCGCGAATCGCGGCCTTACCTACGTGGGCATCTCGGGCGATGGCGATTCACTGTCTATCGGCATCGGCCAATTGGTGCACGTGATCAGGCGCAACGTCAACATGCTGTACCTGATCGAGAATAACGGCGTGTACGGATTGACCAAGGGCCAATTCTCGGCTTCCGCGGACATCGGCACCAAGGCGAAGCGCGGGGAAACCAATTCATCGCCGCCCATCGATCCTGTGCTGCTGGCCCTGACCCTAGGCGCGACCTTCGTCGCCCGCAGCTTTTCAGGCGACAAGGCGCAGCTCGTGCCGCTGATTCAAGCCGGCATGCGCCACAATGGTTTCGCCCTGATCGATGTGCTGTCGCCCTGCGTCACGTTCAACGATCACGAGGGCTCGACCAAGAGCTACGGGTTTACGCGCGAACATTATCATGCAGCCATGGAGGCGGATTTCGTGCCGCGAGCGGGGGAAATCGCCGTGGACTATCCGCCGGGTGAAGCTATCCCGGTGAGCCTGCACGATGGCAGCCGCGTGGTGCTGCGAAAGCTCGACCCCATGTACGATCCCACCGATCGTAGCGCCGCGTACAACTACATCGAAAACAAGCTCAAGCAAAATGAATACGTGACCGGCTTGATCCATATCGATGAGGCGGACAACACCGAGTTTCACAATCTGAATCGCACCGCCGCGGTGCCGTTGAACAGCATCCCATTCGAGAAGCTCTCGCCCGGCAGCGCCGCGCTCGACAAATTGATGGGCCGTTACCGGTAGTCAGCGATCAGTTTGAATGGCGCCGCAGATGCGTGGCTGAGAGAAACATCCGCACCGGCTCGCCCAGCATTTCGTAAATGGCGGAGTGCGAGCGCTGCATCGCCTCGGAACTGGGTAAGTAGCGATAGACGCCCAGTTCTCGCTCAGTTGAAATGCCCACTGGTGCCGGAACAACGTCGAGGCCCGCCGCGGTGAATTCATGCACCGAACGCCCCATGTGAGTGGCACGGGTGACGAGCACAATGCGGCTTAAGCCCTCGGCATGAAGCAGGCGCGCAGAATTCTTTGCATTCATATAGGTGTCATAGGCCCACGAATCGACCCAGCGCGCTTCGATGCCGAAATTTCGCTGCAGCGTATCGTGCATGGCGCTCGCCTCGGTCCAGAACCCCGTGACCAGCACCGGCAGACCGGTCTTCTGCGAGAGGTACGCGCCGTAACTCAATCTCTCCAGTAAAAAAGGCTCCGCCGCAGGTCCGCCATATTCCGGCGCGAAGCCGCGCTGACCGCCGCCGCCCAAAATTACGATGGCTTGTGCGTTCTTTGCCTGCTGCAAATCCACCGGCGGATAGCGCTCGACAATGTGCGTCATGGCATCGGACACGACGGGAGAGGAAAACAACCACAGCGCACCCACGCCTGCAATCAAACAAGCACGCGCAAATCGCGGCCGAGCTTTGAGCAGCCACAAGCCCAACAAGGCAACCAACAGCGCGCCGGTCGGGGGAAGGATCAATTCTCTCAAGAGTGTTTTGAGCTGCAGCAATATCCAGAACAAAGTGTGGCGCTCCTATCAGCATGACGAATTCGTTTAACATATCGCAAATCGAGCCGGGATTTGATTCACGGCACAGATCGGCCGATAATGCAATCATCCCTATAAGGTTGTTCTAGAGGATGATATCGATATGATTAAGTTAGCAGTTCTTGTTCTGACACTCGCGAGCGCGGCCGCCGTTGCCCGCGAAGCACCCCTTTCGGCCTGGGATGGCGGCGCCAAGGGTGGCAATCGAGAAGGCAAGGAAGTTGTGGTGCGGGACATTGTCGTGAAGGCCCCGGAGATGAACGCCGCGTCGGCCGCGAGCGCACTGACCCTGCTGTTGGGCGGCATCCTGGTGATGCGTAGCCGCGCGACAAAAAAGTAAACCTTAAACCGATAAGGTTTAGAAGTTTACCAGAGCTGCCAGGCACCCCAGAGCAGCACTTGAACCGCTACTAGCAAGTTGGTCGTCGCATGGGCGGCGACCGACTCGCCTATCTTCCCTGTCTTCACTGCCAACGCGCCGTATGCCGCTCCCGCGATAATGCCGGCAAACCACAGACCGCCATGAGTGACGCCGAACAGCACTGAGCTGATGGCTATCGCCGGCCAACGCACGCTTGAAAAAGACACGTGGTCGAACTGCGCGCCGACCAGACGGCGCATCAAGAAGCCGCGGTAGGCGAGCTCCTCGGCGATAGGCACCGTGATGATGGCCGCCGCTGCTCGGCAGCCGATCCACTGGGCGCGTGCTGCATTCGACAGATGCGCCAGTTCTTCCGGCATCCCCATCGGCGTGCTTAGAAAGTGCGAGAACGCGCTCCACACCCCGAAGACGGCGATGCCGATCAAGACACCGCGCCAGGTGAATCGCCAATTTAAATTTGCATAGTTACGCCGATAAATCCACAGCGCGCCGAGAGCGGCTATGATGCGCAGCGGATACAGAAAATCAAAGCCGGCGGACATGGCGTGCGTCAGCATGCCGACAGCCAAAATCGCCAACAGCGGCATCAAATAAGCGGCAGTCGCATCATGCACGCCCCCGTCGTGGGCCGCCGTTTCTGCTTGATGTGCCGCGCGATTGAGCCACTTGCTGCGCTTGGCGGTGTACGCGACTGCGAAGGCGGCCAAGTTAAACGCAATCCATCCCGCTTGAGAATGAAAACCGACCGCCGCCACTTTTTGATAGCCCGCATCGCCGATCAGCACCAAGGCCGCGATCCGCACCGAGTTCAACAAAAAGATGAGCAGCATCCCGATCGGCGCAATGATCAAGGCTCGCGGAAAGATGTACTCGCGGCGGAAATACCAGAGCCATGCGGTGCAAAAAGCGAGCATCAAGCCGACGCCCTCGAGACCGGAACAGACTTCCGACACCTGCACCGCGAAATGATCGGTGATCAGGGTTAGCGACGATGCATCGGTGCGCAGCGAAGGAATGAACGGCCGCGCCAAAAAGCCGACGATCCGAAAAGTGAGCGCTGCCGCCGGCGCCCACAGCCATTGACTCGACTTGAACACCAACATGGCACCGGCCGCCGGCAGCAGGGAGTACAGCGGTAAGGCACCGGTCCGGCGCAGGGCACTGACCCAGTACCGAAGCGGCGCGATCGCGGCGAAAAGCGCCAGGGCCGCCGCGAGTCCGCATGCATGCCACGCCAGCGCAAGCACTGCAAAGGGAATGTCGCCGCCGCGGTAGAGCAGAGTCGACAACGCGGCGAAGCCTGCGAGCAGGGCCGCGTGCAACCCCAACCATTGCACGCGCACCTGCGCATCGGCGCCATCACCCGCGCCCAAACTTCCGCCTCTTAAGTAGAGCAGGATCGCAAACGATCCTAAGTAGGCGATGGCAAAGCGGAACAGCCAGTGCTGAATGTCGTGCGTGAGTTTCGCGGCTCCTGTGAGCGCCTCCAAAGCCGGGCTCTGGATCAGACCCGATATCAGCAGTGTCTCGACGCCTAAGACTGCACCGGCCGCGAGCACGCGCGCGAGCAACCCAAAGCGCGGCCGCGGTACGACAGACTCACTCGATGAGGGTGTGAACACGACGTGAGTCTAACGCGCACGCCGCTTAGGCGGGCGAGATTACCGTAGTACGGTGATGAAAGTCTCAGACGTGAAACTGCCCTGAGAAAGTGTCACTATTCGCCCATGCTCAAGAATTGGTAACGCATAAAAAAAGCAGGGCCGATGCAAAAATTCATCCACGCAACTGTTCTCCTGAGCCTCGGCGGCAGCGCACTCGCTCAAGGCGTGCCCACCTTGCAGACCTGCGAAGCGACGCCGCAGCCGGCTTATTGCAATGCGGTTCGAGGCGTGCGCTCCGAAGGCTGGCCTGCGCAGAGCCGCTCCGAGGTGATGGCGCAACACGGGATGGTCGTGACCAGTCAGCCGCTCGCCGCCCAGGCGGGATTGCAAATTCTTCAGCACGGCGGCAATGCCGTCGACGCCGCCGTGGCAACCGCCGCCATGCTCAATGTGATGGAACCCATGATGGTGGGCATGGGCGGAGACCTCTTCGCCGTGATCTACATCGCCAAAGAGCGAAAAGTCTATGTGCTCAATGCCAGCGGCATGGCGCCCACCGGCGCAACGGTGGAGCACTACAACAAGTTAGGGTACGCCTGGAACCCGAAAAACTGGGGCCCGGGCTCCGGCATGCCGCCACACGGAATCTTAACCGTCACGGTGCCCGGTGCATTGTGGGGCTGGGAGTCTGCGCTCAAGCGCTTCGGCAAGCTCACCTTCAAGGAGGTGCTCGAGCCGGCAGCGCAGTACGCGCAAAATGGCTTTCCCGTTTCCGAACGGATCGCGCACGACTGGCAGCTGCCCCAGGGGTTGCCCTTGGAAGCTTGTTGCACGACGTTGGATCCCGATTCCATCAAGACCTGGTATGTGAATGGCGTGCCGCCGCAGCCCGGGCAGATTTTCAAGAATCCCGATCTGGCGCGCACCTTTCGCCTGCTGCAAGCCAAGGGTAGCGACGCGTTCTACAAGGGCGAGATTGCGCAGGCCATCGTCGCGAAGTCAAAGGCGCTGGGCGGCAGCTTGACGCTCGAGGACCTCGCGAGCTATCGCGGCGAGTGGGTCGAGCCGGCCCGCACCCAATATCACGGCTATGAGATTCTCGAATTGCCGCCGCCCGCGCAAACCTGGGCGGTGAACGAAATCCTCAATATTCTTCAGGCCTGCGTGCCTCAATGGGTGCCCGGCCAAACGCTCGCCTCGCTGGGTCCTGCCAATCCTGAGTACTGGCATTTGCTCATCGAGGCCAAGAAGCTGGCATACACGGATCTGTACCAATACAACGCCGATCCGAATTTCGCTGCTGTACCGCTCAAAAAACTGCTGTCCGAATCGTACGCCGCCTCGCTGTGCGGAAAAGTGAATCCGCAGCGAGCCTCCACGCCGGGGCCGGCGGGAAATTTTTCCATGGGCGGCGACACCATCGTGTTATCGGCAGCCGACGGCGAGGGCAACATGGTTTCCTGGGTAAACAGCAATTTCAGCGCCTTCGGTTCTGGATTGACGGTGCCGAACTATGGATTCTTGCTGCACAATCGCGGCGCCCTGTTCACGCTCAACCCCAAGAGTCCGAACAGCATTCAGCCGCACAAACGGCCGTTCAACACGCTGTCCGCCGGCTTTGTCATGCACGGCAGCGAACCGCTCATGACCGTGACGCTGATGGGCGGCGATATGCAGGCGCAGGGGCATGCACAGACTCTGGTCGATATCATCGATCTGGGCGCCAACATGCAAGCTTCCGCCGACATGGCGAGATTCCGTCATTCACAGGTGCCCAACACCCTGAGCTTGGAGACGCCGCTGTATGATTTGGTGGGCGAGAAATTGGCGGCCATGGGACATGTCGTGAGGTCCGCGAGCGGCGAGGAGATGGGCGGCGTGCAAGTGATCATGTTCGTCGCGCAACCGGACATTCAGCCGGACGCGAAAGTAGAAAAAGGCCAGCCTAAACGCGTCGGCGGCTACTACCGCTCGGGATCCGATTTTCGCAAGGACGGCGAAGCGGTGGGTTGGTGATTGTTCGAAACCTTAGGGTGCGACCAAGCGGCGCTTGCCGTCCGCGGACAGCATGATGCCGGGCTCATCCAACGCCTCTCGATCCCAGAGTTCGCAGGTCACTTCGCGGTGACGCTGATCCAGCGCCTCGCAATAATTGGTGTATAGACATAGGCGCACGTGATTGCCGCGGCCGGCGGCCACTTTCGCAAACCAATCCGGATCCGCCAGCGCTTGGCGAGCCAAGCCGACAATATCCGCCGCGCCCTCGGCAAGCGCCCGCTCGGCTTGCGCGAAATGATGGATGCCGCCGGACAACACGATGGGCGTGGTTAGGCCGGCCTGACGAATCCTCGAGCGGATTCGCGTGGACGCCCCGACATTGCGACCGAAGGGTCCCCGGGCATCCGAATAATAAGAGGGCATGCATTCATAGCCGCTGCGGCCCGTGTACGGGTAGGCCGCCTCGCCGACTTTCGGCTGCGAGGCGTCCTCGAACTTTCCGCCGCGCGAAAGGGAGATGAAGTCCATGCCGGCGGCGGCGAACATTTCCGCGAAATATGCCGCGTCCTCGACGGTGCTGCCGGATTCGATGCAATCTTCCGCGAGCATGCGGCAGCCGATGGCGTAGTCCGAGCCGACCTCCGACCGCACGGCCCGATAGACTTCCAGCGGCAATCGAATTCGCTCTGCGGGTGCTCCTCCATAGCCGTCGTTTCGCGTATTGCGGGCCGACAGAAAGGAGGCCATGGTGTAGGCATGCGCGTAGTGCAATTCGACCCCATCGAATCCCGCGTTGCGAGCACGCACCGCGGCCGCAGCGAACGCATCCGGAAGGGTCGCGGGCAGATCGCGCACCGCCGGCACATCCATATCCGTCACGAGCTCGCGAAATCCTTGGCGCAGCGATTCGAGTTCGCGCGCCGACAAGGCGTCCTCCTGCTCAGCATCGCTCAAAGTGGCGAGTCGAGCGCGAACTAGGGTCTCATCATCCTCCGCCATCCTCAAGAATTCTCGGTGGCGCGGCGTCACCTTCAAGAACCGCTCGAAGTATTTTTCCGCCGTGGGCCGGCGTCGAATATTCAAAAAGTCGATGATTTGAATCAGCAGCTTGGTTTTGCCGTCGCTGGCCGTGCGCACGCAGTCGACTAATTTTGCGAGGCCAGGCAGGAAACGATCGTGACCGATGCGAAGTAAGGGACCCGAGGCCACGTCGCGCACGCCCGTGGCCTCGACCACCAAGGCGGCCGGCCGGCCTCGCGCAAAGCGCTCGTACCAAGCAAGCACGGCCGGCGTGACCTCGCCATCTTCGGAAGCGCGCCACGGCACCATGGCGGGAACCCAGGTGCGCGAAGCTAAGCGCAGCGGTCCCACTTCAATGGGCCGGAACAAATGCGAGTCGGCTACTCGAGCAGCATCGGGCCAGGGCGCCTCGAGCGGCGCGTACTTGATGCGCTCAGGCGGGCGCCAAGTCGCCATGTGCTGCGTCCGGTACAACGGCGGTTGCTTCTATTTCCACCAGCGCGCGCGGCTCGATCAATCCGCTGACTTCGACCACCGACATGGCGGGAAAGTGCTTACCCAAAACTTCTCGGTAGGCGGCACCGATTTCCCGCACCTCGCGAATGTAGGCTTCGCGGCTCAAGACATACCAGGTGAGTCGCACCAAGTGCTGCGGCTCGGCCCGTCCTTCCTCGAGCACGCGAACAATGTTGGCGAGCGCCTGCTTAACTTGCCCGGTCAGACTATCGCTGTTGAATTGCCCGCGATCATCCCAGCCCACTTGACCGGAAATGAAAATCATCCGGCCGCGCGCCGACATCCCGTTGGCGTACCCTTTCGGGCGAGACCACTCCGGCGGCTGCAAAATCTCGGTGCTCATGGCCTTAGTTACCCTTGAAGGTGGGACGGTGCTTGGCTGAAAAGGCATCGTAAGCGCGGCGAAAATCTTCGGTCTTCATGCAAATGGCTTGTGCCTGCGCTTCGGACTCCAAGGCTTGCTCCAAGCTCATGTTCCATTCCTGATTCAACATGGTTTTGGTCATGCCGTAAGCAAAGGTGGGACCGTCTGCCAGTTCTTGAGCGAGCTGCTTCGCAGCCGCGCGCAGATCCTCCGCCGGCACCAATCGGCTGTAGAAGCCCCACGCCAGCGCCTCCTCGGCCCCCATGCTGCGTCCCGACAACAGCAACTCTGCTGCGCGCCCATGGCCGATGATCCGCGGCAGAATGGCGCAAGCGCCCATGTCGCAGCCCGCCAAGCCCACTCGCGTAAATAAAAACGCCGTCTTCGATCGAGGAGTGCTGAAACGAATGTCGGAACACATCGCCAAAATGGCTCCGGCGCCCGCACAAACGCCGTCCACTGCAGCGATGATGGGTTGGGGGCAGGCGCGCATGGCTTTCACCAGATCCCCCGTCATGCGGGTAAAGTTCAGAAGCTCCGGCATGCTCATGCGCGTCAACGGGCCGATGATTTCCTGCACGTCGCCGCCCGAGCAGAAATTCCCGTCCGCGCCGCCGATGATCACCACCTTGACGTCGGTGGTGTATGGAAGCCGACGCATCAGTTCGCGCAGTTCTGCGTAGCTCTCGAAGGTAAGCGGATTCTTTCTTTCAGGCCGGTTCAAAGTGACCCAGGCGACGCCCTTGTCGACCGTCCATAAGAAATGTTGGGCTTGATAATCGGACAAGGTCTCTTTCATGGTGGTATCCGCGTCAATTGCGACCGTAATCGCGATAGCGACTCATTCAGCGCGCGCTGCTCTCGCTTAGGAATGCCGGAGAACAGTTTCACGATCCAGGATTCATGCTCCGCAGCCATCTGAGCGAACAAGCGCCGGCCTTCCTTGGTGAGCTTGACCAAGTATGCGCGCCGGTCGCTTGGATCCTCGGTCCTGAGGATGAGCCCCGAGCGCTCGAGCTGATCGACGATTCCGGTCACGTTGCCGCCCGTCACCAGCATGCGCCGCGACAGCTCGCCCATCTGCAAGCCCTCCGGCACACGCTCGAGCTGCGCCATGAGGTCAAAGCGCGGCAGCGTGGTTTTGAACCGCGCGGCCAAGCCTTTGCGCACGTGCGTCTCGATCAGATGCGTGCAGGTCAGCAAGCGCAGCCACAGGCGCAGCGACTCGTGATGATCATCGGTCAACCGCGTGTCCAAGCCTACCGCGCTCACATCAATTCTCCGCCGGCGACCACGATGCTCTGGCCGGTGACCGATTCGCTGCCCGGCATGCACAGCCACGCCACGGCGTTGGCGACTTCATCGGGCTGAATGAGCCTGCCTTGAGGATTCGACTTGGTCATCGCCAGCAGTGCATCCTCCAATTTGCGTCCCGTGACCGCCGAAATTTTCCCCGCCGCTTCTCTGACCAAGTCGGTATCGGTGTAGCCGGGACAGACCGCATTGACGGTGATGTTTCGCGTTGCGACTTCCCGCGCCACGGCGCGAGTCAAGCCGACCACGCCATGTTTCGCGGCACAATAGGCCGCGACGTAAGGGTATCCGGTGAGCCCGGCGGTACTCGCGATATTGACGATTCGACCGAAGCCGCGCTGAAGCATGTCGGGCAAGGCCGCTTGCATGCAGAGGTAAGTCCCCGAAAGATTGACGGCCAGCAGCCGATCCCAGAGCGCGTCGTCGCGCTTGGTGATGGGCGCGCTGATGGCCTGGCCGGCGTTGTTCACCAAGATGTCAATCGGGCCGAGCATGGCACGCGCGGCGGCAAAGGCCGCATCGACCGATTCGCGCTGAGCGACATTGGCCGTCGCACAAAAGGTCTGCGCGCCGGAGGATTTCAGCTCCGCCGCCAGCGCTTCGAGGGTGGCAGCGGTACGCCCCAGCAAGCTCACTTTCGCGCCGCGTCCGACCAACGATCGCACGATGCTGGCGCCGATGCCTCGCCCGCCGCCGGTGACCAGCGCGTGCCGGCCCTGGAGCGAACCGTTGCCGCTCATACGGCACCGCCCGCTGCCGCGGATCGTTGCGCCGCGCGCTCCAGTTGCGCCTTGGCAGATCGATACGGCTCCGGCCACCATTGTTCGGTAAAGCCCTGCGCCGCCGCTTGGGTTAAGGTCCACGAAGCATGCGCCAGATGCGGACGGGCGATCGCGCACAAATCGGCGCGGCCCGCTGCGATGATGGAATTGATGTTATCGGCCTCGGAAATATTGCCCACGGCAATGGCGGGAACGCCGGCCAGGTTGCGAACCATGTCGGCCAGCGGCGTCTGCCACATGCGGCCATACACCGGCCGCTGCGTCGCCACGGTTTGGCCGCTCGAGATGTGAAGAATATCGGCGCCGGCCGCGGCCATGGCTCGGGCGATGGCGATCGCGTCCGATTCGCTCAAGCCCCCTTCGGCCCAATCGCACGCGGATAGGCGCACGCTCAAGGGCTTGTCGGCAGGCCAAGCGGCGCGCACGGCGCGCAAGACTTCCAAGGGGTATCTCAACCGGTTCTCCACGGAGCCGCCGTACTCATCGCCGCGCACATTGGTCAGCGGTGAGAGGAAGCTCGCCAGCAAGTAGCCGTGCGCCATGTGCAATTCGAGCATGTCGAATCCCGCCGCCGCGCCGAGCTTGGCCGCACGCACGAAATCCTTCTTCACCGCCTCCATTTGCGTCGCCGTCATTTCCTGAGGCACTTGGCTGATGCCCGGCAAGTAGGGGATAGGCGAGGGAGCCCACACCGGCCAGTTGCCCTCGGGCAGCGGATGATCCGCTTCCTGCCACCCAAGCTGCGTGGAGCCCTTGCGCCCGGCGTGTCCCAGCTGCAGGCAAAAGCGCGCGAGAGATTCCGCGTGCACGAACTGCACGATGCGCTGCCATGCTGCACCCTGGGCCTCGTTCCACAAGCCCGTGCAGCCCAGGGAAATACGTGCATCCGCCGAGGTGCAGGTCATTTCCGTATACAGCAAGCCCGCGCCGCCGGTGGCGCGCGCGCCGTAATGCACCAGGTGCCAATCATTGGGAATGCCATCGATCGCGCGGTACTGGTCCATCGGCGCCACCACCACGCGATTCACCAAGTGCATTCCGCGCAACTGAAAGGGCAGGAACATGGGCGGCCGCGGCTGGGCGATGCCGTGCACTTGCGCCAAACCGGACTCGATCTTCTCGATGAATACCGAATCGCGCACTTTGAGGTTTGCATGGCCGATGCGCTGGCTGCCCGACAACAAGCTATACGCAAATTGCAGCGGTTCCATGTTTTCATACCGAGCCACGTTCTCGAACCATTCCATGCGATTGCGCGCCGCGTTTTGCAGCTTTTGGGCCTCCACGCTGCGCTCGGTCTGGTACGACTCCAGCCCGCTCGGGACATCCTTGGCGTGGCTTACATGCTGAACCAAGGCGATGGCATCCTCCATGGCGAGCTTGGTTCCTGAGCCGATGGAGAAGTGCGCGGTGTGGGCCGCATCGCCGATGAGCACGCGATTGCGGTCATGCCAGTGGCCGCACATCACGCGATTGAAGTTGAGCCATGCCGAACCGCGCAAATGCCGCGCGTTGGACAAGAGCGGCGAATTTCCCAGATACGCGGCGAACAATTTCTCGCAAAAGGCAATGGACTCATTCACGTCGGCCTTGTCCAAGCCGTGCGCCGCCCAAGTCTCCTCGCGGGTCTCGACGATTACGGTGGAGAGATCCTGGCTGAACTGATAGGCGTGGATCTGGAACCAGCCGAATTCGGTTTTCTCGAAGGCAAAAGTGAACGCGCTAAACTTCTGCGTGGTACCTAACCAGATGTAGCGGCACTTGCGAACCTCGATGCGAGGATCAAATTTCTCCGCTTGGCGATTCCGCGCCTTGCTGTTGGCGCCCTCCGCTATCACCACCAAGTCCGCATCGTCGAACTCCTGGGTGTCCTCGAGTTCGCGGGAGAAGGTTTGTTTGACCTCCAATGAGGCGGCGCGCTTCTGAAGAATGCCGAGCAACAGGCGGCGAGAGATGCCGGCGAATCCATGACCGCCCGACCGAATGGTCCGGCCCTTGAAGTGCACGTCGATATTGTCCCAGTGATATAACTCCTCGGCGATGCGCGCGTGCGAAGGTGCATCCGCCTCCAAGAAATTGCCCATGGTCTTGTCCGAGAACACCACGCCCCAGCCGAAGGTGTCGTCCGGGCGGTTGCGTTCGAACACTTCGACGCTGGCCTTGGGCATCGCCTTTTTGAAGAGGATCGCGGAATACAGACCGGCGGGCCCGCCGCCCATGCAGACAATTCGCTTCATGCCTCAGTATACCCATATGTCAATAGTTTAGGTATGAAGTATTAGCCGCAGCCTTGGTAGCCGCAGCCTTGGCATAGGGTCTCCGATCGACTATTTTTCTTTGCTGGGATCGAACCAAACCGCTTCTATGTTGTTGCCGTCCGGATCGAGGACGAAAGCCGCAAAGTATCCGGGAGAGTAGTCCCGATAACCCGGACCGCCGTTGTCCTTGGCGCCGGCTTTTAAGGCCGCGTTGTAAAAGGCCTCGACCTGCTTGCGGTCCTTGGCCTGAAATGCCAGGTGCAAGGGAACCACTGCTTTTTCTTTGTTAATCCAGAAATCGGTATTCTTGCCGTCATTGAACCCGGCGGATTCGCCGTATTCCATATTGTTCCGGTACCCCAACGAGGAAAGCACGTCGGAATAGAACGCCTTAGATTTGGCGTAATTGCTCACTGGCAGTGTGGTATGCGCGATCATTGTTTTGCTCCGCGGTACGCTATGGAGAGGGACTAGCTGGAAGTTAGAACAAGCCTGGGTGCCATCGGCAGGGGCTTACAGCCTGCGAATGTGTAGGAAGAAGGCGCGCAGGGACGGCCGAGTCACGCCGACTAATTAAACCTGGGGCTCAGCTGAGCGATGCATCGTGTTTACTGCGTTTGATGCGGCCTTGTCAAGCAGCGCGCAAACGGCAGCCGTTACCTGAACCGTTGTGGCCGTGCCGCCCAGGTCGCGCGTATGGAGCGACGTATCGGCCGTAACGGCTGACACTGCCTGCATCACGCGTTTTGCCGCATCTAACTCGCCAAGGTGCTCCAGCATCATGACGACCGACCAAAAGGTCCCGACCGGATTGGCCAAGCCCTTACCCGTGATGTCGAATGCGGAGCCATGGATAGGTTCGAACATCGAGGGGTAGCGACGTTCGGGGTCGATGTTGCCTGTCGGCGCAATACCTAAGCTGCCGGCGAGTGCTGCGGCCAGGTCGCTGAGAATATCGGCATGGAGGTTCGTGGCGACGATAGTGTCGAGTGTGGCGGGGCGATTTATCATGCGTGCGGTCGACGCGTCCACCAGTTCCTTGTCCCATTTGACGTCCGGAAATTCTTTGGAGATTTCCAGGGCGATCTCGTCCCACATCACCATCGCGTGACGTTGGGCGTTGCTCTTGGTGATAACCGTGAGCAGCTTGCGCGGACGGGACTTTGCTAGACGGAACGCAAACCGCATGATCCGCTCTACACCCGCGCGGGTCAAAATCGATACGTCCGTTGCGGCTTCGATCGGATGCCCCTGGTGAACGCGGCCACCCATGCCCGAGTATTCACCTTCGGTGTTCTCGCGAACGATGACCCAGTCGAGGTCTTCCGGCTTGCAGCGTTTCAGAGGCGCATCGATGCCCGGCAGGATGCGGATCGGCCGGACGTTGGCGTATTGATCGAGACCCTGACAGATCCTGAGGCGCAGACCCCACAGCGTGACGTGATCGGGAATGTCGGGATCGCCTGCCGAGCCGAACAGAATCGCGTCCTTGTTGCGAATCGAATCGAGACCATCCTCGGGCATCATCACGCCGTGCTTGCGGTAGTAGTCGCCGCCCCAATCGAAGTTCTCGAACTCGAACGCAAACGAGTTGTTCGACCTGGCAAGCGCTTCGAGCACTTGCCGGCCGGCCGGCACGACTTCCTTGCCAATGCCGTCGCCGGGGATGGTTGCGATGCGATAAATCAAGCTCGGCTCATTTCTCTTGGCTCGCGTAGACCGCGATACAGCCTCCGCTGCAATCGGCACTGTCCTTCCGCGCTTCAATCGGCACGTATATCCGTCCCGACACGGGATCCGCCGCGACCGAATGAGCACGCGGGCCGCTCGGCAGGTTGGCGATCCAGCGGTCGGTGCGGGCGTCGATGACGCCGAGCACCGGGCCGCCCGGGTTCTTGGCGGCCGCCAGATAGTAATGTCCAGACTTCTCGTCGTACCAGACTTCATCCGATCCGCCAACCTTGTCGATGGTCGCGATAATCTTGCCTGTTTGCGCGTCCATGACGAGGGATTGTGCCGGGAAACCCTTTTGAACGGCGTCGTCGCTGCAGCCAATCAATAAATGGGCGTTCGGACCGACCGCAAGACCGGCCGGCATGCATTTCGTGACCGGCAGCATTTTCTCCAACTTGAGCGTGTGCGGATCGATCACCGCTACCGCGCCGTTGGCTTCGACGTCGTCGATGACGGGAATCGTCAAGTAGATCTTGCCCGTAACCGGGTCCCAAGCAGGCTGTTCCGCTCCGTCGGAGGCATGATCGAGGACTAGCTTACCGAGAACCTTGTGGGTCTTGGTGGAGATGAACGTGACGAACGGTGGCTTATCGGCGTTGTTGACGACGGCGACCAGTTCATCGCGCGGATCGAAAGCCATCTCGTCGACGCGCTTCTGACCGCCGGTGGAAATGGTCTCCGTGATCTTCTGCGATTTGATGTCGACGATCTTGACCGTGCTGTCGCCATCGCCTGCCCAGAACTCGTCCTTGCCCACCGCAAGCACCCCGTCGGGGCCGGAGACTGCGGAGCCGGCAGCTTTGTTGAAGCCCCTGAAACCCGCAACACGGCCGAGGAACTTGCCGGTTGCTGCATCGATCAGGTCCACGCTCTTGTTGGAGCGATCGGTGAGCGCGTAAACGCCGGCGTCGTTCACGACTCCGATGTCGAAACTGGCGAGCGGCTCCCCGGGTACGCGGATGGTGTCCACGCGCCGAATGTTCGTGGAGGCGGTATCGGCGGCGCCGGAGGCCGTGCCGAGAAGCAAGCTTGCGAAGGCGGGAGCCAACAGGGAAAGACTTGATACGCGATTACACACCGGAGTTATCCTTCTAGTTAAGATCGACCCGCACAATGGCAGTTAATGCTGACCAAGTCCTGACGGTATCGAGGGGCGGTTGCTTGGTAGAACGGACGGCTTAGGCTATCGTGATTTGTGGGGAGTCGCATGAGAGTGCTCTTGGTCGAAGATCATCGCACGATGCGCGAGCTGATCGCGGATCATTTCAGAGAGCGCGGCTTCGCGGTCGATGCGGTCGGCCGCGGAGACGACGCGCTCGCCGCGGCCGCGATCGCGCCCTTCGATGCCGTCATTCTCGATCTCGGATTGCCGGATATCGATGGTATGAAGGTTCTGTCTCAGTTGCGCTGCTCTCGCCCGGAGCTTCCGGCAATCCTACTGACCGCCCGCGACGGCGTCGATGACCGGCTGCGCGGCCTTAACGCAGGCGCCGACGACTACATCGTCAAACCATTCAATCTTTTGGAACTGGAGGCTCGTCTGCGCGCAGTCATGCGCCGCAGCGGCAATCGCCAATGTACGACCTATTGCTTCGGCGAAATCGTCTTCGACACGGTGACGCGGGAGGCGGTTGCCAGCGGCCGGCGCATCGATCTCACGCGCCGCGAAGCGGCGCTGCTCGAGGAACTTCTACGCGTCCCAGGACAGGTGATCACCAAGGATTTGCTGGAAGATCGCCTCTATGCGCTCGAGGATTCGGGCAGTACGAATGCTCTAGAAGCCGCCGTCTCGCGGCTGCGCCGCAAACTCGCCGCCGCGGGCGTGGCACTGCAAATTGAGACGAAATGGGGGATCGGATATCGTCTGGTCGAGGCATTGGCGATTGCGCCGTACCCATAGTCTGCGCGTTCGGCTGCTCGGCGGCATGCTCACCGTGTTCACGCTCGGTCTTGCGGCTTCGCTGTTGTCCTATCGCTACGAGGTGAACAACATCGTCAAGGACGTGCGCGGCCGCACCCTTGAGGCCCAGGCCCGCGAATTGCTCGTGGCGCTGCATGTGGGCGCCGACGGGCGGATCGAGCTGGCGCTGTCGGAAAACTGGCAGCACGTTTATGCCGATCCCTCCGGTCAGTTCGCTTACACCATCTTCGACCGCGCGCGTCGGCAGATCGCCCGATCACCCAACCTAGCCGCGCCGCTACCGTACCTTGCGGTTGCGGGTTCAAGTCCGTTGGGGCCCGTCGATTTCATCGGTGTCGGCTCCCGGCGGCGCGGCGTTCTGGCCGCGCGCAGCCCTGAGGGCTATGTAATCGTCGTCTCACGCGGCGACTCCGATCCGGACATTTTGATCGACAGTCTGTTCGAGGAGGGCAGCGAGAATCTTTTGCTCTTCGCGCCCCTCGCGCTTTTGGCGCTATGGCTGATTTGGACGATTAGCGGCTGGAGTCTCAAGCCCGTCGCGCGCGCCTCGAGCGAAGCGGCACGTGTTGGTCCGGGGAAACCCGACATGCGTATTTCCCTTGACGGCCTGCCGCGGGAGATCAAGCCGCTGGTCGAAGCCGTCAACGGCGCTCTCGACCGACTAGCGTCGGCCTACTCGACCGAGCGGCGGCTGACCGCCAACGCAGCCCACGAGTTGCGCACGCCGCTGGCGGTACTGAATCTGCGGCTGCAACGCGCGCGCTTGACGGGAGTGACCGATTGGCCCGCCGTGGAACGCGAGTTCGATCGGATGAGCCGGCTCGTGGATCAGTTGCTGGACCTTGCCCGCAAGGAATTCGGGGCTCGAGAAGGCAGCCTCGAGCATGCACCGATCGTCAATCTGTCGAGGACGGTACGGGAAGCGGCCGCGATAGTCGTTCCGCTGATGGAGGCGCAAGGCCGCCGGCTAGTCGTCGATGTGCCTGACGTCGTGCAGCTGCGAGGCGGCGCCGATGACCTTCGCGACATGATTCGCAATCTTCTCGATAACGCGCTGATCCACGGGCAGAGGACGGTGATCGCGCGAATTCGTCCGACCGCAGAAACCTGCGGAGAGGTCAATATTGAAGTGATGGACGAGGGGGGCGGCGTTCCGCCCGGACAAGAAGAGTTGGTTTTTGAGCGCTTTCGCAAACTGAATGCGGAGTCTCCCGGGTCGGGCCTCGGACTCGCCATCGTCAGGCAGGTGGCCCGTGCCCACGGCGGCGATGCGCGTTTCCTCATGGGCCGTGGCCACGTCGTTCTGACGCTGCCCGGCGCGTTGCCGTTCGTCGGCTGCCGCGGACCGCTAGGCCGAGGTTAACCGCGCCGACTCACCTCGGTGCTCGGCGCGGCAAGCGCGAATGGGCCGCTGCGCAGCCGCGTGCGTAGATGGCGGATGCAGAGCCGAGTCTTTGCGGAATTCTCCGAGCGGATCTTGGTGACGGCCCACACGTCCGCCGGCTGCCAAAATTCGCGCAGCACGTGCACGAGATTGTTGCGCTTAAGGCTTTCAGCGACGTCCCAATAGGACCGGAGCATGATGCCGTGCCCCTCCAGCGCCCAGCGCCGGATCACATCGCCGTGATTCGATGCAAGCGCGGCGTTCACGCGCACATTGCGGGTACCGCCGGGCCCGCGCAAAGACCAACGCCCGAAGGTCTCGCCGCGCTCGCGGATCAGGAGACAGGAGTGCCGCACCAGATCGGCGATCGTCTCCGGTTCGCTATGTAATCGCAGATATTCGGGCGACGCGCACAGTATCCGCCGTCCGTGCGCCAAGTGATGGGGCACGAGGTGCGGCTCGCGAACGTCACCGACCCGAACGTCGATATCGATTTCCTCATGCACGAGATCCACCGAACGGTCCAAGATCTCCAAATCGATCTCCAAGCCCGGATGCATCTTGATCAACTCGGACAGAACCGGGGCGATGTGATTGCGTCCCAATCCAGAACTCGACGCGATGCGCACTCCGCCGCGTATGTCGCATTCCTCGTCTTCCAGCGCGCCATCCAATTGTCCGTATACATCCAGAATGCGCTGCGCCCAGGAAAGCACTGCCTCGCCGCGTTCGGTCAGCGACACGCGGCGCGTGGTGCGATGGAACAGCTTTATATGTAGTGCGGTCTCGAGGATGGCGATGCGCTTGCTGACGTAAGCCGCCGAGGCCCCCAATTCCTGCGCCGCCGCGGCAAAGCTCGCGAGGCGCGCGGCGTGGATGAAGACTCGCAAATCTTGCGGCAGGACATTATTCACGAACTGTGTTCTCCGAATTCACGTCCGACCGAGTGCGGGCGCCAGGCCAAACGCCTATTCTGCGTCATCGATTCGCGGGAGCAAATATTTCAAGATCACGGCGCGAATAGCGCGCGAAGCCCGATGTGGTGTGGGGAGTATCATCAAGAACTATAAGATAGCACTGATTCCCGGGGACGGAATCGGCAACGAGGTCGTACCCGAGGGCGTTAAGGTGCTTGTCGCAGCGGGGCGCCGCTTCGGCATATCTTTCGAGTGGGACGAGCGCCCCTGGGGGTGCGAATATTATCTACGCACCGGGCGCATGATGCCGCGGGATGGGCTCGACGGGATTCGGCACCATGATGCTATTTATCTCGGCGCGGTCGGCTTCCCGGGCGTGCCCGACCATGTGTCGCTTTGGCAATTGTTACTGCAGATCCGGCGCGGATTCGAGCAATACGTTTGTCTGCGGCCGATCAGGCTGATGCCGAACGTCCAGTCGCCGTTGCGCGATCGCGCCGCCGGCGACATCGACATCATGTTGGTGCGGGAAAACACCGAAGGCGAATACTCAGATCGCGGCCGCAAGATGTACGAAGGCACCGCCGAAGAGGTCGTCATCCAGGAGAGCATTTTCACGCGCAAGGGCGTGGACAGAATACTGCGCTACGCATTCGAGTTGGCGCGCAGCCGCCCCCGCAGGAGAATCGCGTCGGCGACCAAGTCGAACGGAATCTCGCTGACGATGCCGTACTGGGATTCACGTGTCGCACTGATGGCGAAAGAATTCCCGGACATTCACTTGGATCAATACCACATCGACATTCTGGCGGCGCATTTCGTGCAGCGCCCCGAGAGATTCGATGTGGTGGTTGGCTCCAATTTGTTCGGCGACATATTGTCCGATCTCGGCTCCGCGTGCGCCGGCACGATCGGCATTGCACCCTCGGCCAACTTGAACCCGGAACGGGAGTTTCCGTCGATGTTCGAACCGGTGCATGGATCCGCTCCGGACATATTTGGCCGCGGCATCGCCAATCCGATCGGCCAGATTTGGTCGGGTGCAATGATGCTCGATCATTTGGGGCATCCCGAGGCGGCGAGCACGATCGTCGCCGCGATCGAGTCGGTGCTGAGCAACGGTCCCCGCACCCCCGACCTCGGCGGGACCGCCAAAACCCAGCAGGTGGCCGACGCGATCGCCGACAAGGTGCGCAGCCTCTCGGCATGAAAACCCGGACCACCGCGCCACGTCGCTGGTACACCGAACTCTACGTCCAGGTGCTGCTCGGCATCATCGCCGGCGTCGCGGTGGGTTGGATCGCGCCGCATGCCGGCGCGGCGCTGCGGCCGCTCGGCGACGTGTTCCTGAAGATGATCAAAATGGTCATAGGCCTGGTCATTTTCTGCACGGTGGTTTCGGGCATCGGCGGCATGCGGGACCTGAAAAAAGTCGGACGCGTCGGCGGCAAGGCACTCGTGTACTTCGAAGTCCTATCTACGCTTGCATTGCTGATGGGCGCGTTGGCGGCCAACATCGTGGGACCGGGCACCGGCTTCAACATCGATCCGGCGACGCTCGACTCAGCCGCGGTCACCGGCTACGTCGGCGCCACCCAGGCCAACAGCATCGTGTCCTTTCTGGTCGGAATCGTTCCGACCACATTCGTCGACGCATTTGCAAAGGGCGACATCCTGCCGATCGTGTTCGTCTCGGTATTGTTCGCCTATGTTGTTTCGCACCTCGGCGAGCGCGGCAGGCCGGTTGCGCTGTTGGTGGAGTCCGTCGGCCAAGTGATTTTCGGCATGATCAACGTACTGATGCGCTTCGCGCCGCTCGGCGCCTGCGGTGCGATGGCCTACACGATCGGACGATTTGGCATCGGCTCGCTGCGGCCGCTGCTCGTACTGGTCGCGACCTTCTACGCCACCGGTGCTCTATTCATTTGCGTGATTCTCGGCGCCATTGCCCGGTGGGCGGGCTTCAATATTTTCAAGCTAATGGGCTATCTCAAGGAAGAATTGCTGGTGACCCTTGGCGCGTCATCTTCCGATCCCGCGATGCCATCTCTGATGCAAAAGCTCGAGCATCTGGGCTGCTCCAAGTCCGTCGTAGGGTTGGTCGTACCCACCGGATACGTGTTCAATGCCGACGGTACCAGTCTTTACATGACCCTTGCCGCACTGTTCATCGCACAAGCCATGAACGTCGAATTGACGCCTTTGCAGCAAATTGCCATTTTCGGCGTTTCCATGATTACCTCGAAGGGCGCGAGCGGCATCTCGGGAGCCGGCTTCATCGCCTTGGTGGGCACGCTGTCGGTCGTTCCCAGCATTCCGCTCGCGGGCATGGCGCTGCTCCTCGGCATCGATCGCTTCATGAGCATGGGCCGAGCCATCGTCAACATCACCGGCAACGCGGTGGCAACGGTAGTGATGTCGAGCATCGAGGGCGAACTCGACCGCGAGCGCATGCGCCTGGTGCTGACCGGCGGACCGGTCGATGACGATGCGATCGCACTGGCGGACCATCCTGCAAATTTAGTTGAAACCGGCAAACAGCCTCGGAGTTTTCTTCCATGAGATTATCAACTGCAGCCCTGAGCATTGTACTCACAACGGCCTTGGCCGCCGCTTCCGCTGCCGCGGATTCCGGTGCGGGCCATGCGCCGCTGCGCTTGATCCGTACCATTCCTCTGCCCGCGATCGACGGAGACTTCGATCACTTCGGGGTGGATGTGCCGGGCAACCGCCTGTTCCTCGCCGCCGAGGAGCATCACACAGTCGAACTATTCGACCTCGCTTCCGGCAAGCCGCTGCGCAGCATCAAGGGCTTCGACACGCCGCACAGCATGGTGTTGCTGCTGGACCAGAATCAGATCTACGTCGTCGACGGCGGCGAGGGCGGCTCGGCGAAGATCCTCAATGCGACGACTTATAAGATCGAAAAATCGATCAAGCTCAGCGAGGACGCGGACGCGTTGTCCTACGATGCAGCGAATCACCTGCTGTATGTCACCAACGGCGGCAAGGAAGCGCACGAGGATTTCTCACGGGTCACGGTGATCGACACAAAGAAGGGCGAGCGCGTCGAGGAGATCAAGCTGCAGTCGGCGAATCTGGAGGCGATCGCGCTGGATAAGAACGGTTCGCTGATGTACGTCAATGCGCGCGACAAGAATCAAATCGCCGTCGTCGACCGCGCCACGAAGGCGGTCAAAGCGATGTGGCAGCTGAAGCTGATTCAGCACAACACGCCTTTGATCCTGGATGAGGCGGTTCATCGCTTGTTGGTAGCCGGCCGTAAACCGGGACGCTTCGGCGCCGTCGACAGCGATTCCGGCAAAGAGATGGTGGCGCTGCCGGCCGGCGATGATGTCGATGACATGGTCTACGATCCTGCGACCAAGAGGATCTATCTGGCGTGCGGCGAAGGCTTCGTCGATGTGTTCCATCAGATCGATGCGGATCACTACGAAGAACTCGGCCGGGCGCCTACCTCTCTCGGCGCGAAGACCGGAGTGCTCGTGCCGCAGCTGAACCGCTATTTCGCAGTCTCGGCGCGCAAGGGCAAGGTGCCGGCCAAGCTGTTCATGTTCGAGGTGTTGCCGTAGCGAAGGTTTTAGCGGCGGGGCTTGTTGGGGAGTGTTCACATGCAAAGACGCGATTTTGGAAGACTCTGTGTGGGCGCGTTGGGCGCCGCCGCCGCGGGCAAGCCTCCGCTGGCGGCCGATGCACCGGCCGTCTCGGCGGATGCCGCCGGCGCTTTCCCAAACGTGGCTGGGCTCACCGCCTATGTCGCTGGCTTCGTCGTGAACACGAGCTACGAGGCCATTCCCGCATCCGTCATCGAACTTGGCAAGAAGTCGATTTTGGATGGCTTCGGTTTGGCCCTGGCCGGCTCGAGGGCCGACAGCGCCCCGATCTGCTTGCGATACTTGGACACGTTGTCCATCAGCGGCGGCGTTTCGACCGTGATCGGTACTACGCGCACCACCGCGCCGCAATTCGCGGCGCTGGTCAACGGCATTTCAGTGCATGCCGATGACTTCGACGATACCCAGCTTGCGGCCGCAAAGGATCGCGTCTACGGCTTGCTGGTCCATCCCACCGTTGCGGTGCTGCCGGCGGCGTTCGCGTTGGCGGAGCGGGGCAATTTCAGCGGCAAGGATTTCATGCTGGCGTACCACCTCGGTGTCGAAGTCGAATGCAAGATCGCCGAAGCTATCGCCCCTCGCCACTACGAGGACGGATTTCATTCCACCGGTACTTGCGGTCCGTTCGGATCGGCCGCCGCCTGTTCGAAATTGTTGCGCTTCGACGTCTCCAAAACGCGCACGGCGTTTGGAATTGCAGCAAGCGAATCGGCGGGATTGCGGGAAAACTTCGGCACCATGACCAAGCCTTTCCAGGCGGGACACGCTGCGGAAAGCGGCTTGATCGCGGCGCAGCTGGCCGATCTCGGTTGGACGGCGGCGCAGAATATCTTGGAGGCACAGCGCGGTTTCTTCCGCGCGGCGGGCGGCACCTATGATCCGGCCGCAATCATGAACAGACTCGGCTCGCCATGGACATTTGCGTCGCCGGGGATCTCGCTCAAGCCGTATCCGTCGGGATCTCTCAGTCACCCCGCGATGACCGAGATGATGCGCCTGATCGAACAGCATGACATTCGCCCGGGACAGGTCAAACAGGTCGAAGTCGGTGCCAACCACGCCATGTACCAGGCCTTGCTGCGTCACGAGCCGAAGGACGGACTGGAAGCGAAATTCAGTATGGAATTTTGCATGGCCATCCTGCTGTTGGAACGCAAAGGCGGACTGCCTCAATTCACCGATACGGTCGTGCGGCGGCCGGACGTGCAGGCCATGATCCGCAGAATCAGGTACTACGTCGATCCGCAAGCCGAGGCCGCCGGCTTCGACAAGATGACCTCGCTGATAAAAATCACGCTGAACGACGGCAAGGTGATCACGGGTCATGCGATTTTCGGCAAGGGCAGTCCGGCCGATCCGATGGCTTACGCGGAAGCAGCCGCGAAGTTTCGGGGCTGCGCCGAGTACGCCAATTGGCCGAAATCAAAGACGGAAGCATTGATCACGCTCGTAGACACACTGGAAAAGGTGACGGACGTAAAAGAATTTGCGCCACTGCTGCGCGGCTAAGGCGCGGCGTGGCTGCCGCGCCCAACGTTGCCGATCCGTGGCTTTGGATGATGAGTCGATTATAAGAACCGCTAATGATGGACAACGGGAGTGGCATCATGGATACATCGAATTACGAACCCATATCGGCGGCGCGTGCGGCATGTGAAAGCCGAAGAAAATACGGCACCTTCACTGCGCTGTGCGGGGCAATTGCGCTCACCGCGGTATGCTCGAGCGCGGCTCTGGGCGATCCGGAGCTGCCTGCCGCGGGCGCCACCGCGGATAGCGACCGGGAACTGCAAGAAGTCGTCGTCGTCGGTTCGCGCTTTGCAACCTCGACCACCAACACCATCAGCCCGGTGCTCAGCGTGGACGCCGCCGAGTTAACCCATCAAGGCACGGCCCGTGCCGAGGACCTGCTCAATAGCTTTCCGCAGCTCAATGCCGGCCTCACGAATTCCGCGAACGGCGCCGGCGTCGCACCCGTCACCGGCACGGCTACCGCTGACTTGCGCGGCATCGGCTCGTTCAACACGCTCGTTTTGATGAACGGCCGCCGCTTGCAGCCGGGCGACTCGATCAATCCGTCACCCGATTTGAACGCGATTCCGACTGCATTGGTGAAGCGGGTCGAAGTGCTGACTGGCGGCGCCTCGTCCATCTACGGCTCCGACGCGGTCTCCGGCGTCGTCAATTTCGTCATCGACACCGACTATACCGGCGCCAAGCTGGAGACCGAGTACGGAATTAACCGTGCCAGCAACAGCAATCGATTCATCCAAGACATCGAGCGTGCCAGCGGCATCCTGCCGCGCAGCGACACCGTGTACGACGGCCGCAACATCGATCTGACCGGCGTCGTCGGCAAGGACCTGTTCGGCGGCGACGGCCATGTGGTCGCCTATGGCGGATACCGTCGCACTGCGGCGATCTTCGGGTCGAGCCGCGACTTCAGCGCTTGCACCCTGACGGAAACCGCGACCTCTTACCGATGCCTGTTGGACGGCACGACTCCGGCGGGACAGTTCGTGCCAAACGGGGGTGCCGGAAACCCTTTGACGATCGACTCGGCCACCGGAAACAGCTTCCGTCCATTCAATCTCGCCCAGGACGGTTACAATCCGGCGCCTTACCAGACACTGACGCGGCCGGACACGCGCTATAACGCGGGATTGTTCGGGCACTACAAATTCAATTCGGCCGCCGATGCGTACGTCGAAATGACCTTCTCCGACGACCGGACCAGTGTACTGTATGAGCCATCCGGAACGACCGCGACCGGCGCCGGATTGAACACGTACGGAATCAACTGTAACAACCCTCTGCTGTCGGCGGCCGAACTTGCCTCGCTGTGCACGCAGTACGGACTCGGTGCCGCCGATACCGCGCAGGTGCAGATCGGCAGGCGCAACGTGGAGGGCGGCTACCGCCAGGATGAATTCCACCATCGCTCCTATCGGCTGCTGATGGGCTTGAAAGGCGCGCTGAACAGCGTGTGGACTTACGACATCAACGCCCAATGGGGAGACACAGAATCCCACGAGCGCTTGTCCAATGATTTCTCGAATACTCGTCTGGCGAACGCACTCGACGTGGTCAGCCTCAATGGCAAGCCGGCCTGCCAATCCGTAGTCGACGGGTCGGATCCGAGTTGCGTGCCGTACAATATCTTCTCGGCCGGTGCAGTGACGCCCGCGGCCCTCAACTACATCGGTGCAACCGGAGCGCAAGACGGCTATGCACGCCAGTACGATATCGGCGGCCAAGTCGTCGGCGACCTCGGCAAATACGGGATCAAAAGTCCATTCAGCGATGACGGAATCGGCTTGTCCGGCGGCGCCGAATTCCGCTCTCAGTCCATTAGCAACCAACCGAACGCGGCCTATCTGACCGGTGACCTACTGGTAACCGGGGGAGCGCGGCCGACCTTCGGCACCTACCATGTCGGCGAGGTGTTTGTGGAAACACGAATACCGCTGATCGAGGACCGTCCGTTCGTGAAGTCGCTGACCCTGGATTTGAGCGATCGGCTCGCACAGTACTCGCCGCAGGGTTCGGCCAATGCGTACAACTTCGGCGTCGAGTATTCGCCCCAGGAGGTGATCCGTTTCCGTGGCACCCTGAGCCGAGCGGTAAGGGCGCCGAACGGACACGAATTGTTCCTCTCGCAGATCGTGCAGCAATTCGGTTTCAGCGATCCTTGCGCGAACGATCCGACCACCGGCGTTCCGTCCGCAACACAGGCGCAGTGCGCGCGCGCCGGCGTATCCGCAGCGCAGTACGGCAAGATCGCCCCCGCGACAACGACGAACGTGTTGACCGGCGGCAATCCGGATCTTAAGCCGCAGATTGCCGACACACTGACGGGCGGAATCGTGCTGACGCCCCGCAACCTGTCGCGCACTTTGTTCGTCAGCGTCGACTATTGGCGGATCAAGATCAACAAGTACATCGGCTCGCTGCCCGCCAATGCGACGCTGAATAACTGCCTCGATAGCGGCGATCCGGTCTATTGTTCCCTGATACGGCGCGATGCAACCGGATCGCTGTCCATCGGTACTGGTCCGACGGCGGGACGCATCATCGCCACGGGCTTGAACACCGGCTCATATGAGGAGAGCGGTACCGATATCGACGGTCGCTACGTCCTCAATCTCGAGAGTCTGAATCTGGCAAAGGCCGGCTCCGTCTCCTTTTCGTTTGCCGGCACCGTCGCGCTTGACAATGTGATCACGACCGTTCCGGGACTGCCGGCCGCCGATTGCACGGGTTATTACGGGCCCACCTGCACCGGTGAAGGCCCGACATCGCCGATTCCGCGTTGGCGACACAAGCTGCGCACCACCTGGCAGTCGCCGAACGGCTTTGAGGCATCGCTGAATTGGCGCCATATCGGCCATCTAAAATCCGAGCAGCTCAGCCCGAATTCGCAGCTGGCGACCGGGACGGCCTATTCGATCGACTCGCAGGTTCCGGCCTACGATTACTTCGATCTGGACGTGGGAGTCGACATAGGCCAGCATGTCAATGTCCGGCTGGGCGTCAACAACCTGCTGGACAAACAGCCGCCGGTGGTCGGCTTCAACCTGAATCCACTGCTGGTCAACGGCAACATGCTGGCACCGATGTACGACACCTACGGGCGCTATTTATTTGTCGGGCTGACCGCTAAATATTGACGGTGGAAATGCGATTTCGCGAAATGACCGCAACGCGCCTCGGCGATCAAGCGCCGGCTTGGCTGCCCGCTTTGGCGGGCGAAGTGTTGGGAAGCTCGATATTTGGCAAAGCACGTATTTGCAGGCCTTCGCGTTCATGCTCGACTGCAAGAACCCTATGCGCTGATGCAAGATCGTGGAATACCTCTTGTCGTACGCTCTGGCTAGCAATTGCCGTCAAAGCTTCCATGCACTTCACGATTACTCCAGCAACGCCCCAATGCCCCGGAGCGTCGTCCTTTTTGAGAACTGCAACGAGATTGCCAAGCGTCCCTCGCACGTCGAGTAGGTGGTGCAAGTGGTCCGCTGTCCGCGCGTTTCCCAGGATCGACTGTTCTCTCAGCAACTTCTTTGCTGCCTCCTGAATGTAGATCTCGGCTTTTAGACGAGCCAAGTGGTTCATGGGATTGCGCATAGGAGCCGAGACTAACAGGAGCGTTTGTAGGCGATTGTGAAGCGACTTCACAGTCGCGAGCGATGCCTAAGTGACGGCTACGCAACAACACTGGCATATGTCTAGCGGCTGATTGCCGGGTCCGGCTAGGCCTGGGCGGGTATGACGTCAGTGAACACAAACCCGTCACGCTCGATCGTTGGGCCGATGGACACGCCGATGGGCGCCGAGAACATCGGGCCCCCGGTTACCACGGTGTGAAACTCGCCATTCTCTCCACACGGATCAATATCGGCCGGCATATCCCTTAGCAGCGCTGCATCGAAACGGCGGCCCGCAAAGGCGGCGGCGATGCGCTTGGGATCAAGACAGACAATGTGTGCGATGAGACCACTGTCAATCATTTCGGCGGCCAACTGCCGCGTGTTGCGGCCCCACAGCGGGAAGATTGGCGTCATGCCGATTGCTGCAAGGGTTCGCTCGCGATAGGCACGAATGTCTTCGAGGAAAAGATCACCAAAGACAAGGTGGCGAATGCCGGACGCCTTGATCGCGGCGCAGGCCTCGCCCATTCGCGCTTCATAGACATCGTTCGTACAGGGACTTGGTATCAAGACTTTGATCGCGGGCACGTTCAACGCTGCGATTTGCAGGTCGAGCAGTTCGGAGCGCACCCCGTGCATCGCGACCCGGTCGTAGCGTTCGTTGACGGTCGTCACAACGCCCGCAATCTCGACGAGCCCGAGTCGCCGTGCCTCGTGAAGAGCGAACGCGCTGTCTTTGCCGGAGCTCCACGATACGAAGGCCTTTGGGGTCATCTCGGATCCGGTATATTGACCGAAACTCCGATCATAATCTGACTTTATTTTCAGAGCCACGCTTCGGGATCTGCTATGCGAGTGACTCCCTCCAGGTTTAGGCTCGTGATCGCGGCGCTCATTGCTTCGAGCGGCCTTTCGGTCACATTGCTCGCGCACGCTGACATGCCGAGCACGCCATGGGGGGCGCCGTCCCGTGCCGTCGTATCTCGTTCCGATATTTTTGTTGGGCAGCCAAACATATTACCGTCGCAGGCGATGCCGCTTGGCAATGGACGTTTGGGCGCAGCATTGTGGGCAGCAGGCGGCGTGACCATTCAGCTCAATCGTGCCGATACGTTGCCCGGTCGACTATCGCCAGGTCAGATCGTGATTCCCGGACTAAAGAACATGATTGCGGACAAGGGGTTCACCGCGCGACTGGCCCTATTTGACGGCGAATGGCACCAAGCCGGCGCCGGCATGAGTGCTCGAGTAAGGGTCGATCGAGATTGGGATCGATTGATCATTGATGTGTCCGGTGCCAATCCTGATTTGGAGCAGACGGTATTCCTCAAGCTCTGGGCGCCGCGCGCACCGCGGGTGATCGTTCAGCAGAACAAGGTCATGCTGGCCGAACACTGGCTGGACACCAAGCTGCCCGGCGCGTCCGGTTTGCCCTTTGGATCGTTGGCCGCGATGCGCGTATCGGGCAGAAATATCCTGCCGTTGAAAATCGGTAGCCGTACCGTAGCGCTGCGCTTTCGGCCCATGTTGGATGGTAAGTTTCGCCTGATCGTCGCAGCACCTGCTTTTGACGGCATGGGTGACCCGGTTGAGATTGCCTCAAAAACTCTCGACGCGTCCGTTGACGAACTAGCTTCTCAGCGTTGGTGGAATGATTTCTGGACCAAGGCTGACCTTATCGTTGCCTCCTCGAAGGACGGCAGTGCCAGTTACTTCGAGTCGCTGAGGATGATATTTCTGTATGCCTCGGCCGCGCAAAACGGCGGCGAGATACCCGGATCGCAAGCGGGCGTCGCGGATATGTTCTCCGCGGTAAAGGATGTGCATTTCTGGGACCCTGCTGCATTTTGGGCCTGGAACTTGCGGATGCAGGTGGCCGCAAATCTAAGCGCCGGCCTTCCCGAACTCAATGAACCGTTTTTCGCGCTCTACCGTAATAATCTCGACACCATTCGCCGCTGGACTCGAGCCAAGATGGCCGGGCGAGAGGGTATATGCATTCCCGAGACCATGCGTTTCAACGGCGTGGGCGTCGAATTCGAGAGCGATGAGTTAAGGCCCTTTGCAATTATCACCCACAGCTGTGATGGCACGTGGTCTTCCACGTCCAATGCTCGTACGCTTACTACCGGGGCCGAAGTGGGTCTATGGGCATGGGAGACATTTCTTAAGACTGGTGATCGCGCGTTTCTAGAGAAGAATTATGTGTTGATGGCGGACGCTGCGCGTTTTCTGCTCGCCTATCAGAAACCCGGTGAGGATGGCCTGCTTCACACCCATCCATCGAACGCTCATGAGACGCAACACGATGTCATCGACCCAACTACGGACCTCTCGGCGATTCGCATGCTATATCCCGCCACCATTCAGGCGGCGCATCTGTTAGGGCGGGATACCGAACTCGCGCAGAAACTGACCGAAGCCCTGGAAAGGACGCCGGTATTGCCACTCATGCAAACACATGGCAGGCCGGATGCTTTGTCGCCTGCCGCGGCACAAGGGCCGGGTGAGATCATCGCACCGAGTTTTGATTTCAATTCGCCGGCGCGAAACAGCGAAAATATTGGTTTGGAACCGGTGTGGCCGTACGGGTTGGTCAACCAAGACAGCGCGCTGTTCGAAAATGCGCGGCGGACCTATGCCTATCGCCCGTTTCGTAATCTTGCAACTTGGAGCAACGATCCTATTCATGCCGCCCGACTCGGCCTGGCGGCCGAACTTGCGCAAAGCCTGTATGCGCTCACCCAGCTGTATCAAGCTTATCCGAATGGCATGGCCGACGGGGGCGGCGGGAGCGGTGAATTCTACATTGAGCAGGCGGCCGTTGTTGCGCTAGCCCTGTCCGAAGCGTTGGTTCAGGATCACGGTGAAGTATTGCGTATTGCTCCAGCCGCGCCGATGGAGTGGACCATGAGCGGCACGGTATTCGTGCGCGGCAACGCACGCGTTTCGGTCGACGTGCTGCGCGGCGTGGTTAGCGAGTTTAGAATCATCGGCGCGGCAACGCACGCGTTTAAAATCATCAGTCCCTGGAATGATCGCGATGTGGTGGAGTCGATCTCGGGTGCGGCAGCCGAATCCGTGCGAACCGAGAAAGGGATCATCGATGTTTTAGTGGAACCGGGGAAATCTTACAGTTTCCGTCCCCGGGACCGGCCGCCTTATTCACATACTATTGAACAAGACACTCTGGGTCCCGCCTCCAAATCTCTGGGTCGAGCCGCGATCGGGCTGGGAACGCCGTGCTGCGCGGCGCCGAGCGACTATGATCCACGGACCAGTGATCGCTGACATCAGTTAAGAGCGCCGAACTTAGTTGAGCGAATCCAGTCGAACTCAGTCACAGCGACAACGGCGCGGGGCAAGGTTTAACACCCGTTCCAGCGAAGGAGAGGTAGATGGCGATTTTGCGAGAATGGCGCGCAGAAATCCGACGCGCATTGAAGGATGAGTACGTGAAATACGTGGTATCCACCGGCTTAGCTGGTTACCGAGAGGCTTCCGGCAACCTCGGCGCGGTCGTCGCAGTTCGCGATTTGGACGACGAGCGCTCGGAGATCGTCACGCTGAGCTGGTGGACGGACAACGCGTCGATAGCGACATTTGCCGGTGACGACATTGGACGTGCCCGTTATTATCCGGAAGACGACCGCTACTTACTTACCCGGCCAGATACGGTGCACCACTACCAATCAACCGAACCGAGATAATACGTGCGGTAGTACGGATGGACGGGATGTAGTAGCGAAGGCCAAGGTGCTGAGCCTCCCCGAGGGCTTCAATGACAACAGTGCTATGATCAATCACGCATGCTCACCAAAGCGAAACACATTGGCATCGTGGCGTGCAGCGTCGAGGGCGCGGCGCTGTGCTTTCGCGAAATTTCCGCGTATTCGCTGAAATTCATGGGTGAGCACTTGCATCCGCAGGTGACTCTCAGCTGCATTGCCATGGGAGAATGGATGCCTGCATTCAATCGTGGCGACTATGAGGGCGTCGCCGATTTCATGCTGCGCGAAACGAAGATCGTTGCGCAAGCCGGCGCGCAGTTCGCGATCTGCCCGGACAATTCCGCGCACCTCGCGTTCAAACATGTCGTGTCGAGATCACCCATTCCGTGGCTGCACATCGCAGAAGAAGTCGCGAAGGCCGCGGTGCGCGACGGCTACCGGCATGCCGCGCTGCTCGGCACCCGTTTCACCATGCGCGGGCCGGTTTATCCGGAAATGTTCGAGAAGTACGCTGTAAAGATCAGCTCGCCCGCCGAAGGGGACCAGAAGATCATCGATGACATCATCTTCACGGAACTCGTCAATGGCATATTCAGCGAGGCGTCTCGCCTTCGATATAACGAGGTCATTCAACGAATGCAGGCGCGTGGCTGCGATAGCGTGATACTCGGGTGCACGGAAATTCCTCTACTCATACGGTCAGACGATTGTCCGTTGCCGACGCTGGATTCCACTCGCTTGCTCGCCCGTGCTGCAGTTGACGCGGCATTACAATTGAATTGAGCAGATAATGCTAGATACCGCCCTCACTGAAGCTCGTGCCATCCAGCGCTATCACCAAATAACCGACTAGATTCGGACTTCGCGGCGACTCAAGAACATGCACCAGAACTCGAGAAACCCCGCTCATTTTATTTTCCGCACGCGCTCCCCGGCCTACCTGGCCGGCATGGCCCTGGTGCTTTTAGGTACCTCAGGCGCGCTGGCGGCCACGACGTCGCGGCCGGCGCCCGGCGAGGAGTACATCGGCGCCATCATCGGGGGCGCCGTGCATCCGCCAGAGCCCGCGCCGGCGCGCAAACCCGGAGAGGGCGCGGGCCCGTTTAAGCGCATGGTGATTCGCGGCGCGACGATGGTCGACGGCACAGGCTCCCCGCCGATCGGCCCGGTCGACATCGTTGTCGAGAACGACAAGATCGCGAGCATCGTCAGCGTTGGCTACCCGAACGTGCCCATCAAAGAATCGCGCCGGCCAGCAAAGGGCGATTACGAGATCGATGCCGCCGGAATGTACATCCTGCCGGGATTCATCAACGCGCATGCGCATATCGCGGACGCCCATCAAGGCAATGTCGGCGAGATGCCGCCAGCCGAATACGTCTACAAGCTGTGGTTGGGACACGGCATCACCACGGTACGCGAGGCGGGCTCGTTCAACGGCCTGCATTGGACGCTGAATGAACGCCGCCGCAGCGCCGCGCATGAGATCGTCGCACCGCGCATCGCAGCCTATGCCGGATTTCCTGTCGAGGTAGACACGCCTGGCGGCGTCAGCAATCCGCAAGAGGCGCGCCGCTGGGTGGATGCCGTTGCCGCAGCCGGCGCCGATGGCATCAAGTTTTTGGGCGCGCCGCCGGCCATCATGGAAGCCGCCTTGGCGGAGGCGAAAATCAAGGGATTGCGCAGCGCCTGCCATCATTCGCAGACCGCGGTAGCGCGCATGAATGTCATGGACACTTCAGGCTGGGGCCTCACCAGTCTCGAGCATTGGTACGGATTGCCAGAGGCACTGTTCACGGACCGGCGCGTGCAAGACTATCCCTTGGATTACAATTATAGCGATGAATACGACCGCTTCGGCCAAGCCGGGCGGCTCTGGTCGCAGGCCGCGCCGCGCGGGAGCGCCCGCTGGAAGGAAGTCATCGACACGCTCAAAGCGCGCGACTTCACGCTGGTACCGACCTTCACGATTTATGAGGCGAACCGCGACTTAAGTAAAGAGATGCACGCGGAGTGGCACGATGAATACACGCTGCCGACGCTGATGCGCTGGTACTCGCCAAACCGCGAATCTCACGGCGCCTATTGGTTTTCGTGGACCACTGCCGATGAGGTGGCCTGGAAGAAGAACTACCAAATTTGGATGTCATTCGTGAATGACTACAAGAATGCCGGCGGCCGCGTCGCCGTGGGCGACGATGCCGGCTACATCTATAAGTTGTTTGGCTTTGCGTGGGTGCGGGAACTCGAGCTGCTGCAGGAAGCCGGCTTTCATCCCCTGGAGGCGGTGCGCGCCGCGACACTTTCCGGTGCAGAGCTGTTGGGAATGTCAGACCGTATCGGTTCGATCGAGGCCGGCAAAATCGCCGACCTGGTGATCGTGCCGCAGAATCCGCTGGCGAATTTTAAAGTGTTGTACGGCACTGGGACCGTACACCTGGATGACACGACTCGGCAGGTGACCCGGGTCGGCGGCGTACGCTATACGATTCATGACGGCATAGTCTATGACGCCCCAGCGCTGCTCGCAGACGTCAAGCACATGGTCGCTGATGCCAAGGCTCGCGAGGCAAAGAACGTAAACTAGCGCATGGCAGCGCAAGTCAGGGATCCCGACGTCCGGCCGGGCGAATCGAAGCCTGAGCTATCGAATCGCCCGGCGAAGTCGGTTCACGCGGCGAGTGTGCCCTTCGCTTTCGCGGTGTGAGCGGCAATGACGTCCATGAGCGCGGGTGAGAGGCAATCATAGGGCTCGAGATTGAGCTCCTTCAGGCGCTTACGCACCGCCTCCATCTCAGTCGGTTTAGTCCCTGACTCGATAATCGAGGATACGAATGCCGCGAATCCCGGCGCCTCCCAGCCATTGGCCTCCAACAGTTCCGGATGCATGAAATCTAGGCCATGGAATGCATGGGCTTTGTTTTCCACCCGGCCATACATATGCACGCCGCAACCGGTACAGGCGTGACGTTGAATCGTTGCGGAGGAATCAACAATCTTCAGCTTTTGAGCGTTCGCGGTGACCGACAGCTTGTCGCTCGGTACGACGGCAACCAGAGAAAAGGTTGCCCCGTCAGGCTTCCAGCACTTCGTGCAACCACACACGTGGTTGAAAGCCACGTTGGACTTGATACTCACGGCGACCGGATCCTTGGCACACTTACACTTTAGGGTGCCGCCGCTATAGCCTGGGTTGCCGGCCTTGACGCCATTGTCCACGGAGGGATGAATCTTTACTGACATAGTGACTCCCGATTGACTGATTGATTTTCTCGAACGGCATAGTATGCGGAATCAAATCGTCGATGTTAATTTTGCCGTCCACATGTCAATCCACGATTCTTGGTACTGCGCAGAAGTTATGCGGCATCGCAGTGAAGGCAGTGCCGCTGTAGTACTGGCTTCAGGTGCTCTCGATAGATGTTAGCTATGGAGAATCCTTGGCACGCAACTTCTTCAATGTGGCGGAGAAGCTGAGCAGCGGTCGAGACCCGCTCGAAATCAAGCCGCGGACAAATACCATTGATCTTGTGGCGCGCAAGACCTCGCCGCCAGCTTCAATGAGGTCGCCCTCTTGAGCATTGTCCAAAAATTCGCTGCTGAATGACACGGTCACAGCCCCCATGTCCGGCAGTTCGTCGCCGGCAATCCAAAATAGCGCGAAGTCGGCAAACGACATCAGACAGCCTCCATGTACGGCTAAAAGCGCATTGTCGGCCGCCGTCGGACGACTGCCGACAATAGAACGGTCCAGCGTGTAGTTCGAATGGATCGGTATCCCGGAGACGCCACCCGGCCCATTCTCCTTCAAGTATCAATTCGGCATTCTCGGTAGTTACCCGCTCTCGTCGTGACCCATCGTATCAAATGAGTCCCCGCAAGTTTGAGCGTCATAAGAAAGCCGGGCGGGGGCGTAGCGGTGCCCTGCGGCAAATGCTCCACCGGCAAGCCCGCCACGTTCCAGAATTCGGTAGCGGTTTCAAGAGTTCCGGTGCAATCGCGACGCAGCGGTAAGCTAAGCCGGATCTTGGGCAGGACGAGGGGTGTCTGGCCGTTGTGCCGGGATGCCGCTGGCGCGCGTCTGTATCCAGGCATGCAGTGCTACCGCTCCAAGTACAACGGGCAGACCCACGAGAACGTTTGCGGAAAAAGTTTCCTTGCCCAACCACCAACCGACGCCCAGCGCAACGGGTGGATTGACATAGGCATAGGTTGCCGCAAGTGAAGGCGACGCCCGCTCGACGACAAACCGGTAGGCGGAAAACGCGATGAGAGAGCCAAATACCACGAGGTACCCCCATGCCCACCAGACACGCGGTGCATGCGGGAGCGCCCAGTGTTCGCCCAGCGCTGCGCTGACTGCCAACGCCATGACGCCCGCGGTCAGCATCTCCGCGCCGAATCCGGTGGGTCCATGGGGAATGTCCAGGCGGCGGGAGAGCACCGTGCCTAAAGACCACGACGCCGTACCAAAGAGGATGATAGTCGTGCCAATGGCACTCGCTTGCAGGTCGCGCCCCATCAGCATGACAGCGGCGCCCACGGCGCCGAGGCCAATGGCGACCCATTCGGCGCGCCGAGGCCATTCGCCGAAAGCGCCGGACCAAAGGGCAGTTGCAAATGGCATGATGCTGATGAGCGCCACCGTCGCGCCCGAACTCACCCAGTGTTCCGCGATCGCGACGCCGCCGTTTCCGACCACGAGAAGCAGGAATCCCACCAAGGCTGCCCCGCGCCACTGCCTCGCTGTCGGCAGCGATCCCCCGCGCAATGCTTGCCAGCCAATCAGCAGCACTCCGGCCACGACAAAGCGAGTGCCGACCAAGAAGAAAGGTGCCATGCCTTCTATAGCCACCTTGATGGCGAAATACGTCGTGCCCCACACAATGTAGACGGCCAGGAGGCATGCCCCGATTTGCCAAGCGGATGGCTTTGCGGCGGCGGGAAGCGTAGGGTCGGGCAGCATAGGGGTTTTTAGCGGTATGAAAAATACCTGTGCGGCATCCTAACGATCCTGTGGGTATCAGGGTTTAGTTTATCTAATCGATGCATTAGATTAAAAATCCTTCCGGCTACACGCCACTTGCGGCAGTGCCCATTAGGTTACGGAGACTGCCGCGTCAGGCGGTATACACTATGCTGATTGCCTCAACTAGCCAGCGATCGTCCGGCAATCCAGTGTATTTCGATGGCTCAGTATTTTAGTCGCTGTTTACTTTGAAACTAACGAGAAGGATTGGCACATGCGAAAAATCGCACTCTCTTTATTGCTCGCCGTATCAATCGGCGCCGCCACCACAGCATCGTCGCAGTCCCCGCAGTCTGCCGCACCGGCGGCCGATCCCGCCTGGAAGGTGCCGGAGGTCATCGCATTCATCGGTTTGAGGAAGGGAGACAAAGTGGCCGATATCGTGGGGGGTCGCCTAACGGCATCGCTGGCGCAGGCCGTCGGTCCTACCGGAAAAGTTTATGCGGTTGAGACCGCCGAAGTCGTCAAGGCCCATCCCGAAATATTGGGCATGATGAAGGAGCTGGCGAAGCAGTCGCCCAATGTCGTCGTCAGTGACGACCCCGTCGCCTCGCCGCTGCCGACGGGACTCGACGCCGTGTTCATTCGACAGGACTACCACGATCTCTACGACAAGTTCATGGGACCTGCAGATGTACCGGCATTCAACAAGGCGGTCTTCGCCGCCCTGAAGCCTGGCGGTGTCTATGTTGTACTCGATCACACAGCCGTCGCGGGCTCAGGGATCGGAGCGACTGACACGCTGCACCGTATCGACCCGGTGAGAGTCAAGGCCGATGTGCTGGCAGCTGGCTTCAAGTTGGATGCCGAAAGTTCGATTCTTGCCAACAAGAGCGACGATCACACCAAAAATGTGTTCGACCCCTCGGTCCGCGGTCACACCGACCAGTTCCTGTATCGCTTCAAGAAGCCACAGTGATGGCACATGACAGATCTCTCAGCATTTTTGGTTACTCGGCGCTGGCCGCCCCGTCATTCCGATCGCATCCAGCTGTACTCGCTCAATACGCCTAACGGAGTAAAGGTTTCGATAATGCTGGAAGAGACGAGCCTCCCGTATGAGCCTCATTTTGTCGACATTGCGCAGAACGAGAGCCGCACGCCGGAGTTTCTGTCGGCTAACCCCAATGGCAAGATTCCGGTGATCATCGATCCAAACGGACCCAACGGACGGCCACTCTTGCTATTCGAGTCGGGCGCGATACTGCTCTATCTGGCCGACAAGACGGGGATGTTCATATCTTCCGATCCGGCTCTGCGGTGGGAGACTATTCAATGGCTATTTTTTCAGATGGCATCCATCGGCCCAATTTTCGGGCAGGTGGGCTATTTTCATAAATTCGCCGGCAAGGAGATCGATGATAAGCGCCCGCTCGAGCGTTACGTTGCAGAGTCCAAGCGTCTCCTAGCGGTCCTCGACGCTCGCCTTGATGGTCGGATATGGATCATGGGAGATGATTATAGTATTGCTGACATAGCGATTCTTGGCTGGGTCCGAAACCTCATCACTTTTTACGAAGCCCGAGACCTCATTGCATATGACCAACTCGAGCATGTCCCAAAATGGCTCGAACGGACATTGGCGCGGCCGTCAGTGCAGCTCGGGTTGCAGATCCCGAGAAGATAGGCGAGCGTCCACTAATATTCACGAGTCTTGGTTTTCGCGACCCAGTCGTCCACCAATTTTTCCAACAGCGTTAGGGGTACGCCGCCGTTCTCCAGCACGACCGCATGAAAATCCTTGATGTCGAACTTGGGACCCAGCGCCAGCTTCGCCCGCTCGCGCAACTCCAGAATTTTCAATTGACCTACCTTGTAAGCGCATGCCTGTCCCGGTTGGCCCATGTAGCGTTCAACCTCGCTGACCACTTCGCTCTCGTTCATTCCAGTTGCGCCCACCATGTACGCTATCGCCTGCTCCCGCGTCCACCGCTTGGCATGAATGCCCGTGTCGACCACAAGGCGCGCCGCACGGAATATCTCCGATTCGAGCCGGCCCAAGTCGCCCAAGGGGTCATCCTTGTACATGCCGATTTCGGCAGCAAAGCGCTCGGCGTACAGAGCCCAGCCTTCCGCATAGGCGGCGTAGAGGGTTTGCTGGCGGATGAGCGGCATGTCTTTCAGATTTAGGGCGGTAGAAATTTGGAAATGATGTCCCGGTATGCCCTCATGGTACGCGAGTGTTTTCATCGACCAGGTCGAGCTTTCGCCGACATCACGAAGATTGGCGAAAAATGTGCCGGGACGCGAACCGTCCATTGCTCCTGGTTGGTAATACGCGTTTGCTGAACCTTTTTCCGCTCCGATGGGGACACGCTGCACAACCAAGTTCTGCTGCGGCACCGTGCGAAAATATTCCGGCATTCGCGCATTCACCTCATCGAGGATTTGCTGATACTTCACGAGCAACTGCTTGCGGCCCTCCTCGGTATTGGGCAGCAAGTAGCGCGGATCTCTGTGCAACGCGTGGACGCGGTCCGCTACCGTGCCGCTGCTCAAGCCTTGGGTTTTTAGGAGCGCATCCATTTCAGCGTCGATGCGCGCTACTTCCGATAGACCCAAGGCGTGCACCTGATCGGGTGTGTAATCAGTGGTAGTCATTTGCTTGAGCGTAGCGGCGTAGTAGGCCGCGCCATCCGGTAATCGCCACACACCGGCGGATTGCGTTGCTGCTGAGTTACGCTGGGTTTCCAATGCAGCGGTCATTCTGGAAAAAGCGGGGTAGATACGCTGGCCGACAAGCTGTGCCGCTTGCTCGGCCAATCTTGCTTGTGTATTCGAATCCAAGTCCTTGGCCGACCTCATGCGGGCGATAAAAGTGGTCACGAGCGGGTTGTCTGTGGGTTCCGGCCGCACCGTGTCGGCAATGCCGCCCTGCGCCCTTTCGAGCAAAGAAATCGGCAGCACTACGCCGAGCTTGGCCTGACGCAACATCTCCGCGGTGACCGCGTCGAGCTTGCCTTCTGCGGCCTCGAGTCGTTTGACATAATTGACCGCCGTCTTTTCGTTCTTGATTACATGTGAGGTCTCAAGGAAGTTCGGCAATTGAACCTGCGTACCCCACATTGGAGCGATCGGATAGAGACCCTCAGACGACAGCCAGTCGAAGCGCTGGAAAGCCAATTGGGAATCATATTGATCGAGCAGGATGTCGTAAGTCAGTTGGTCCTGCAGCACCAAGCTTCCGCGATCGAATCTCTTGACCTCGGCTGTGTTTTTCGCGGCAGTCGCATAGTCCTCGTCACGCTTTTGCACGCCGACCGCGGATAGTCTGCCGGAGTGCCGATCGAAAATAGTGCCATCGACAATTCCGACTTGAGTAAACAGCTCTGGATTGGCCATCAGAAAAAAGATCGCTTGGCGGTTCGCCAGCTGATTGATCGAGAAGGGCTTGCCGAGGCCAACTCGATACGCGCAATATCCGCCGACCAACAATATTGTCAAAACAGCGAAGCCCAAAATCTTCCAAATATTTTTCAAGCTAAGTCCCTCAGCAAATCGGCCGCGCACAAGCTTACGCCAGAAGCATCAAGCTCGACACATGATATGAACATCGGCGAGTATTCAACTCGCCTACCTAACAGCTACGCACTACACTGCTCATGGCGCCAAAGAATCATTCGGACTTCATTGCGTTTCCGTCGGCAAAAGCGTGGTCGCGGTGGCTAAACGCAAATCATGCTGATTCAAAAGGCGTGTGGCTGCGATTCTTCAAGAAGTCATCAGCAGGAACTGCTTCTGTGAACCACGCTGACGCATTGGCTGTCGCGCTTTGCTACGGGTGGATCGATGGTCAGCTGAAGAAGCACGACGAGCAATCATGGCTTCGTAAGTTTACCCCTCGCCGATCAAAAAGCATTTGGTCGAAGCGGAACCGCGAGTTGGTCGAGCAACTCGCCGAGGCCGGCAAAATGAAGCCAGCAGGATTCAAAGAGATAGCCGCAGCCAAAGAGGATGGGCGGTGGGAGAGAGCTTATGATTCGCCAAGTAAGATGACTGTGCCCGCGGACTTTTTAAAGGAGCTAACCAAGAACAAGACTGCGCGGCTGTTCTTCAAGACATTGAGCAAAGCGAATATCTATGCGATCTCGTGGCGCCTGCAGACGGCCAAGAAGCCCGAAACTCGAGACAAACGCATGAAAGCAATCATGGCGATGCTCGCCAAGGGACAGGCCTTCCACACGTAACAGCTGGAGGTGCCGCGTAGGGCTGATTTTGCTTTTCTTGCTTGGTGGACAATTGGGCAACGCTCAAAATCAGCCCCGGCGAGTTCTACTTAGTCGACACGACGATCGCGACGGTCAATACGCCCATCGTAATGAGCAATAAGTTGTGGCCCCAGCGGGCGATGAGTCCAAGCATGTCAATCTCCGTAAAATTCCGATGATCCAAATTGGCGCGCAAATAATGTCGCGTGCACCATTCTGATCTCTTGCCTTGGAATTGGGAATTCGGCATTGATTTCGGTACGCCGGCGAAATCACTGATTAATCAATTAGTTGAACCGTCAAACGAGCGTTTTTCACCACCGAGTGAAAAGATATCGTAGCGCCAACTTTTTTCGCGAGACCGCACCGTGGTGGTGCGACCTGCCGCACTGTATATGAAGTCGCCAACGCCGAGTCGAGGAATTTGCGAAGCGGTGGATGGAACTGGTGAACCGCCACGGCGGAACGCATCACGGTTACTTCGAGCACTTGCGCTGTTCAGCTTCCCGAGCCTAGCCAACTACGAGCAATACCGATCCGTGCTGAGCTGCGATCGCAGCTTCATGCGGCCACTGCTTCCAACGAGCGCTGTGCCGTAACAATTCAATGACTGCGAGCTTGTGGGCCACGTTCTGTTCGACGAGTTCACGTGAATCGACATACTAGGGCGCTGGTGGGAGTATAGGTCTCCAACATCAGTGAGAGGGGTTTCCATGAAGCTCAGCGCCCGTAATATCCTCAAAGGCACCATCAAACAAGTGACCCCAGGAGCCGTCGATACAGAGGTGATTATCGAATTGTCCCCTGGCGTGGAAATTGCTTCGATTATCACGAAAAAATCCGCCGAAAAGCTAGGGCTGAAAGTAGGCAGTTCTGCGTATGCCATTATCAAGGCATCGAACGTCATCATTGGCGTGGACTAACCATAGGACGTACGAAATCTTCTATGATTTATTTGGTCGGTAGCCGGTGTGGTTCACAGCAAGAGGCAGCTACTACCCAGGCAGAGCCTATCAAAGCGAGGTTTATAGCGTTCGCTGCCCAGTGTAGGTGATTGTGGGGATCGAGAAAGACCGCGGGCGCGTGCACAAAAATGCCGAACACCACAAACATCGCGGTGACCAACATAGCCGCGGCTCGCGCGGCGATACCAGAAAGAATCGCGACACCCGCCGCAATATGTCCCGCCGCGGTTGCGTCGGCCCAGAATATTTGACCCGGTGGCAGCCATGCAGGAACCATCTCGGCCGTCTCCTTAATATAGACAATGTGAGCCAAGCCAAACACTATGAGACACACCCCAAATACGAGGCGAGCGATCCGGGTGATGAGTTTTGCGAGCGCTGCGTCGATCTGCGCACTCAGTGCGTAGGTCACTAGTCCTGCTGCTACTAGGGCCAGTTGCTCCGCAACACCTGACCAGACGACGAATACGGATGGATGGGCGATGACCTCTGGCACGTGAAGCAGAGCGATGCCCAGACCGTAAAGCGCCGTGAGCATTAAGGCGCCCATTGCCGCGGTACGTCGCCATTGGATTGCCGAACCCGCCAGCAGAAGGGCGACAGCCACGATGTAGGCCAAGGAGGCGCGTCCGGGTACGCTCTGTGGGACGGGCTGCCACACCGCCGCGAAATCGCCCCAGACTAAACCAACCAGCCCCAGTGCGATTGCGGCCAGTCCATAGACGCGGGCACCGGCGCGGTGCGAGAAGATCACGTCCAGGATGGATGCCAAAGTTGGATTCTCCCAGGAAACCTACTAGACATAGCCAACCGCAGCGGGAGAGCCGCGAGCAGCCGTGAGCAATCATACTAACGTATGGCTCGGCATTCCTTTAGATCCACTTCGTAATCGAACGAAAGAGCCACTCGCGCGCGGCGCAGCTGCTACGGCAGCGCTGCGCTAGGCGCGCTGAATTCTAATCAGCGGGCGGCCAGGGTCATCGTAGACTCTGCCTTGCGTCCGGCGGTGAAGGTCATCGTAGGCTCCACCTTGTGCCCAGGGGTGACATCGATCGACGCCGAGGCTTCGCCTGCCGCCTCGTGCCACGCGACCAGGGTATAGTTGCCCGGCGGTATATCCTTGATGACGAAATGGCCATCAGCGCCTGTCGTCGCATAGTATGGGTGTTCCAGTTGCAAGATCCACGCTTGCATCCACTCTTGCGCGTCGCATTTGACCTTGATGAGCCCAGGGCTGTCAGGCAAAGACTTGGTTACCGAAACGCCTGCGAACGGAAGGGCTACATTATAAATCGTGGCGTTAGTGTCCGCTTTAAGCGAATGAACATTGTGCAAAATGGCATCGTTCGAGGACATCGTGATGCGCCCTCCTGTCATCGCGCCCTGAACACGGGGACGCATCATGCAATCCTCACTGACCAGACTTAGAGCATCGGCGGAAGGCGCCTTACCCTTCTTGATGTCCTTTAGATAAACAACCACGTTGCTCAAGCCTCCGTTGCTACCGACGATGTACGTTGGATCTGCAATCGATGTCCCGCAATAGTCCTGGTTTTTAGTGATCTTGACGGCGCCGGCCGATGGAGTGTTTCCCGAAAGCGTGATGTAGCCATCGATCGAGCCACCATTTGTTACCGTGACTACCTCATAGGACGCCTCGGCAGGTCGGGTCGAAAAAAAACTGCCAAGCCCAATCACCGCCGCAGCGCTCCATATAAACTGCGCGCGACCAAAGGGACTCGAAACTGCATCAGCTGCACTGTTCATGTGTGGATCCTAAAATTCGTGGGATTACCTGACAGACAGATCGTGTCAGCGCCTCATGGATGGGTATCCATCGATGCTCAATTTATACGGTGCAAATGGCGCAGATTTGCCGCCATGTGGCACGCGTTGACACAGGCTGACAAGAAGCGTCTTCAGTGGTCGCGCGATGGCGACAGTTTGGCTGGCGTTGTAGGCGTCTCGCTGACTCGGACGCTATCGCTCTATCGGCAAGCTCACCGATACGCGTAAGCCACCCTCCTTCCGGTTACTTACGGTTACGTCTCCCCCATGATCAAGAATCAGCGAACGGACCGTGGCCAGGCCCAGCCCAATGCCCCCGGTATCGCGATTACGCGAGCTTTCGACCCGAAAGAATGGATGGAAGACAAGTTGCTGAAGTTCGGGCGCAATTCCCGGCCCGTCATCGTCGATCTCCAACATGCAGCGCCGCGAATCGGCGTGTAGTTTCAGCCGGGCGCGCTCACCATACTTCACGGCGTTGTCCACCAGATTTACAACAACCCGCTTCAAGGACAGCGGGTCGCCCACCAGCGTCATCGACTCTCCCTCCTGGAGTGTCACGTCATGCCCAAGGTCCGTCTGATTATCGACGACGCTCTCGACCAGCAGACGGAAATCAAGTCGCTCATGCCTCGCAGACAGCGTTCGGTCGCGGATAAAATCCAGTGCCGCCGATATCATCGTTTTCATTTCTTGAATGTCCGCAAACACCTTGTCTCTGAGGTTCGGCGGCAGATCTTCGAGACGAAAGGCCAATCGGGTCAGCGGAGTGCGTAAATCGTGAGCGATCGCACCAACCATCAATGTGCGCTCTTGTAATAGCCGATTGAGCCGTGCCTGCATGGCATTAAACGAGTCAACCGCATCCCGCATTTCGGCGGGGCCGGACCGCGGCAGGGGCGGTGCGCTGGGATCTTTCCCAAGGCGCTTGGCCGCATCGGAAAATCCGCGAATCGGCGCCGATAAAGCCCTCGCGAAAAGCCAAGTCATGGGCAACAACACCAGCAACCCCAACGCAAAGAGTAGGATAACTTGACGTTGCAACGCCGTTGGAAACCTCTTCACTCGGTCCTCGGCGATGAGCCATTCCTCATCCGAGAGGCGCCGCGCGGCGACAAATCCGGACAGCAACGAAACATCCCACGCCTCTGTGTTATCAGTGGACTCAACGAGCGAGTTGGGGCGTACATAGATTTGTACCGACTCGAGCGGTACGGACAAGACACTTGCCAAACGGCCGCGCAGTACGTGCGAGACACCCAAATCCACGGATTTCGGCGCGTACGGCGCGATCCTGGAGCGATGCACATACAGCCGATCGGGAGGCGTCTCGACCACGTTTTGCAATGCATCGCCCGTGCTGGCGCTCGAGGCAGAAGCGTTGCTTGGATTCGGCCGCAAGTCTGATACAGACGCGGGAGCTTTTTCCCTCAATTTTGATGCTATCTGGGATAAGCGAACAGGCGGGTCGCGCAGTGGCGGGCCTTTGACCTCAAGAGTTATTTCGATTGCTTCGGTAGCCGCGAATGCAATGGCCATGAACAGAAATGTGCGGCCGAAGATAGATAGCTGTTGCATCGAGGGAAAGGCCCAGTTCAAATTCGCGTGACCTTCGGCAATAGCATGTAGCCCTCATTGCGTACCGTGCGTATCAGCTCGACGTCGCTGCGATTGTTGAGCTTTCGGCGAAGCCGGCTAATTTGACTGTCAATGGCGCGATCAAATACCTCTATGTTTCGCCCATGAGCAAGTTCAAGAAGTCGGTCGCGACTAAGTACACGTTGCGGGTGCTCGACAAGGCTGCGCAGCAACGAGAACTCTCCATCAGACAGCTCAATTAAAATACCCGAAGGATCCCGCAGATCGTGACGGGTCAAATCCAAACGCCAACCCATGAACTCATATAAGTCGGACCTTTCGGGATGCAAGGCGCGTACGGCACTGTGCCGGCGAAGTACGGCTCGAACGCGCGCTAGAAGCTCGCGAGGATTACAAGGTTTCGGTAGGTAATCGTCCGCGCCGACTTCGAGACCGATGATGCGATCGGTGTCGCTGCCAAGTGCGCTGAGCATGATGATCGCCGGTCCACCCTGCGCGGACAGATGCCGCGCTGCACTCAGCCCGTCCTCGCCGGGCATCATCACGTCCATGATCACAAGATCTGGTTGCTGTTCGTCAATGGCAAGCCGCATGGCTTTTGCGCTCTCGACGGCGGTAACGATGAATCCATGCGCGCCTAAAAAATCGGCGATCAGATTGCGCAAGTCCGGATCGTCATCGACGATCAGGATTCGCGCGGCTATCGCCATGTCGGTGGGGTCGGGCACTTAGTCCTAACATACCAAAAAATGCGATAGTTGTTTTGCATCACCAAGTCGACTTCAGGAACCGCATGGTATCGGCGCAACCGCTGCGCCAAGTTGCTGCGATGATGCAATGGGCCGCGACGCCCATAATTCAGCCCACGTGAGAGGCCGCCATTTCAATTGAAATGCCGGGACCGCTCGCGGAAATACCGGCGCCATGCCCGTTCGGGAAAGTCTCATCCATCGATCACAGAGGCGCACCACAGGAGTCACATTCATGGCATCCATGACATCGAGACGCGATTTTCTTGGCGCCGCGGCGGCAGGGTCCACCGTGGCGGCCGGCGCTTTAATTGCAAGCCGGTCCCTTTTCGCAGCGCCTGCGGCCGGCGAGCAAAGTGGAGCAGGAGAGAGGAGCGGGCACTACGTTCCCCCGATCAAGTTTGGTCTGGGTGGTGTAACGCTGGGAAACGAGTTCGAAGTAATCACCGACGAGGAAGGGTATAAGACGCTGAATGCGGCCTGGAGCGCGGGCGTGCGCTACTACGACGTGTCACCCTGGTACGGGCTCGGACTCGCCGAACGACGTTTCGGGAATTACCTGCACAACAAGAATCGGGACGAATACATTATTTCGTCGAAGGTGGGCAAGCTGCTGAAGGCTTCCCGACAAAACAACGGCAAGTCGAACTTTCCCTTCTCGCCCTCTCCCAACAACGTCGTATTCGACTACACGGCTGACGGCGTGCGCCGCTCCGTTGAGGACAGTTTGCAGCGCCTCGGCCTCAGCGATCTCGATATCGTGTTTGTGCATGACATCTCATCGGACAACAAGCTGCTGCCGACGCCGTGGCAGCAACAGTTCGAAATCGCGCTTCGGGGCGCATTTCCGGCCCTGGCCCGCATGAAAGAGGAGGGAATCATCAAGGGCTGGGGCATCGGCGTGAACACCCCCGAGCCCATCCTCAGGGTCATGCAGGAAGCGGACCCGGACGTGTGCCTACTTGCATCTCAGTACTCGCTGATCGATCACGCGAATGCCCTAAACAACCTCTTTCCCGTTGCACGGCGGCGCAATGTCAAGTTCGTGGTCGGCTCGTCCCTAAACGCCGGATTCATCTCCGGTAGTCCGCGCTACAACTACGGAAAGAACTCCTGGAACATCCCACGCGACCGCATCGAAAAGCGGCAAAAGCTTCGAGCGGTGGCCGCCCAGTACGGTGTCGACCTTCGAACCGCGGCGCTGAGGTTCTCCGCAGCCCCTGATGTGGCAGCAGCACTGATCGTCGGGGCCCGGAGCGCGGAGCAAATCCTCGCCAATGTCACCTCAATGCAGGCGACGGTTCCGTCTGATTTTTGGGCCGAGCTGAAACGGCAGAAGCTCATCGAGCAGAACGCGCCAACGCCGAGCTGATATTTGAACAAACTTGGAGGTCATTATGACTACGCGCAAACCCAAACCCAAGCGCGGCTATTCGCCACTCATCGAATGGCCGGCCGAACAGCTCCAGCTCGTGGCTGCCGCAGTCGAGAAGGCACCGGCCCACGCCGGAGACGCGTGGCACCTCGGGACGGACCGGCCCATGGCTTGGTCATCGCCCGAACGAGGCAAGACTACAGTCCACTAGAGAGTGGACGTCAGTGACTGACTCGGATCGCCACTCTGGTGGGTACCTCCGGCCAGACCTGTATACTTGCCAGCCGTAGATTTAGTCAGCGGTAGCATTCGTCGCATGGGGACAGGAAAATTTCGAGTGTTGACTTGATGCGGCCGTTGGTCGCGTCCGTGTGGCTCGCATTGGCGGGGTGCCCGCCTCTCGTTCACGCCGCAGGAGCCTACCCAGCGCTCCTCGAGCTTGCGCAGGATTGGCGGCATTTCGAACAGCCGACCGTCCAAAAATGCATTCCCGATTACCGTGCGTCGGCGATGGCTGCTAAAGCCCAGGGATTGCCTTTTTATCGCGCGCGTTTGGCCGCCATCGACACGCAAGGCTGGTCGGCGACGCAGACAGTCGATTATCGTTTGATCGAGGCCGAAATGAACGGGCTGGACTTCGACTTGCGGGTTAGGCGTCCGTGGGCCCGCGATCCCTCGTTCTATGCCACGGTATTCGGCGAGCGCAGCGACGTGCCCCAGCATGAAGGAGTGACAGCCGCGCCGGCGATCGACCTCTTTGCCTATGCCTTTCCACTATCTCGGGCCGACCAGCAACGCCTCACCTGTTTGCTCGATGCGATACCAGCGTTGCTCGATCAGGCGATGATCAATCTGCGCGAGAGTAACGCGCGCGATTTATGGGTTTATAGCGTGCGAACGCTGCGCGACCAGAGCGAAGTGCTCCGCAACCTGCAGGGCGGCACGCTCAATATGCGTACCTTGGAAGGAAACAAGCTCGCGAGCCTCGCAGGTGCGAGCAAAGCGCTGCGGAAGGCGATCCAGCGCGCCGACGCCGCTACGAATGCTTTTAGCCGATGGCTGGAAACGGAGGCGCCTACGAAGACCGGCGCATCCGGGGTCGGCAAGGAGAATTACAACTGGTATCTCAAGAACGTCCATTTGGAGTCTTATGACTGGGACCAGCAAGTCACCCTGCTACGACGGGAATTGGAGCGAGCGAGAGTAGGTTTGCAGCTCGAGGAGTATCACAACCGCGCCCTACCGCCACTCGAACCGGCCAACTCACCGGAAGCTTTTCGCGCCTTAGGCGCGGCGCGGATGAAGAAGCTCACGGACTTTCTAATCGAGGCCGGAGTCGTACCGGACAAGGATTATTATCGCGATGCCATGGCGCACCAAGTTCTCGACTTTGTGCCGCCGGAAAAGCGCAATTTTTTTCTGCAGGGGGCGGCGCGCGAACCACTCGGTCTCTTTTCCCACGATTATCATTGGATCGAACTGGCGCGGATGAAAGAGGAGCCGAATCCGAGCCCGATCCGCCGCCTGCCGGCATTGTCCAATATGTTCGATAGCCGCTCCGAGGGCTTGGCTACGGCCATGGAAGAAACACTCATGCAGGCAGGACTTTACGACGACAATCCCCGTGGCCGCGAAGTCGTTTGGATCATGCTGGCCAATCGCGCAGCGCGCGGATTGGCATCGCTTTACGTGCAGGCGAACGAATTGACGTTGCAGCAAGCGGGCAGTTTCCATGCGCAATGGACTCCGCGAGGGTGGTCCGACCCATCCAGCGAGCTGATTGCTTTCGAGCAGTTGCTGTACCTGCGGCAGCCGGGCTATGGCACTAGCTACATTACCGGCAAGCTGCAATTTGAGCGGTTGCTCAGCGACTATGCACACCAACAGGAAGCGTCCGGCAGGCAATTCAGCCTCTCGGAGTTCTTCGCCGACATGAATCGCTCCGGAACGATCCCTTTTTCCTTAATCGAAACCGAGCTGGTCGCCACGCCGTCGCTCATGGGTGCGCCGCCCTAGCGCAGACTAGCGCGAGGGTCGTGTTCAAAAATCAGTCTCACGGCGACCGCGCTTACCAGCTCGGCGCTCACTGAGAATCCAGTGACGATGAATGCCGTCGTCGCGATCCGCTTGACGCCGCGGCTTGGTACGCCGATCGGCGTGGTGACGGTACCGACAGTCGCAATGCTCGATATTGCATCCCGCGACCGGGAAACGAGGCGCTTCGGCGGATAACCAGCGCGTCCCGACAAAGCCCTGAACAGCCTTGCAGCAAGGCTTTCCCGGACTAATCGACACCGCGTACCATGGCGTTCGAAGAGATCCCTTCGACGAAGTGGCGTTCCCGTTCGATTTCGTCGACCATCCGCTTTTAGAGAAAGTGATTTTGCGCATTTTCATGCACCCGGAGCAGAATCTCCTATGCATTTGAATTCTACGCGGCCCCGGCCCCTCTTTTTAGCGGTGGCTGGCTATGATCTAAGTAAGACTACATGAGGGGCTGAAGCCGCGCAGGGGCTTTCTGGGCTCTTTATCAATATCCAGCTTTGTTCAATGGCCGTGCCCTTCATTGCACTCCAATCAACGAAATTCAATAACCAGTGTCCGAATCCGCGCGCGCTTTGCGTCTTGGTAGACATGGGATTCACGATGCACGTCATTGCTGATCGCGAGTGGCTGCATTTAACAGAATGGCAATCTTGCGCTAAAAGCGCTTCAGATCCGGCATCCGGACAACGGGCTAGTCCGAAGAGCGTCTTTATAAGGTCATCAACAGCCAGCCTCAAGGAACCCTTGGGCGGAAGAATTGAGAGGGAGAGACAATTGAAATTCGATCGCAAACCGAAGCTTCGCATTGTTCTTGTGCAGGAACACGAGGTGTTGCGGCACGGGTTGGAAATCCTGGTGGGCCAAGATGCCGAATTTTCGGTCATCGCCAGCTTTGACAATATCTCGGACGCGTTGCTTTCGATTCCCAAGCTTCAACCCGATCTGCTGCTCACCGACTGGGAGCTGGCTGGTCAGACAGCGTGGGAACTCTTGGCGGAGATCCGCCGGCTCGTGCCCGACTGCAAAACCTTGATATTGGCGGCGGTGGACTCGCAAGCCTGTGTGCGTGCGGCATTGCAGGCAGGGGCCAATGGTTTCATCGGGTTGCTGGCTGATGTGTCCGAGCTAACGTCCGGCATTCGTGCCGTTGCCGCCGGGTGCCAATTCATATGTCATTCAACGGCGACTCGAATTCTTGCCGCGCACTTCTCGGACAATCGACCGGCCGCCTTGCCTGCGATCGCGCAGTCCATTACAGAGCGAGAACGCGAAGTCCTAACACGAATCGCGCTTGGCAACTCCAACAAGGTGATTGCCCGGGAACTGGGCGTCAGTCCAAAGACGGTGGAGAAACATCGCTCGAATATGATGCGGAAATTGCAATTGCACAACGCGGCCGCGATCACGATGTACGCCATCCGCAACGGCATGACTGTCGGCGACCCGTTCGGCTCGGAGCCGCTGGGGCTCGCTTCCGGCGTCAGCTAAAGGGGGCGCAGCATACAAAGGCGGCTGTTTCAGCCGTGGGGCTGAGTCTCTATGCGCAACACGGGATACAAGTTGTACCGCGCGTCCCAGGAGGCGTGTCGGCGCAGAAAAAATTCCAGGCGCGCGCCGGGGCTGCGGGCGAATGCCGGCTCTTGCTCGAGCTTGCGCCTAAACTCCTGGGCTAACGCAGGGTCCTGGCCGAGCATGTCCTGCGCAATCTGTTCTGCGACGTACGCTTCCATGTGTTCCTTCTGTTCGAAGCACGCGTTGAAGAAGCCCCACGCGGCAAAAGAGTCCGGAGCTTGGGGTTCGAGCAACGCCACCACCAGCCGAGCCAGCGGTTGCGCGACCGGTACGAAAAGCGCGCCGGCGATGATGCTCGATGTTTCCTGGTTCCAAGCGCCCTTGATCGCCGCGCGCATACGTCCTTCGAAAGGAGCCGCGGAAAATTCTACCTGATCCGCGCGAAACACCTGCGCGTCCATCCGCTCTTGGATCTGTGTCAGTGTTTTGAAAACGATGCCGTGACAGTCCAACCTCGCTGCGATACCGGTGGCGAAGGCGAGCGGTACCACGTAGCCGCCGCGCGGCGCCTTAACAGTCAATGAAGCGCTGATTTGATCGCGCAATGGTACGCGCCAAATCTGCGGCGTTTTAGGATCGTACTTGGTAACCAGACCCCCCGAGATCGCCGACGGTGTGCGGCTATAGGCATAGCCTCGAAAGTCGATCAACCGCGCGCCGGCGGGCGAGGCCCTGCCGGGGACGTTACCACCGACCTGTGGTGGCTCGCGCCAACTCGAGGTGTAGTCGAGTGCTATGTCGGAGCCCCCCAGTCGCATTGCGCTGCGATCGGCCGCGTGCGCCATCTCGAGCCATTTCAGTCCCTGAACGGCGACCATCTCGGCCAAGCCGAGGACGGTGTTGCGCATCACTCGCACCCGCTGCGCGTAGGCCTTCCAGGAATGCGTTTCAACCAGCACGGTGAAGCGATTACGCTGTGGAAAATACCCTGTGGAGAACCGGGGTGAATAGACAGTTAGCGCGAACCCGGAAGCAGGGTCGTCGGTACTGGCCAGATCGGGATAGAAGTCGAGGGCGAGAAAACCTTGTTCAGTCAGCCGCGCGATGAGCGTATCGCGCATTTCCCGTCCGCTTTTCATTAAGGCGCTGTCGCCTTGATTGAGCGGCTCGACTTGCAAGGAAATATCCGGCTCGAAATCGGCGCCGTCGGTGACATGCAGGTCGGCGCACACCAAAGGATCCCACTCATTGATGAGGCGCAGCATCGCCCGCATTTCGGGCGTATCCGCCTTCATATAATCGCGATTGAGATTGATGTTCTGCGCGGTGGTGCGCCATCCGGTCACCTCCGGGCCGTTCTGATTCGGGCGATTCCAGCGTCCATACCGTTCGTGACCGTCTGTATTGAAGGCGGGAACAAAGAGCACGACGATCCGGTCGAGCGCTGACTTTCCGGCCGCACCTTCGAGCAGCTCCCGAAGAGCGATGAACCCCGCGTCCTTGCCGTCGCTTTCACCAGGATGAATGCCACCCTGGATCATGAGGACGGGGATATTTTTGGCGCGGGCCGCCGCCGGCGCTAGCGCGCCAGCTCGGGAAACAATGAGCGCACGCATGCTGCGCCCCTCGGCTGAACGCCCGAACTCGAAGGAACGCGCCGCCTCAGGCCAAGTGCGTTCAAACTCTTCACACAATCGCTGCACTTCATCCAGGCGTCCGGTCTGCTTGAAATCCGTGCGCTCCGCGAGAGTTTTTAGTGATTCATTTGTCAATGGCTGCTCCAGTTAGCTCCAACAATAATGCTGCCTTGCGCTAAGCCGGCTCTGGAAGTGCTTTACGATACGGAAACTCGGGGCCACGGTGCCGGCAGGTGATGGCGGCCGCGTGCGAACAAAAGTGCCCCATCGCCGTGAGTTGCTCGGGAGATAACCTCGCGAGTGCGGATGGCGATGCAAGGCGCTTCTCAGCGAGCCAAGCCAGCATGGCAGCCTGGAAACTATCGCCGGCGCCAACCGTGTCAGCCACGATGACTTTAACCGCGGGGACGTCGATTCGGCCGGCGGAGCGCGAATAAAGACTGGCGCCGCGCTCGCCGCGCGTCACGACAACCAATGAGCAATGAGGGGATAGCCAGCGTTGCGCAATCGCATCCACGTCGACATCACGATCGTAGACGGTCTTCAGGTCCTCTTCGCTGACTTTGATCAAATGCGCGAGTTGCCGGAAGGCTTCGACGGAAACGCGCCATCGTTCGATGTCGGGTTCGAATGCGGTTCGAACATTGGGGTCGAAACTATTGATAATTTGTTTCGGCGCCGTTCTCAGAAGATCCAACAACATTGCAGAAGACTGCCTCGATACGATCGGTATAGACCCGACGTGAACGCCATATATCGATTTCCAATGCGGCTTGATCGCCTCGGGATCAGGGTGAAACAAAATGGAATCAAGACCGTGAAAGGCATAGCGCGCGTTGCCTCGTGCGTCCACATCGACCATGGCGAGCGGAGTCGCTTTGCCCGTTCGGCGCATGAAACGGTCATCGACCCCTTCCGCCGCCAATCGCGATTCGAGCAGGCGTCCCAGCGTGTCGGGCGCGATCTCCGTCGCTAACGATACGGGGCACCCGAGCCGAGCCAGGCCAATGGCGACGTTATGCGGTGATCCGCCTGCCTTCGCCGACAGAGAGAGTTTGTTGGGACTAGCAGGTCCGGTGGGATCTATTAAGACGTCGTATAAGGCCTCACCGCAAACCAAATACATACATGGTGCCCTTCTTGCCGCGCGCGCGCCTCAGTCGAATTAACGATATCACGCGCGACGGATTGCCGAACACTTGTTGACAGATCGAAAAGAATCTCTATTCTTCGCACCGGGCCATCCGCTCCCAACGGCGGACGCTCATCTGTAAGGATGGGAGTACGACTAATGACACATATATCGCCGCCGGGCGTCCGTCCGGCTGATGCTCGATTTTCATCGGGCCCGACGAAGAAGCGTCCCGGCTGGAATCTGCAAGCCCTTCAAGGCGCGGTGCTGGGACGCTCGCACCGCTCGAAACCGGGAAAAGCCAAGCTCAAAGAGGCCATCGAGCGCACGCGGGGACTGCTAAACGTGCCCCCGGATTTCAAGATCGCCATCGTGCCGGCCTCCGACACCGGTGCGATCGAAATGGCGATGTGGTCGATGCTGGGTGCGAGTCCAGTCGACGTATTCGCCTGGGAGAGCTTCGGGGAAGAGTGGGTCACCGATGCAGTAGAGCAATTGAAACTCGAGGATTGCCGCATTCATGTCGGCCGCCCGTATGGAGTCCTGCCGGATCTGTCCGTGGCACGAAAAGCGGCGGACATCATATTCACGCAGAACGGAACCACGTCGGGCGTCAGGATTCCGAATTTCGACTGGATCCCGGCAGATCGCGAGGGCATCACATTCAACGATGCTACCAGCGGCGTGTTCGCACAGCCGATCGAGTGGCCCAAATGCGATGTCGTGACGTTCTCTTGGCAAAAGGTCCTGGGCGGAGAGGGAGGTCACGGCATGCTGATCCTTTCCCCGCGTGCGGTTGCCCGATTGGAAGGCTACTCGCCACCTCGGCCGCTGCCGAAGATTTTTCGCATGACGAAGAAAGGCAAACTCGATCAAGAATTATTCGAGGGCGCAACCATTAACACGCCCTCGCTGCTCGCCACCGAGGACTATATCGATGCGCTGAGGTGGGCGGAAGGAATCGGAGGCCTCGCAGCGCTTCAGGCTCGTGCGAATGCCAATACCCAGGTGCTCAGCGACTGGGTGGCGCGAACCCCGTGGGTAGATTTTCTGGCGTCCGATGCTGCGATCCGCAGCAACACCAGCGTGTGCCTGAAAGTAGTCGATGCACGTGTGACTTCACTGCCGCAAGCGAATCAGGCGGAGTTCGCCAAGAAGCTGGCTTCGATTCTAGAGGAGCAGGGCGTGGCGCTTGACGCGGCATCGTACCGCTCGGCGCCGCCCGGGTTGCGGCTCTGGTGTGGCGCCACGATCGAGCGAAGCGATGTGCAATCCCTTACTCCCTGGCTCGACTGGGCATTCTCCAGCTGCCTTGGTCTCTTAAAAATCGAGCAATAAGGAATATCCGTGCCGAAGGTTCTGATCGCCGATGAGTTGAGCCCGAAGGCGCTCGAGGTCTTTCGCAGCCGCGGGGTAGAGGCCGATGTCCGAGTGGGCCTGAAGAAAGCCGATCTTCTGAATATCATCGGCGATTACGACGGACTGGCGGTGCGCTCCGCGACGAAAGCAGATAAGGATGTGATTGCCGCCGCCAAGAAGCTCAAGGTGATCGGGCGCGCCGGCATCGGCGTCGACAACATCGATATCCCGTCGGCCACGGCGCGCGGCATCGTGGTCATGAATACCCCTTTCGGAAACTCGATCACCACTGCGGAACACGCCATTGCCCTGTTGTTCGCGGCGGCTCGGCACATTGCTGCGGCGGATGTCTCCACTCAGGCGGGAAAGTGGGAAAAGAACCGGTTCATGGGCGTCGAGCTCTATGCCAAGACCTTAGGCCTGATAGGCTGCGGCAACATCGGTGCACTGGTCGCGGAACGGGCCCTGGCCCTCAAAATGAAGGTGATTGCCTACGATCCATTCCTCTCGCCGGAGCGCGCTGTCAAGCTAGGTGTGGAAAAAGTCGAACTCGCAGATCTGTTGTCGCGCGCTGACGTGATTTCGCTGCACACGCCCTTGACCGACAAGACCCGAAACATCCTGTCAGCGGAGGCGCTCGGAAAGACCAAGTCCGGCGTCATTGTTGTGAATGCGGCCCGAGGTGGACTCGTCGACGAAGCGGCGTTGCGTGCGGCTCTGGAAAACGGCCATGTCGCCGCCGCGGGTTTCGATGTTTTCATCACCGAACCGGCCAAAGACAGCGTGCTCTTCGGTGCGCCGAACTTCGTCGCAACTCCTCATCTTGGCGCGAGCACGAACGAGGCGCAAGAAAACGTGGCACTCCAAGTAGCCGAACAAATATCGGACTATTTGCTGTCCGGCGCCGTCACCAACGCCCTCAACATGGCTTCCATCAGCGCCGAAGAATCATCGCGTCTGCAGCCCTTCATCGGGCTCATCGACAAGCTTGGGAGTTTTGCCGGGCAAATAGCCGACGACGGGATCGAGGCAGTCGAGATCGAGTATGAAGGAGAGGTTGCCCATCTCAACACGCAGCCACTGACCGCAATTGCGTTGGCTTCCTTGATGAGACCTTTATTGCCCGATATAAACGTTGTGTCGGCGCCCGCCGTGCTGAAACAAAAAGGGACGCCCCTTTCCGAATCCAGGCGTGAAACCTCACCTATCTACGGCTCCCTAGTCCGGGTCAAGGTCCTCACCGGCGGCCGTTGGCGGACGCTTGCAGGTGTGGTCAACGCCGGGACGGCGAAGATCGTCGAAGTCAAAGGCATGGCGCTGGAAGCTGATTTCCATCCAGTCATGTTGTTGATCAACAATCGAGACAAGCCTGGATTCATCGGCGCTTTAGGCACCATGTTGGGGGAGGCTAATATCAATATCGCGACTTTCCACTTGGGGCGCCAGGCCGCAGAGCAAGATGCGATTGCGATTGTGGGCATCGATCAAATGGTGCCCGACGCCATTCAAGAGAAGCTGCGCGCGCTGCCGCACGTGCGGTATGTAAAAGTGCTCAGATTCTGATGCTTCCGACGTACAGGCGATCACGATTGCAACAGGGCGTGGATCGCTTCGCGCTCGATAGCCGAGAGTTCGAATTCGAATATCCCCAAGTCCTCGCGCATGTGCGATTTGGAACTGGTTCCGGTCAACGGTACAACGTCGCTTTGCGTCAAATACCGAAAGAGAATCTGCGCCGGCGTGCGCCCGTACTTCGATGCCAAGCCGGTGATCGAGGCATGGGCAAGAAGATGCGGATTGGCCGACAGTGTCCAAAAGCTCTGATAGGTGATCCGTTGCCGGCTGCAGAATGCGCGAATTTCGTGGTCGTAGCGCGTATCGGCGTAGAAACGGTTCTGCACGACGCTTGGTTTGACGACTGCCGAATGAAACAGCGCCTGCAGTTCACCGGGCTGGTAGCAGTTGCTGATTCCGAGACATCGGATACCGCCCCCGGCGACCAAGGATTCCATCGCGCGCCACGCTTCCAGCGTCTGCTTCGAATTCGCGAGCGGCGAATGCAGGATCAGGCAGTCGAGATAGGTTGTACGCAGATTGCGGAGCGACACGGCGAAGGATTGCGCCACCTGCTCGGACAACGGCGCCTTCGGATCGTAGGGAATCTTCAGCGGGTCCTGCCCTGAGAGCGGCGTGAACTTGGTCTGGAGATACAGATCGGCGCGGTTCAGAGCGCCGTTTAGGCATGCCGCCACGCCGGCACCCACGCCGGCTTCGTCGTAATGCTTCGGTTGGCACGCCGTATCGATGCCCCGAAATCCTTCCTGGATCGCCATGCTGACGAGGTGCGCGGTGTTCGCCTTTTTCCAGGCGGTCCCGTAAATGATTCTGACCGCACCGTTTGGCATGGGGTTTCAGGGCAACTTTAAGACCGCGTGCCGGCACCGACGGCGATAGCTTCTTTCAGTCTTGCGAGATCCGCGTGGCGTGTGGGTAGATCGGGGCGATCGGCCGCACGGCGTAAGTCGCGCAGGATTTCTAGCGAGCGCAGCAATGCGGGCAGAGGGGGCCCGCTCGCTGTAATGGTGTCGAGGTGTTGTCCATCCAGCGCTGCGGCAGGCTCTTCGATGAAACGAGCCACAAGCTTGTCGTGATGTTGCGATGCCGCTCTGGCAAACAGGTCGCATACTTCCAGAAACCCCCGTACGTTGTTTTGAAACCAAGAGGCTTTCTTGTGCTCCGTTACCAGCAACAGCAATTCATCGAGCAAGCTCGTATGCGTCATCGCATCTCGCAACCGCGCTTGATCAGCGGGAAGCATGAAGGGCATCTTGTCGACCAGCAACTGCGCGTAGTAGGGATCGTTCGCGCGGCAAAGACCGAGCAACAGGTCGATTTCATTGATGCCGGCGAAGTCCCCGGCATTCGCACCGCGATATTCTTGGCGACCGACCCGATACGGTTTGTAATAGGGGCGCACGCTATAGAAGAAGCGATCGACATTGAGATCGTCAAATAAGCTTTGATTAAAGCGGATCACACTTTCCAGCGCCCTCTTCGCATCCTCGAAGAGGATATCGGCAACCGGACTCGAGATGCCGAGGGGGATGATGCGGCTCAACGCGTCGGCCGCGCTTTGGAAGGAGAGGATACCGCGGGTGTTTTGATCGATGAACAAGAACTCGTCCCTCAAGCTGGTGAAACTCTTGCGTACCCCCGCATTCGATAGATTGTGGGTCGTAAGATGCGCGGTTGCGAAGCGCGGCGCCATCCCGATGGAAGCGCCGACATGCAGCGCCAGCGAGGACGCCTCAGGGAAGGGGGACCGCTCTTCTCGGGTAGGATTCGTGAGTTCATGCCGGCGCAACGCCGCTAGATACATCCCCACATTGCCAAGGACTGAGAATCCACTCTCGAAGCCATCACCCGTATTGCCCTCGGCGAGCAGGTCAACGATGAAGCGATGGCCTTCCTCGAGCAGCCTTGTCTTTAAGTCATTCCCTACACCTAAGACCTGCGCCCGATCGTTTTGCGCAAAATAGAGGTTCTCGAGCGTCGTGTTCAATTCGACGAAGGCTGTACGGATCCAATGCTCGAAAGCCTGAACCCGGGTGCTGACTATGGCCATGTCCGCTTCTCCATGACAGTTAAAGCTTGTGCGTAGACAGTAACAAGCTTGTTTCCGTGGCGGAAATGCCCGCAATGAGCCGAGTTCGGCTCAATACCTGATCGAAGGCCTGCAAGTTGTCAGCCCTGATCTCTGCAACAAGGTCCCAACGTCCGTTTGTCGTGTACAGGGTGACGATCGACGGGTCGCCGCGCAGGGTGCGTAAAACGGCCTCGAGCCGGTTGCCCTCCACGGCAATGGTCATCAATGCGGAGATACGTTGCTCGTCGATGGCGGGACGCAAGCGGACTGTAAATCCCGCGATCGTTCCATCGCGTTCTAATTTTTCTAGGCGATTTTGCACAGTTCCTCGCGACACCTTCAGTGTCTTTGCCAACAGTGTAAGCGGCGTGCGTGCATTGTCGCGTAGCTGTGCAATCAGCTTGCGGTCGAGGTCATCCATCGTACGTCTCCTGGCACTATGCTAATAGTCTCTGGCGATATGCGCAATTTACTTCGCATTTAGCGCATTCTGCTGGCTTCTTGTTAGACAAAACTCCTGCGATCATTGTCACATTAGTCCGGCGCGGAGCATCGGGGGAGTTGAAGAACCATGGTTGACTACATTGGAGTGAGCGACATTTTGCGTCTGGTCAGGCGTGCGGGCACGGGGGCGTTCATCAGCCGTCTGGCCGACGAAATCGAGCGCGATTATGGCCGGTGGGGCGAATTCGAGAAATCTGCGCGTTTGGCGAGTCACTCCGCCGCCGGTGTCATCGAACTCATGCCGACCAGCGATGGACGTCTCTATTCCTTTAAGTATGTCAATGGTCATCCGAAGAACACGGCCTCTGGATTATTGACGGTTACGGCGTTTGGCGTGCTTGCCGACGTGAAAACTGGATACCCGCTGCTGCTTTCTGAACTCACCGTGACTACGGCGCTGCGGACTGCCGCGATGTCCGCACTCGCGGCACGTTACCTTGCGCGGCCTGAGAGTCGGGTCATGGCGCTTATCGGCAACGGCGCCCAGAGCGAATTTCAAGCGATCGGCTTCCATCGCATGTTGGGGATTCGCGAACTAAGGCTGTATGACACGGATTCAAAAGCGACCGGAAAGTTGGAACGAAACCTGCGTGCCATGCCGGAGCTTCATGATCTACATATTGTGCGTGCCAGTTCCAGCACGGATGCATGCAAAGGCGCGGATATCGTTACCACCGTGACTGCAGACAAACGAAATGCCGTCATTCTGACGCCACCGATGATTTTGCCAGGCATGCACTTGAACGCGGTGGGCGGAGATTGCCCGGGCAAGACGGAGTTGCACCCGGATGTATTGCGAATGCCAAACATCAACGTCATCGTCGAGTATGAGCCACAGTCGCGGATCGAAGGCGAGATTCAACAAATGGACTCGCAATATCCAGTGACGGAATTCTCGGATCTGGTGCGAGGCTTGAGTCGTGGGCGCGCAAACGGCGCGCAAATCACTGTGTTCGACTCGGTCGGGTTTGCGCTGGAAGACTATTCGGCCCTGCGATTCTTGCACCAGCTCTTGAGCGAAGAGCGTGGCCTGGCGCGGCAAATCGATCTGGTGCCGGAACTCGACGATCCCAAAGATCTCTACGGAGGAACCTTGGGCGGCGGAGTGCGGGCTCGCCTGCGCAAAACCGCCTGAGCCTGATACGTGATACGGCAAGTCTCACTGATCGGTGCTCCCAGCGACGTCGGAGCAGGTACTCGCGGCGCTTCGATGGGCCCGGAGGCGCTGCGTGTGGCAGAGATCCACGCCATGCTGGAGTCGCAGGGCCTCGATGTATGCGATCGCGGCGATTTGCGGGGACCGGCGAACCCAGCGCGGGGGCCGGTAGACGGTTATCGCCATCTCGCCGAGGTGACGCAGTGGAATCGCACCGTGCACGATGCGGTCGCCTCGGAGTTGCGCCAGTCTCGGATGCCGATCCTTCTCGGCGGCGACCACTGCTTGAGTATCGGTTCGATCAGCGCGGTGGCGCGTCACTGCAGGCAACAGGGCCGCAACTTGCGGGTTCTGTGGTTGGACGCGCACGCCGATTTCAATACTCATAGTCTGACGCCCAGCGGTAATCTGCACGGCATGCCGGTGGCATGTTTATGTGGGCATGGACCGCGGGATCTCACCGAGATGTCGGGGGCGACTCCAGCGCTTGCGCCGGCTAGCATTCGTTTGATCGGGATACGCAGTGTGGACCAGGGCGAGAAGCGATTTGTGCATGATGCCGGACTCGAAGTCTTCGACATGCGCTACATCGACGAGCGCGGCATGCGGCACACCCTTGCCAGGGCGCTGGACTCGATCGGGAGCGATACGCATTTGCATGTCAGCTTCGATGTAGATTTCCTGGATCCGGAAATTGCGCCCGGCGTAGGCACCACGGTACCCGGCGGCCCCTCTTATCGAGAAGCGCAACTCTGCATGGAGATGATTGCGGATTCGGGGCAAATGGGTTCGCTCGACATCATGGAATTGAACCCATCCCTCGACCTTCGCAATCGAACTGCAGTCGTGGCAGTGGATCTTGTCGCCTCGTTGTTTGGCAAGAGCACCTTGATGCGTCGGGAGCAAAAGCCCTTCGCGACCGGTGCCTGCGCCAATCAAGGGCGCGGACTAGCGATCATGCCGGCCTAGCGCACGGCCCAGAGTGATTTATAATTCGACGATGAGCACGGCCCCAGAACCGGTTGGTAGCATAGGGGTTGCCTTAGCGCATGCCGCGCGCCTATTGGAGGGCCGTCCCGATCTCGCCGCGGAGCAGGCCGCGGAAATCCTCAAGTCGGCGCCGAACCATCCCCTCGCAACCCTGCTATTGGGAGTGGCGCGACGGGTCCGCGGCGACGCCAAGGCGGCGCTGCAAGTGTTGGAACCGCTCGCCGCCCTTCATGCCCAATGGGCGCTGGCTCATTACGAGCTTGCCCTCGCATACGGCGAGATTGACCGTAGTGCCGACGCGTTATCTGCGCTGCGACAGGCGCTGGCACTGAAGCCGGAAATGGCGGACGCGTGGCGTGCGCTCGGCGATCAGCTGACCATCATGGGCGACGCCGCCGGCGCCGATGCCGCGTATGCCCAGAACATCAAGGCGTCCACCCAGGACCCGCGATTGCTCAATGCGGCGGCAGCGCTTTGTGAAAACCGGATTCCGGAAGCTGAGGCGCAATTGCGCGCTCACCTCAAGAAATATCCCACGGATGTCGCTGCGCTGCGCATGTTGGGGGAAGTGGCGGCACGGCTGCAACGGTACCAGGACGCGGAGGCGCTTCTGGCGCGATGTCTCGAGCTGGCGCCGAGCTTTACTGCTGCGCGGCACCATCACGCCATCGTGCTGCATCGACAGAACAAGCCCGCCGCCGCTCTGCGCGAAGTGACCGAATTGCTGGAGAAGGATCCGCGCAATCCGGCATACAACAACTTGAAGGCAGCGATCCTGGCGCGCATCGGAGAACTGCAAGACGCGATTGAAATTTACGCGGGCATACTCGCCGAGCACCCTGCGCAGCCAAAAATCTGGCTCAGCTACGGTCACGCGCTCAAAACAAGCGGTCGCGAGAATGACAGCGTCGCTGCCTACAACAAAAGCATCGAATTGCTGCCGAGTCTTGGGGAGGCCTACTGGAGTCTGGCAAATCTCAAGACAGCTCAGTTCACGAATGAGGACGTGGAGGCCATGCGATTGCAGTTGCCGCGACCGGATCTGACGGTGGATGACCGGCTGCATCTGCATTTTGCCATGGGCAAGGCACTCGAGGACAAAGGAGAATATGCGGCCTCATTCGAACATTACGCGCAGGGAAATCAATTGCGGCGCGCTCAGCTGCCTTACCAACCCGATGAGATGAGTACGCATGTGAGACGCGTAAAATCGTTATACACAGCACAGTTCTTTGCCGATCGTAAGGACTATGGCGCCGCAGCTCAGGATCCCATATTCATCGTCGGCTTGCCGAGGTCCGGTTCTACCCTGCTCGAGCAGATTTTGTCGAGCCATTCGCAGGTCGAGGGCACGATGGAGTTGCCCGATATCACGGGGATTGCCCGCTCTTTGTTCGACAGAGGCAAGAAGTCCCAGGCTCCAGGCTATTCAGCGGTGCTGGCGACCTTGGATGCAGATCAGTGCCGCGAGTTGGGTGAGCGCTACATTGCACAGACGCGCATTCAACGCAAGACCGAGGCGCCTTTTTTCATCGACAAAATGCCCAACAATTTTGCGCACATCGACCTGATTCAATTGGCGCTGCCGCGCGCGAAAATCATCGATGCGCGCCGTCATCCGCTCGGCTGCTGTTTTTCCGGATTCAAGCAGCACTTTGCACGCGGCCAGGGCTTTTCCTACAGCCTGGAGGATATTGGCCGGTATTATCGCGACTACGTCGAGTTGATGGCTTTCTTCGATGCGGTTCTACCGGGCCGGATCCATCGAATCATTTATGAATCGATGATCGAGGATACGGAATCTGAAGTGCGCAGGTTGCTCGACTATTGCGGGCTGCCGTTTGAGGCCGGCTGTCTGCGCTTTTACGAAAATGAACGGGCGGTGCGCACGGCCAGTTCCCAGCAGGTACGTAAACCGATTTTTCGCGAGGGTGTGGACCATTGGCGCCACTACGAACCCTGGTTGGATCCCTTGAAGAAATCGTTGGGACCGGTCCTCGAGGCGTATCCTCTTGTCCCGACATTTTGACATTTGGCCGGAATGGCTTAGTCTCAGTCGAGGTTCGAATAATATATAAGGGGATGAGATGACGCGAGGCCGCAAACGGAAACTCCAGCGTGTTAAGGCTAAACCTTGCGCCAAGACGGCGTGGAGTGCGTTGCCTCTTGCCTCCGCGCTGCTGGCGTGCATGCATCCGGTGCATGCCGCCGACACGACCCCGGTACTGGAAGAAATCACGGTTACCGCCCAGAAGCGATCGGAAAATCTGCAAGATGTACCCTTAAGTATCCAGGCTTTTAGCACGGCGCGGCTCGAAGAGCTGAATATCAGTAGTTTCGACGATTACGCCAAATATTTGCCGAGCGTCTCCTTTCAAAAAGTCGGTAACCCGAGCATTGAGCATGTTTATATGCGCGGCGTCTCCAGCGGCGGAGACGGCAATCATTCCGGCTCCCAGCCCAGCGTCGGCATGTATTTGGACGAACAGCCGGTTACGACCATTGACGGCAACCTGAACATTCATCTTTACGATATCGAGCGCGTCGAAGCTCTGGCGGGTCCGCAGGGCACCCTATATGGGGCTAGCTCGCAGGCGGGGACGATTCGTATCATTTCGAACAAGCCCGATCCAAGCGGGTTCAAGGCCGGTTACGATTTGGACTTGAATAAAGTTGATCACGGGGGCACCGGCTGGGGCATCGAGGCGTTTGTGAATCTTCCCCTGACGGATTTCGCGGCCATCCGCCTGGTTGGTTGGGACGAACACGATGCCGGCTACATCAACAATGTGCATGGTGCGGTGACGTTCCCCACCTCCGGAATCGTTTTCGATAACGCCGGGCAAGTGAAAAAGGACTACAACACGGTCGAGACCAAGGGCGGTCGCGCTGCCCTGAAGGTGAATTTGAACGACAGTTGGACCATTTTGCCCACCATCATGGGTCAGGTGCAGCAGACCGACGGCGACTTCGCCTACAACCCGGCAGTCGGTGATCTGAACGTGCAGCATTGGTTTCCGCAAAACATTCACGACTCGTGGGTTCAGTCAGCGCTCACCGTCGAAGGTAAGATCGGCAATTTCGATCTGGTTTACGCCGGCGCGTATTTAACCCGCAACACCCACGAACAGAACGATTACACCGACTACTCGTTGTATTACGACAGCGCGTACGGAAAATATTTCGTGGACAACGCAGGTAATCTGATCAATCCCGCGCAAACCATTATCGGGCGCGATCACTACACGAAGTATAGTCACGAACTGCGCGTTTCTACGCCCAAGGAGAACCGGCTCCGATTCGTCGGTGGCTTGTTTCTCGAGCGGCAAGTGCACGAAATCCTCCAGGATTACGTCGTCAATAACGGTGATCCTTTAGGATCCGTGCCGCCTAACGATGTTTCCGTTCCTGGGTGGCCGGGAACGCTCTGGCTCACCGATCAGGAGCGGGTCGATCGCGACAAGGCTGTCTTCGGCGAACTTACCTTTGATATTACCGGTCACCTCTCGGCAAGCGCCGGACTGCGGCACTTCACGTACGACAATACTTTGCAGGGATTTTACGGGTTCAGCTCAAATTACAGCTCGCATACCGGTGTCGCCCTCTGCCCTACGCCCACCTTTGAACCTTTTCACGGCGCACCCTGCACCGATCTCAACCGAGGAACTTCGGACTCGGGCAACTCGCCGAAAGGCAATCTGACCTATCGGTTCGACAAGGATCGCCTAATCTATGCGACCTTTTCGAAGGGCTTCCGTCCGGGCGGCGTGAATCGCAATGGCGGCGGGACGATTCCGCCATACCAGCCGGATTTTTTGAAGAACTACGAGATCGGTTGGAAGACCAGTTGGTTTGACAACCGATTGCGCTTCAATGGCGCGTTCTTCAGGGAAGACTGGTCGAATTTCCAATTCTCCTACCTTGGGGCCAATTCGCTCACCATCATTACCAACGCGGGGCAAGCGAGAATTGACGGATTGGAGACAGACCTGGAATTCGCAGTGACTCAGAGCCTCACGGTGACCGCAGGGCTCTCAGCGCTGGATGCCAAGCTCACGCACACGTTTTGCGGCGACCCGGCTAAGTGCGAGGCGTCCGACTTCGATCCCAGCACATACGAGCAATATGCACCGTCCGGAACCCGGCTGCCCGTCACGCCAAAGTTCAAGGGCAATATCACCGGACGGTATACCTTCCCGATCGGGCCTTATAAAGGAAACGTCCAGGCCGCGGCAGTCTATGTGGGCGAGCGCACGAGCGACTTGCGCACATTGGCGGCGAACAAGTTAGGCGATATGCCTGCTTACACGGTTGTTGATGTTTCGGCGGGGGTCGAAATGAAAGGCTTTCACTATGGGATCTATCTCAACAATGCATTCGATAGGCGGGCGGTTCTCAACAGATACGCAGAATGCGACGTCTTGCTGTGCGGTGCGATAGCTCAATACATCGTGCCGAATCAGCCGCGGACGATTGGCGTGAAATTTGGGCAGAAATTCTAACGCACAGAAGTTCTATCATCGGTTGACGCTACGAAGCCCTTGATTACTTAGGCTTCAATTGAAATGCACTTGTGCCCGGGCGAAATGGTCCCCGCACGTGTCACGCTTAATGTCGAATTGTGTTGGCTTAAGCGGATATCCCATGAGTTCTAACGCACCGAAGCGCCTTTATGCGCTCATCGGCACTTTTATTCTGGCGGCCGCCCTTCCCGGTTGCGCAGTTTTCCCAAAATCGTTCGATCCCGCCGCCGACAAGGCAATCACGGCAGATGTGAAGTCGCGCTTAGCGCGGGATCCTGAATTCATAACCCCCGGCCTGATCGATGTTCAAACGGTGAATGGCGTGGTGTATCTGAGCGGCACGGTCGGGACCAGTTTGCAGCAACAAGATGCTGAAAACGCGGCTCTTCAAGCCAACAACGTGGTGCAAGTCGTGAACTCCCTTTGCTGTCGCTAGAAAGTCCTCAAGCTGCGCGCAAAGCTTCCGCCACGGGCAGCCGCGCGGCCCGCAACGCCGGAAAGAAGCCGCCGAGCAGTCCGATGATGCAGGCCCAAATGATGCCCGTGACGATCAATGACTGGGTGACTCTCAACTTGAACACAACCTGTGCAAAAGCGCCGCCCAGCGTGCTGACGCTGTGGCCGTTGAAAAAAAGCCATGCAAGGGAGGCGCCGATGATGCCCCCAAACAAGGACAGTAACAGGGCCTCGATCATGACCGATACCAGCACCGGAGACGCGCCGAATCCTATTGCCCGCAACGTGGCGATTTCGAGGCCACGAGCCGCCACCGCCGAATACATCGTGTTGAGCGCGCCGAACATGGCGCCGATTGCCATGATGATGGCCACCGTGTTGCCGACGATGTTGATCGTTTGGGTAAGCTGCTTGGATTGAGCAGCGTAATAATCCGCTTCGCGTTGCACGCTGACCTTCAGCTGCGGATCAGTGGTCAGCGCAGCCTTGAATGTATCGAAGTCTGCCGGACTGCTGAGCAGCGCCACCACCGAGCTGTAGCCCGGGCGTTCGATCGACGAGCCCACCGTATCGACATCGGCCAGCAGCTCCGATTCATGCACGTCGCCATTGCTTGTAAATACTCCTGTGACCGTCCAATCGGCGTTGCGCAGATGCAGCACGTTTCCGACGACAAGCCCGCGAAATTGCTTGGCGGCGCCGGCGCCCGCGATCAGCTCGCGCACTGCGGGACGAAACATGCCGCCGCTGATGATCTTGAGTTCCGGCCGTACTTCGGTGAGTTTCAAGCCGACACCGCGCAGGGTGACGTTGGCATCGGTGCCGGTGTCGACTTTCGGTACGTTCACCACGGTTACAATTTCGTTCGACAGCAAAGGCTCGCCGCGCGAGCCCTTGGCGAGGCCGGGTGCGTTGGTGACGATGTCGACATCCGAGCGAGTCAGATTGCTGCTCAATTCGGTGTCCGAGCCGCCGCGTATGATGATTACCCGGTCTGCGCGGCCGCTATCCGCCAGCGTGTGACGGAAGCCGACACCCATCGCCAACACCGAGATCAATACTGCGACCACGCCGGCGATGCCGATGACAATGACGCTGGAGGCGCCGATGCGCTGCGGCAGGGTTTGCAGGCTCATCAGGATGACGGCGAGTAATTGCTTCAACATTTACGCCCCAAATTTTGCTGCGATCAGCGCTTTTTTGCCAATGCGTCGACGATATTCAGCCGCATCGCGCGAAGCGCAGGAGGCAGGCCGACGATCAACGCCAGCAATGCGGCCGCTCCGATGCCGGGTATGAGCGCGATTGGCGATAGCTCCACCCCTTGTAAACCTTGCTTGATGACAGGTAGCGCGGCATAGCTCAACGCAAGTCCTATCACGGCGGCGATCAGGCACAGCAGAAGCGCTTCGGCGAGAACCAGGGTGAGCACCTTGCCGTCGCCGAAGCCAACGGTCTTGAGTACCGCGAGCTCCGGGATGCGCTCGCGCACCGATTGCATCATTGTGTTGCCGGTCAGGAACAGCAAGGCGAAAAACACCGCGCTTAAGATCGCGCGCAGGACGAAGCCGATATCGCCGATCTGCTTCATGAAGGTCATCGCGAAATCGTTGGCTGGCTGAGTCCTGGTCTCGTTGGAGGAATTCGCAAACAATGCGTCGATCCGATTGGCGACGTTCAAGGACTGGGACGGATCGCTGATGCGTTCCTCGAACCAGCCGACGGTGCCCTTGCCGAAGGAGCGGCCCTCGTCAAAGTACTCATAGTGGAACCATATGCTCGAAGCCTGCTGACTGGCCTGAGTGGGGTCCTTGGCATCGAAGCTGCCGACGATGTCGAAAGTCCAGTCCAGGGAGTCGTCCTTTTGTGTCCAGATTGTCGAATGCAGCGGCAGTTTGTCGCCGACCTTCCAGCCGAATTTCTTCATCAGCGCCACGTTGACCAGCGCGCCGGTGCGTGTGTTCCGGTACGCCTGCATCTGCGCGTCGCTGACGATGAATTCACCGTTGTGCAGATTGAAATAGGTTTCAGCATCGATCGGCAGCGCAAAGACAAAATTCTTCGACTCCTGATAATAGGCGCCAAACCACGTCATCCAGGTAACTTCAGCCACACCCGGTACCGACCGGATCTGCTGCGTGTCGGAAAAGGGCAGCGATAGAACGATTGAATACTTATTAGTCGTGATCAACTTGTCGGCACCGGTGATCCCGCCGCTGGCATGTGAAAAGGCATAATCGACGGTTTCAAGCACGCCGAACAATAAAAAAGCGACGATGACCGACAGCAGCGTGAAGATCGTGCGGGCCTTCTTGCGCCAAAGAGTAGCCCAGATAAGCGGAAAGTATTTCATACGTACTTCGCGACCTACGCCAAGAGCGTTCATCAATCATATGTTATTTACCGCGCCGGCGGGTTGCTTTGGTTTGCCGCGAGGTCCGAGGGATCCATCACGTTGCCTTTTAGAATGACCTTACGTATGACATCGAACGCATGGAGGCTCAAAGTGGGATCTGCTTCCAATAGCAACAGATTCGCGCGTTTGCCCACTTCGACGGTACCGATCTCGCGGCTCAAGCCAAAGGCTTTAGCATTGGACAATGTCGCCGCCTGGAATATCTGCGCGGGCGTCACGCCCGCTTCAGCCAATCTCCGCATCTCTAACCAGCCATTGAGACCCGGAGGATTGGCGTAGGTGGGTGCGCTTGGCGTGTCAGTCCCAAACAGCAAGCGAGCGTGATGCTCCGCTAAATATCCGGTCGCTCTCTCAACTCTGCCGATAGGTACCGCGTATTCTGCTTGCACAAGGGATTCCAGCGCCCTGGCATTCGATGCAGGCTGCTGGTCGGATGCGAGCACGTCGTGAAACCACTGCCCCTCCCTGGTCTGATACCACTCAATCAAACTGGACGGCAGGACGCGTGCAAGCACGGGATCGGAGAGAAATGACGTACTGAAAAGATCTCGTTCGCCGAATAACACCTGGATAGTCGGCTGCCACCCGACTCTTGCGGAAACGACGCGGTCCAAAATCGCTTTTACTTTCGGTGTGAGCTCGGTTGTCGCCGAAGTTTCGTTCCAATGCCACATACCGTGCGCAATGATGTCAACACCCGTGTCGAGCCCAAATGTCTGGGCTTCTGAAGCATTCGCATGCAAAAGTACCGGAAGGCCGGCCGCGTGGGCTGCGCGAACCAAAGTGCGAATCGTTTGAAGCTGAGGTACGGGTAGGTTCCGCTCGCCACCAAAGCCTCGTTCGAAGAAAGTCTTCACGCAAATCGCGCCGTCCGCCTTCATTCGCGCGACGACAGCTTCCGGCGTATGCGCCGCCGCAGTCACGCCGGATGGCAAGTTGGACTCAGCGCCGGCCTCGACGATCATATAAGGCCAAGCCTCGTAGCGCGCGGGCTTCGGCGCATAGTTCATCGGATACCCGTCCATGAGCGCTGCGCCTCCACAGAAATAGGTGTCCGGCACGATCTCGTGCTTCTTCCAGCGGGCGATGAGGTCGGGGCTCGAAATTAGATCGATTACTGTTGTGAAGCCAAAATATAGATAACTTCGCGGAATCTGGTCCCGGGCAGCGCGCGCAATCTCAGGGTGAAGTTTCTCTTGTTCATCGGTCATTCCCGGGATCATGCCCAGATGAACATGGCTGTCGATCAGCCCCGGGGTCAAAAAGAGCCCTGTTCCGTCGATAACCTCCGTATCCGTCAGGCGCCCTCTGAGCGCGGAACGCGAGATCTCGGCGATTTTGCCGTCGACTATTCTGACGTTTGCGCCTGGAAAGGAAGCTGTCCGCTCTGGCGAAACGACAGTGACATTTCGAATCCGCAATTCATGCGCGATTGTTCTTGTGCCGCAGATCGCGGATATAACCATTACAAGCGCAAGCAATCCGAGGTACACAGAAAATCTGATGTACATAAGCTTCCCCTTATCTGTTCGAGGTTGGCCGGGGCTCCCAATTAAGTATACATTGTATACATGAGGTCAGTCTCGACGTCGAATATGATCACCGCTGCTGCGAATGCGTTGCTCGATGCTCACGGGGCCGAGGCAATAACCATGCGGCGGGTCGCCGATGTCGTTCGGATAACGCCGATGGCGATCTACCGCCATTTTCCTGATCGCGCGGCGCTGCTCAATGCGGTCGCCGACGAAGGGTTCATTGCTCTGGCGGATTCGGTCAGAAAGCGCCGCTTTCGCGGACCTGCGGAGGATCGGCTGGCGCAGATGATCGAGATCTATCTTGATTTTTCGCTAAAGAATCCACGGCAATTCGAGCTCATGTTCCTGACCAAGCGGCAGGGAGCGCGCCGCTTTCCGAAGGATTTCAAAGAGGGTCGCTCGCCGACCGCCAATCTCATGGCGGAACTCATTCAGCAGGGCATGGATGCGGGCGTCTTTAGGAATGATGATGCCTGGGAGATCACCTTCGAGATGGGAGCGCTGTCGCACGGCATGATCATGGTGTATCTGGGTGGGCGGATCGATGCCAGCCCCGCCGCCTTCCGCGCACTGTATCGGCGCACTTTCCAGAGATATATCCGAGGAATTCTGCGCTAATCGGGGTGTGGGGATGCGTAAAGCGACATCCAGGCGCCAAAAGTTCAACGGTTGGCTTTTTAAAGTAAAATATGGCGATGTGCTATTCCGCCCAGGTCGTGCAAATGGCGCGCAAGCTGCGCCGCCAGCTCGGGCTTCGTCTCGATTATGACGAAGCCGAGAGGCTGTTTTTTCGGCGCCTGGATGATCCCGGGGTGGTGATCTCACGAGGTTTCGAGGCCAACTTCAGCGAACCTGCGAATGATCAAGAGCGGCGCATATTCGCCGCGATTGAGGAGCATCGCTCCCGAATGGCTACTAAGCTTGAGAAGGACCTCTTCTCGCAAAAGACACGCCTGGTGAGTGCCGAGCGGTCCTTGAAGGACAAGGAGACCAAGAAGGCACGTGAAGACGTGCGTATTGCCTCGAGCAAGATCGAATCGCTCACGGCAAGGCTGACCGATCTGCGCAGCGGTGAGCCCAATCCAGAGCACAATCGGATCTTTCCCATGGTCTATGCCGGTGTCATCATCAAGCAGGGTGCTGAGAACGTGCTGACCCCCATGCGTTACTATTGCCGGCAAGCGGGCAAACCTTCGTTCTATGACAGGAAATTCCCGGGGCTCTACAACGCTCGACGCGATAATCTCGAGAAGTTCTGGAGCGAACAGTTTGGTCGGCATCATGCCCTGATGGTGGTCGAGAGCTTCTACGAGAACGTCAGTCTGAACGCCAAGGAGCACCGAACACTAGACCCGGGGGAAACAGCACAAAACGTCGTCCTACAGTTCACGCCGCAGCCTCCCCAGGCGATGCTGATTGCCTGCCTTTACTCGCATTGGACGGATCCGAAAGAACCGGACTTGCGAGGGTTTGCCGCGATCACGGACGAACCACCTCCCGACGTGGCGGCGGCGGGCCATGACCGTTGCATCATCAATCTGCGGCCGGAGCACGTGGATGCGTGGCTGACGCCGGAGAAGCACACGACCGAGGAGTTGCAAGTAATCCTGTCGGATCGAGCGGTGTCAACCTATGAACACGCCGCTTTAGAGGCAGCGTAGAGGACATCTTGAATTGCCCATAGCAGGCACCACGATTGGGGCAATGACTCGGGGGGTTTAAAATGAGACGGCTATTTAGGCTTTGGCGGATTGGCGGTCAGGATCTACGAGTCTTGTTGGCCGTGTTGCGTCAACCCGATCGCCCACGGTGGCTTTTACCGGCATCGGTGCTCCTGGTCTTTTTTGCGCTTGAGCCCCTCAACTTCGCCTTTCCCTTGCTGGGCGTGGTAGACGATTTTGTGTTGTTGCCCTTGTTGTTACGCGCTCTGGTAAGCATCGCAGTGCCGATGATTCGGGCCAAGCGAGACGAGCGAGTCGTCTCAGTGCAGTAGGGTCGCTACCTATAGCGCGCTATCGAAACGCAAAAAGACGGGCCTCCGGCAGTTTTCGTTTGAGCAATGCCGCTGTAATCAGCTTGCTCGCGAGCATTGAGAAGGTGATGCCATTCCCACCGTAGCCCATAACGGCGTAACAACGGGGATATCCCGGGATTTGTCCGATGGTAGGCATACCCGTGCCGTTCGCGCCAAATGTTCCGGCCCATGCATAGTCCGGCCGAGCGTCAATCGCCGGCATGAGTCGGCTCAATTTCGCCGAAATTCGCCGGGCTTTTATACCCGTCAGCTCATCGCGCATGGCCGTGTCTGAGAACTCAGCGTCTTCACCACCGCAGATGACGCGGCCATCCTCGGTGGAACGCAGGTACAGATAAGGATCTGATGATTCCCATATGAGCGCTCGCTGCGGCCAAATCGCTTCGGGTTGTGGGCGGGTCGCAATAGCCCACGTTGAAAGCACCCGGTTATTTGTCGGCGGCACGATTTTCGCCAGTTCGTAACCCGTGCAGAGCACTACGTAGGATGCGCGTATTTCGATGCCATCGGCCGTGACCAACTCAATGCGGTGCCGAGTGCAATGAAGATCAACAATGTCGTGCGGCGCGTGAAATTTCGCGCCTGACTTCAACGCGAGCCTCAAGTACCCAGCGGCCAACTGGACAGGATTTGCCTCCGCATTGCCATGGCTGAGGAGCGCCGCCTCGCGATCGATCCCAAAATGGTGGCGCAGCGATTTACGATCCAAGTACTCGCTCGGTAGCCCGATTCGTTGCCGTTGCCGAGCCTCCCTTTGGAGCCCTCGCCGGTTGAGCAGGCTCCCGGCTAAATACAGAGAGGGGCGAGTAGCAAGCCCGGCAATGATTTGAAGCCAATGCGAGCGCGTGCGCAGCTCATTGACCGCATCTCGGGACGCAATCCAGACCTGACCGGCCGCGCGGGGACCGATCGTTCGGCTCAACTGGATAAGCGGTGTGTCCAATTCAAATTGTAAGAGTGCTGTGCTTGCCGCCGTGGACCCCAATAATGCCGCTCGTCGGCGATCCACGATAAGCGGTCGCATCCCGACTTCGGTTAACGAATGTGCGAGCAGCGCGCCGCTGATTCCGGCACCTACGATCACCACGTCAGCCTGTGTCGAACGCCGAAGTCTCCTCCCCAGTATCTGCGGCACGCGGAAACTTCTCCAGACGGCTTTGCCGTCGCGCAGATCCAGCTTTCTGGTTAGCGCCACCGAGACACGCCGCTCTTTTTACGCACAGTTCCGCCGCCGATACGCCGTACACGAGAAAACCAACGCGTTAGCCTAAAGCACTCAATGCGCATTTCTTGTAGGTGGACCTTACGTACCCTCGTCGGAGCCGAGCGCATCCTCGCCGCACCCCGAAACGTATAAACTCAGCTAGGATTGAATAACTCCAGTTTGAACTGAAAAGGGGTCGCCTTGATGTCGTTACACCGGCTTGCCTTATTTTGTCTGGTGTACTTAATTGCTACTGCGACGCCCGGTCCAGGTGTCGCGTCGGTTATTGCTCGCGCCCTCTCGCGCGGCACCTATGGCCTACCCGCATTCATTGCGGGTTTTGTCGTTGGCGATTTAATCTGGTTCACCCTTGCAGCGACCGGTATGGCGGCCCTCGCGCAGGCCGCCCATGGCGTGATCATCGCGGTCAAATACATTGGCGCGCTTTACTTGCTGTACCTCGCGTACCGGATGTGGACGGCTCCGGCTCGCCCTCTCGCCGACGAGGCAGCAATCGACCCAAGCGAGAGGGCGTCTCGGTTGTTTGCGGGCTCCCTTGCTCTGACGCTAGGTAACCCGAAAGTCATGGTCTTCTTTCTCGCGTTGCTCCCCACAGTGATCGATCTGCCGCGGATGACAGTGGGTGCTTTTGTCCAGATCGACGCTGTTATCTGCGTCATCCTGTCCAGTGTTCTGACGACTTATGCCATCCTGGCGGTTAGAGCGCGTAGGTTCTTTAAGAACGCGCGAGCAGTCCAATGGCTCAACCGGGCATCAGGAACCGTGATGGCCGGCGCCGCGGCGGGAGTCGCTGCACAATGATTCGGTGCGGGCGCAGGTATGGCGGCGGTGGTTCGATCAGGCAAAGAAGAGTAGGATTTCGCCGGAAAAATGATTTGAAAATTGGCAATTCCAGTTAACAGGAGAAGTCCATGAAAGCTTCCATTATCCCGACGGTGTTGGCATTCGCGTGCGTATTTAGTTTCGGAGTCCGCGCCGAAGCTCAAGGCGCGCCAGAGCACAGCATGACCGGTTGCCTGGCGAAGGGCGATGATGCAGGAACGTTCAAGCTCACCAATCTGGAGAAGGGGCCGAAGGAGGTCGTGATTGCGGAGACGACAGCCAACCTGACTCCGCACGTCGGCCACAAGGTCGAGATCACCGGCGTCGCCGTCCCCGGAAAGGATAAGGCGCACACCATGAAGGTGACGGCGGTCAAGATGATTTCCACGACGTGTCCCTAGGTTCACAGCAGGGAGCCTATAGAGGCTCCCTCTGGACCTCACCCCTATTTCTGGTGCAGGGGATGACGACAAAAGAATGCGTTTACTTTCTACTTGCCATCCAATACATCGCGCAGCCGAGCTGCAAGATCCGCGACGCTGAAAGGCTTGGTGATTAACTGCAAGCCTTTATCGAGGCGCCCATGATGCACGATGGCATTTCGCGCATAGCCGGTAGTGAACAACACCTTTAGATCGGGGCGATTTCCGCGCGCCTGAGCGGCGAGCTGAGCGCCTGACATGCCGCCGGGCAGCACCACATCGGTGAAGAGCAGATCAATCTGCGGATGCCGGTCGAGCACCTTCAAAGCGGTAGGACCGTCTGGCGCCTCGAGCACTTGATAGCCCAGTTCCTGCAGCGCTTCAACCGAGAACGCCCGCACATCCGGATCGTCCTCGGTGACCAGGATGGTCTCGGACGTTGCGCCTTCCTGCAGGAGCGTCTGCACCTCGGCTTGGGTTGAGACTTGATCACGTTCGAACCTCGGCAGGTATATTTTGACGGTGGTCCCCTGCCCGAGCTCCGAATAAATCCGTACATGTCCGCCCGACTGTTTGACGAAGCCATAAACCTGACTCAGTCCCAATCCAGTACCCTGACCGACAGGCTTCGTGGTGAAAAAAGGTTCGAATGCCTGCTTGATCGTGGACTCGCTCATCCCGGAGCCGGTATCGGAGACTGCAATCGAGATGTACTGACCCGGGAGCACGTCGGTCTGCGATGCGGCGTAGGCGCGGTCGAGTTCTATGTTGGCGGTTTCGATGGTGAGACGGCCACCCTCGGGCATGGCATCGCGAGCATTGAGCGCGAGATTCAAAATGGCGGATTCGAGTTCATTGGGATCAGCTTCCACCGCCCACAGTCTCGCGGCGCGCACCGTCTCGAGCTCAACGGGTTCACCTAGCGTCCTGTGCAGAAGGTCTGACATTCCGGACACCAGCGCATTGACGTCAATCGGCTTGGGATTGAGCGGCTGCCGGCGCGAAAAAGCAAGCAGGCGCTGAGTAAGCGCCGCGGCGCGCCTGGCGCCGGACATGGCGTTCTGCGCCGCCCTGGTCATTCGCGGTGAGTCGGGCCCCAAGCCTCGACATAGAACGTCCAGATTACCGATGATCACCTGAAGCAGATTATTAAAATCGTGTGCGACGCCACCGGTGAGCTGGCCTACCGCTTCCATCTTCTGCGATTGCCGCAGGGCCTCCTCATTTTTGCGAAGCTGTTGGGTGCGTTCCGCCACCTGTTGCTCCAGCGTGGCATTTAAGTGGCGCAGCTCTTGGGTAAGCACGGTGTTGTCAATTGCCACGGCCGCCTCAGCGGCGAGGCCCACGAGCCACCGTTCGGAGCGATCAGTGAACACGCCGACGCCCGAGTGACCAAAGAATAGGCCTCCCATCACCGTGCCGGAGCGCGAGATCACCGGGACAGCAAGATAGCTGCGCACCGGCAGGTGTCCCTTCGGCATGCCTCTGTACGGTTCCGTGTGACCGTAGCGGGGGTCTTTCGTGATGTCGCCGGAACGCACGATTCTTTCGCCGGCAAAGGTGGGTCCAAACACGGCCGTATTGCGGGGCATGGGGAATTTAGAAAACGCTTCCGCCGGAGCCCCCGAGAGCGTGTACAGCAGGTAGCTCTCGCCCTTCTCATTGGTAATGTTGTAAAAGAACGCACCAAACTCGGCGCCGGAAAGTTTGACGCCGGCATCGGTTACGATCTGTACAGCTTTGTGACGATCAGTCTCATTCGACAGCGTTGAGACCGCGCGGTTTAATGTCTCGAGTGCGTAGTGTTCACTGCGTAGATCCTCTTCCGCTGCACTCTGCGCCGTTCGATCGCGTAAGACCTTGATAAATCCCAGTACGTTGTTATCGGCATCGCGTATGGGAGTAAGTTCGCCGACGGCCCAAAGTTGTGTCCCGTCTTTCCGTACACGCCACCCTTCGGCACCGCCGCCGCGCCCGGTCTCGGTGGCATCGCGCATTTCTTTGGCTAGCTGGCCTTGCGCCCGCTGCTCTTCGATGAAGATTCGCTCGAGGGTTTCACCCAGCATCTCTTCTTCGGTCCATCCTAGGATCTGCTCGGCGCCGCGGCTCCAGCTGGTGATACGCCCAGCCGCATCCGTGCTAACGATGGCCGTATCAATGGCGCTGTTGACGATCTGCCGCCACTGCGATGCGAGCAGCAGTTCTGGGCGATGATGTGGTGAACGTGATGTGCTCATATGCTTGTTTTTACAGAGCATATGCGATCACGGCGCGCCGCGCAGCAATGCATTGGAACGCGGTCACCTGGGGTATGCGCTTACATAAAAAGCCGACTGCTCTGACTTGACAAAGGGTGAGAGGTGTTTGCCTCGCTTGCGGATATCCCCATCTGACAGGGCAATTGCGAGCCTGTAAAGGCACTCATTTGTGCCAACCGCATTGCGGCATGCGTCTACAATCGGCGAACGTATGCTCGACAAACTGAAATTTGACCATATCGAATGGATCCTTCTGCTGACCGCATTTGCGGCCGGCTCAGTCGATGTTGTGAGTTTTGCCTCGTTGGGCGGCGTGTTCGCGTCGGCCATGACAGGTAACTTTGCGCTTCTCGCGTACTATGTAGCGCAGAGCGACTCTCAAGCCGCCATGGGGTCGGTCGTTGCATTGACTGGCTTCGTCGTTGGTTGCGGATTGGGCGTTTTGCAGCGCCGCGGCCAAGCGCAAGCTCAAGCGCTCAACTTTTTGCTGGTAAGCGAGGTGGCGCTTCTGTTGTTCTTCGCTTTGTACGCGTTTTGGGCGCCGCCCGCTAAACACGCACCGTCCGACCACCTGCAAATATTACTGCTCTCCCTGGCGATGGGACTTCAGGCAGTTATTGGTCAGACGATTAGCCTGACGACTATCGTATTCACGACGACGCTCACGAAACTCGTCTCTGCAATTGCCGATTCCATCTACCAAGGCAGTCGACTCGGACTGAAGGATGTCAAAATTCAGAGCTCGGTGGTCGTTTCATACCTCTTTGGCGCCCTCGTGTCCGGGACTTTAATTGTTCATAGGGTCAATGCGGTGGTCATTTTGCCGCTCATTGGGGTTTCGGCCGCGCTCGCCGTGCATCGAATTTCCCAGACGCCGGCGGGCAGAAAGTCGGCGACCCGTCGCTGACGCTAGTTAACACAGTAGGTTGTCGTTTTCTCGTCGATCAGAGTATTTCAATTGAAATACCAGCGGTGCGGCGTGAAATTGCCGCGTAACGCTGCCTAACCATAGTCCGCGACACTTCGAAGCACAGCATTGACCCGATCTCACCGTGAGCGATTTGTACGCAACAAAATTATGCGGTCGGTAATAAGTCTGCATGAGGCACGGTCTTCATCAGTGATCGATAGACAATTTATTGGAGTTACCAATGCTTACTCGTAAATCGCTCGCTGGACTGCTCACCGCTCTCATCGCCGCGTCAGTGATACCTGGAATAGTTCAGGCGCAGGATACCCTCGTCGCCAAGAATGTCGTACTGGTGCATGGTTTATACGCAGACGGATCATCGTGGATTGATGTGATTCCCTATCTGCAGCGCGCGGGCTTGAACGTAACAGCGGTCCAAAATCCCCTGACCTCTCTCGCAGATGACGTTGCCGCGACTCGCCGCGTCATCGCGTCGCAGGATGGGCCGACGGTTTTGGTTGGCCACTCCTTTGCGGGGACGATTATTAGCGAAGCCGGCAATGATCCCAAGGTTTCGGCGCTCGTCTACGTTGCGGCGCGCGCGCCGGACGCAGGTGAGGACTTCGGCGCACTCGCGGCGAAGTTTCCCAGGCCGCCGGCGAGCGCAGGAGTGATTAAGAAGGATGGATTTTTTTGGCTAAGCGAAGAAGCGTTTCTCCGAGATTTCGCCGGCGACGTCGAACCTGCCAAAGCGCGAGCGTTGTACGCGGTTCAAGGGCGGGGCGCCGACGCACTGCCAAGCACAATGACCACGACTGCCGCATGGAGAGTTAAACCTACGTGGTATCAAGTATCGACAGAAGACCGCACGATCAATCCGGAACTCGAGCGATTTCTGGCGAAGCGCATGAACGCGACGACCATCGAACTGGATTCGAGTCACGTATCGCTGGTGTCTCACCCGAAGGAAATCGCGGAATTGATTCTGCTTGCCGCGCGATACAAGAAATCGCAATGAGGCTCCGCCGCTGTCGGGGTAGAATGAAGATCATCAATTCTATTTATTCAATCCGTTTTGCCCGATAGGTAAGCTTTCTTGTTTGATGTTGGCCAATCGGTGCCGGCTGTCGAGCGGAGCCTGCCTGCGTGGCCCCATGTTGCCGTGTATCCCGTCCCACCACCCGTGGATAATGGCCAGTATCTTGCCGGCTTTCGCCTGCTCATACAGCACAATTCGCTTAACTGTTCTAAAGGAGCGACAGAAACTCTTGATTCGCCAAGTTCCCCACTTGTAATTCCCGTATTCGCGCAGCATTACGGTGTCGTTTCTTGCAAAGTAGTAACGGCGATCAGCGGAATGATGGGTCGTCCATTTTTTTATCCAGAGGATCTGGTGCTGCTGGAGCGCTCCGATTATATGCGACATCAGCGAGCGGCGCGTTTTAATTACGCTGTAGCCGCTTGCTCTCGCCCTGATGCAATATTCGATGTCGACAAAGTCGATAAAAAAGTCTTCGCGGAAGGGACCGATCACGGAATAAGCCGCTAGGGAAAGCAAAGAACCTGAGGTGATTACCCACTCCACTTCGTCCCATCGGTTGCCCAATGCAGCTTCAGCGTTGGGTTCGGTCAGCCCCTGCTCGGGCCGTCCCCAACGCAGATCCCGATAGCCCGAGCCAATTACCGCCAATCGTGTGTTGTCGGGATGAGACTCGTGTATGGCCAGTAGTGTATCGAGCAGGTCGTCATGTACACGGCTATCTTGGTCAAGTAGCACCACCCAGCTATATCCCAGCATGGCGGCCTGTTGAATGCCGATGTTTAGCGCTCGAGCGATCCCGAGATTCTCCGAATTGAGTATCAAGGTAATTCCGGAATGGTGCGCAGCAACATTGCGCAGCATGGAAACCTCAGGCTCGGCGGAGCCATTGTCCACTATCAGCACGAGGTCTAATTGAGACGAGATACTTCGCAGCCGCGCCGGGAAGTCGGCATCCGGGTGGTAAGTAACAACAATGCCGCACACGTCGCTTCTGTTCATTTGCGAATGTCTAAGGTTGGATGACGGATGAGGCCAATCGGTACGTCCAGAGGCTTGGGATGCGGCAATGCCAGGATCAACAATCGGATCCTGAGCCTCCAGATATTACGATTAATTAGTCTTTTTTACTGCCGGAAAGTTCGCTGTGGGACGGAAGGCAGGGCGTTCACGGACCCGGTGTGTGCGGTGCGGCATTCAGCTGCGAGAAAGTGGCTGTGCCGATAGCGTAGTCCGCCCAGTCTTTGTAGTCGAAGTGCCACCACTCTTCGGGATATACAGTAAAGCCTTGCGCCTCCATTTCACTGCGCAGCAGATCCCGCAGCCAGCGCTGACGGCTCGTGCCGCCGACATAGTCAGCGTAGGACCGTCGCGACATCTCGTCATACTGTCCTGTCATCTCAACAGCCCTGCTTGACTTTAATTCATAGAGCGTAAGATCAACGGCACAGCCGCGGTTGTGCCGCGACCCCTGCGACGGATCGGCCACGAAGACGTGCGCCATATCGGGAGTAGCATCCCAGAACATCTTCGTGACGAACCATGGTCGATAGCCGTCATAGATCAATAACCCATAACCCTTCGACGCCAGCGCGAGTTGCACGCGGCCCAGCGCCTCGGCCGCCGGACGTTGGAGGTAGGCAGCTGGCCTCTCATAGAGGGGGAATCCAATAAAGTTATTCGAGCCAGCGTAGCGAATGTCGAATTTGATCGTAGGATCGATCGTCGCGAGGTTGACGAGGTCAGACGCACGCTTCGGCGCCGGCTCTATGGGGGGCTTGGCGGCAAGCGCGGCTTTGCGCAGCCGTGCTGGATCGCCGTTGACTCCGGCTCTAATCGTTTCCATGACTTCACGGCCGATGTCCCTTAGCGGCAGCCGGGTGCCTCTGATGACAACGGCCGAGGCTCGCTGACTTTGATCCGCTTCAAAGTCCAAGTGCGCCGCTTGTCCGATGTCCGTCCCGTCGTCGACGGAAAACCGCGTCGCGGCCAGTCGCCGCAACGGTATCGAGTGCAGCCCAAGCCCTTCCGCAAATAGTTTTCCGCCTGCTTCGGCGATCGTCAGCCGGGTTGCTTCCGGGCCGTACTCACGAGTGTCGGCCGAGCTGTACTCACCAATGAGGCGCTTCAGTTCGCCCGGTGCATCGACGGGTAGGTTTCCGGAATCGGCCGTGGCGACCGCAACGGCGGATAAGAAAAGCAGTGACAAAATTGTCTTGGGAGACATGTTCGCTGTTCGCATCCACTTCACCCCTTGAGTCGATGGGCACAGTGTATCGCGCTGGGTTGCTCGTTGCGGTTGCGCCAAACATCACAGAAAACGCTCAAGTCCATCCCAGAGGGATTGCCTCGGTTCCCTTGTTCGAGGATCCATAAGGCCGACTTCACTCAAAAGGCGCTCCATTCGGCCAAAGTTGCAGCCCGCGCAGGTAACGACAATATTGTCGGCATCGCTCGAGCCGCCGCGCGAGCGTGGCATCAGGTGATCGTATTGAAGCCAAAAGCATTGAAATGCCGCATGCTGGTCTTGATTGCTCGACGACCAATTTACGGTGGTGGGGTAGCGCTCATGGATGCGCTTGCGGACCGCCGCGGCGACTACCGGAATGCCGCAAAATCGACAGTGATGGCCGTCTCGCGCGAGCACCGCACGGCGGACGCTGGACGGAATATAAGAACTTGCAGTTGTTTCAATCTGGCTTCGCGACTGCACAACCGACATCGGTTTATTCGCGTACGGACTGTGAGCACTCCAGAGCGAATTGGTCCACTCTCTAACGGTTTGTAGATCTGCGAGTCGGAACAGTTCCTCGGCAAGGTCGAAGCGCGCGGCCGTATGGGCTGATACCGCGGCATCGAGGAACCTTGCCGCATCGAAAATCTCCGGAATGGGCTCTCGCAGGCAACATCGGGCGCTGAAGGAATATTCCATCACGGTTTCGAAATCGGAATCGATCATGAGGTTATGCCTTCCGGTTGAGTGCTAATTCCACATGCCTTGCGCCACCCTTTGAGTGCGCCATCGCGCACGGGCCGCGGCGCATGTCTCTGATAGTCCTGAATGGCGTCCCATACTGCTTGCCGAACACTCGGATCGACGAACATGCCGGCGAGCTGGGGCCACGGATAACGACTAAGCGACTTCATCGCGGCAGACCAACTGGGCAGCCAACCGGAGTCGCGGCGGATGTTTGCACCGGCCGCTTCTTCATCAAGAAAGCTCGGTGTCTGGTGCGTGAGCAGCACCTTGTAGCGGCAATCCCTCGAATCAATCGCCTTTCCGTAAACCGCTAACGCACCGCCTTCTGCGGCGATGGATATGAGAAGCCTCGGTTTATCGATTTGCACTGAGTTAGCCTGCATCGATGCAATGCTAAAGCGCCTGCCGCATAATAATCCGTGCGCGCGATCACGGGAGGAGGGATTCCCGGCGCCTGCTTGCGTCCAGACGGTGATCGCAGGTGACGGCAATGGAATGTGACGCAGTAGCGGTTTCGATACTACGTCCCCGTGTCCCGCTCCTCGACCGCTTTCAGAAATGCCTCGTCTAGGCTATCGGTGCCGGTGCGTTCGCAGAGTTCTTTGGCGCCGCCGATGTACTTGATTTCGCCGTGGTGCAAGAGAGTAAAGCAATCGCATAGCTCCTCGATGTCCGCAAGCGAATGCGAGCTGAAAAACACTGTGGTGCCGCGCTCACGAGCGGCGTTGATTTCGGCTTTTAGACAGGCGCGAGCACGCGGATCGAGACCGCTCATGGGCTCATCGAGAACCAAGAGATTTCGCTCAGACAGCAATACCGCGGCAATTCCAAGCTTTTGGCCGGATCCTTTGGAATAGGAGCCAACCCGTTTCGATAGGTACTTCGGATCAAGATCGATCGCGGCAACTGCCGCCTCGATGCGCTGAACAGGCAACTCCACACCGTACAGCCGCGACATCACCTGCAGGTATTCGAGTCCGGTCAAATACGACGGCGGGATGAAACGCTCCGGTAAATAGGCCAAAGGGCTGCGCGCCCGTGATTCGGCGGCGGGTACAGAGAAGATGAGCACCTCGCCCGAATCGGGGAAGGTGAAGTTCAGCAAGCACTTGATGAGAGTGGTCTTGCCGGCTCCATTCAAACCCACCAAGCCAAATATCGCACCGGTCGGTACGGAAAAGCTGACGGAGCGGAGCGCCGAGCGATCGCCGAAGCGCTTTGTGACCGCTTTGAATTCAATAGAGTGAGTCATGGTCGCCTACTGAACCGCCAAATTGAGCCGATACTGCCTGAAGGACGTGAGGTGTTGGGAATTATCGAGTTTCGGCGGGAGAGTGACCGCGTTCTCACTCAAGCCGTCAAGGGCGCCGGCCAATTGCCGGCGGTGTACATGTTTGGAGACAGTTATGTTCGAGCCGCCGCACGGATTGGCGTCGCATGTTTGGAACGGGTGCTCAGCCGCGCTGCTATTGCTGACGATGGGTCTTTCAGCCTGTGCGGCCTCCTCGCAGCGCGAAACCAAGCCCGCGGCCACGCCTGCAGTGGTCAAAGCCCCGGACTCCCCGCTGCAACCGAATGCGGCACCGCTGATGCCGCCAGCACCGCGCGCCACCGGCAAGACCGACGTGTTCACCGTTGCCGTCAATAACGTGGCCGTGGCCGACGTCTTGTTCGTACTGGCCCGGGACGCCAAGCTCAGTCTCGATATCAGTCCACGCGTCGTGGGTGCGGTCACGCTCATTGCGGTCGACCAGACATTGCACCAGATCTTGAGTCGCATCGCCGAGCAGGTCGACATGCGTTACGAATTCAAGGATTCGACCATCGTCGTGCGGCCTGACACGCCCTTCGAGCGGCAATACAAGATCGACTACGTCAATATTGAGCGCGAATCGAAGTCCGCAAGCAACATTGCCACGCAAATCCAGGCCTCAAGCGGCGCTGCGGTGGGTACATCCGGCGGCGGCGAGTCCTCGAACAACAATTCGACTTCCGAATTGTCAGGCGTCTCCCGCAATCGATTCTGGTATTCCCTCGTCGCCAACGTCAAAGCTTTGGTCGGCGACGCCACCGTGCAGGCGAGCGGTCAGGGCGCCGCCGCTGCAAGCGCCGTGGCGCCGCTACCAGTGGCATCCGCTCCCATTCCCATTCCCATTCCCGTTCCCGCTCCAGCGAGCCCGACTGCGGGCGCCGCGCCTGCTGAATTCATCGCGGCTGTCGCATTCAAAGAACCCACCTTGGTAATTGCAAATGCCGAAACCGGGCTGTTGGTTGTCAGGGCCACTGCCCGCCAGCAGGATCGGGTACAGGAGTTCTTGGATGTCGTGCTGCGATCGGCCCGCCGCCAAGTATTGATCGAAGCCACGATTGCCGAGGTGCAGCTCTCGGATCAATACCAGCAGGGTATCAATTGGCAGAAATTCGGCAACGGCAGCCTATCGATCACTCAACAGCCACAGGGTCCCGCACCGTTGCCCGGCGGCAGCATTCCCGGCAGTGGCCCCGGTGGGATCACTTTTCCGCCGAGCAGCACACCGCTGCCCACGCCGGCTTTGGCCGTGCTGCAGTTCATAAGTTCGAATCCCACCAGTTTCCTCGGCAACCTATCGGTCGCCGTATCGCTGCTTGAATCCTTCGGCAAAGTAAAGGTGCTATCGAGCCCCAAACTCAGCGTGCTCAACAATCAAACGGCGTTTCTCAAAGTCGTCGATAACCGAATTTACTTCAACATCGGCGTGCAGATCACGCCGGGCACCCTCGGCGTGCCGCCGATCGTTACCTATACATCGACACCGGCGACCGTGCCGGTAGGATTCGTGATGAGCGTGACGCCTTCCATCGATGAGTCGGGAATGGTCATGATGGATGTTCGACCGACGATTTCACGCATTATCGACTACGTCAACGATCCCAATCCGGCGCTGGCTCAGGCGAGGGTGGTGAGCCAGATTCCCGAAATCCAGACGCGCGAAATCGAATCGCTGCTGCGCGTAAAGAGCGGCGAGATTGCCGTCATGGGCGGCCTCATGCAAGACGCCACCAACAACGCGTCGGACGAAGTCCCCGGCCTCGGCCGAATTCCGTGGCTTGGCAATCTGTTCAAGTACAAGAACGACAACCACACCAAAAGCGAGCTGGTGATTTTTTTGCGGCCGGTCGTCATACGAGATGCCAGCTTGGAAGGAGACTACCGCGAATTCAAGGCAGCCGCTCTGCGCGACGGTGTACTGCCGGGCGGCCCGGCCGCGGCGCCGATGGCAGAAGCCCGATGAGCCTTTTGCTGGATGCGCTGAAATCGACAGAGGTAGATGTTCCTGCAGCGATCGAGCCCGATGAAGACCCCCTGGATGCGCGCGCGACCCTTGAGCTGCTGGCCCAAAAACCGCTGACGCAACGTCCGCTGGCTCTGGTGCCGGGCTCGGATAATGCCGCGGCTCAACACAGCGCCACGGGGCAGCTGCTTGACGAACTCGCGGCTACTGCGCCAAGTCCTGAGCGCGAACCTGTGAGCGTGGCCGCGCGCGCAACCGATTTCGTCTCGCCGCGCGTGATTGCTGCCGCGGCACCGACAATCACGCCTGCAACCGCGACGGCTCCGGCAAGCGCTCGCGGGACCCTTGCTGTGGAACCGCAGGTGTCGCGTATCAAGAGATACTTTCTGTCGCTAGCGGCGCTCGTCATCGCAAGCGTGGGAATGGTCGGCCTATGGCTGTGGCAATCCAGCTCGAACACCGTCCTCTACCCGGAGCGCGGCCGAACTCAACAGGTTGCGACGGGCATCGACAATACAGTTGCCCCTTCCACCGGCGCGGTGCAGGTGTCTTCGGCGCGTCCCGCCGAACAATTTGGCTTTGCCGGCAATGCACCGGAAATTGATCTGCGAAACGCCAAGCCGCAGGCGGCCGCCACGCCCGGCACGGCGATGCCAGCGAGCGGCGTATCTGCGCCCATCGCGACGTCTCCAACGCGCGCTCGGGCGCCCGCGCAAACGCCCGAAGTACACCCCTCGTCCCTGTCGGTCACCCCTGGGCAAGGTCTGTCGTCAATTGATCGGCATGTGGAGGCCGGATACCGGGCGCTGTCCGCCGGCGACGTCGCGAATGCCCAGCATGAGTACCTTGCCGCGCTCGAGCTCGATCCGAACAATGTCGATGCCTTGCTGGGTGCGGCGACCGTGGCTGCCCGGGACGGCAGGTCGAAAGCCGCAGCCGCGGCCTATACCCAAGTGCTCAAACTCGAACCTGGAAACCCGGATGCAACTGCCGCGATGGCGATGCTGGGTTCAGGCGGCTCGACGGGGGAGTCCAACGAGAGCCGTCTCAAAATCCTGATTGCGGGCGATGACGGTGGACGTCCCGCACTGCATGCGGCTCTAGGAGGCGTGTACGCCGCAGATGCGCGCTGGAGCGCAGCCGCGCAAGAATACTTTACTGCTTTGAGCAAGGATCCCGGCAATCCCGATTTGGCTTTCAATGTCGCGGCAAGTCTTGATCAGAATCGCAACTCTTCCATGGCACTCACGTACTATCGACAGGCGCTGGCTTTTGCACGGCAGCGCCCTGCGCAGATCGATCTGAACGCTCTCGAGCGACGCATCAGCCAGCTGCAGGCGCGTGTAGAGACGGCTGCACCGGCCGCGCCGGAAGCACCGTGAGCGCCATTCCCGCCGCCGTCTCAGCCGCCGCGCCGCGCCGTCAGCTCGGCAAGATCTTGCGCGAACGCGCCATCTTGAGCGAGGACCAACTCAGAATCGCCCTCATCGAGCAGAAACGCAACGGCGAGCCGCTGGGCAAGATCCTCGTCAAGCTGGGATTCTTGAGTGAGGCGACACTGCGCGAGGCGCTGTCGGAAAATCTTGGCCAAAGCGATATCGATGTTTCCCGAGTCGTCGCAGACCCAGCGGCACTCGCCTTGGTGCCGAAGAGCTTTGCCATGCGCTTCAGCGTATTGCCGGTGTCCCTCGACCGCACTCGCGGCGTGCTCACCGTCGCGGTCGGCAATCCGAACAACGTCGTGGTTCTGGATCAACTGAACGAAATGTTGGGGGGCGAGATTACCGCCGAGGCGCAAATCTCCTCCGAAGCCGAAGTCACACGCGCCATCGACCTTTTCTACGGGCATGAGTTGTCGATCGACGGCATCCTGAATGAAATCGAAACCGGCGAAGTCGACTACGAGAGCTTGAGTACCGCCGACGGCGGCTACACGCAGCCTATCGTGCGACTGATCGACGCGCTCGTCGGCGATGCCGTGTCGCGCCGCGCCAGCGACATCCATTTTGAGCCGGAACAAGGCTTCATTCGCATCCGCTATCGGATCGACGGTGTACTTCGGCAAATTCGCGCCTTGCACTCGAAATATTGGTCGGCCATGTTGGTGCGCATCAAGGTCATGTCCGGCATGAACATTGCTGAATCACGCGCCCCTCAGGATGGGCGCATCAGCCTGCACTTGCAGGGTCGGTACATTGACTTTCGCGTCGCCGCGCAACCGACCACCTACGGCGAAAACGTGGTTCTTCGCATCTTGGACAAAGTTCACAGCTTGGTCGCTCTCGACGCCTTGGGACTGGCGCCCGACCAATACGATATGTTGCGGCTCATGATCAAACGCCCCGATGGAATCCTTTTGGTCACGGGTCCCACCGGCAGCGGCAAGACCACAACGCTGTACTCGATCTTAAGTGCCCTCAATACCGAGGCCGTCAACATCATGACCCTCGAGGACCCCGTGGAATATCCGATGCCGATGATTCGACAAACGAGCCTGGCGGAAGGCTTAAAAATCGATTTTGCGAATGGGATCCGCTCGATGATGCGCCAGGATCCCGACATCATTTTGGTGGGCGAAATTCGCGATTCGGACACCGCCACCATGGCGCTGCGGGCCGCGATGACGGGACACCAGGTGTTCAGCACCCTACATACCAATTCGGCGCTCGGGGCTGTCGCAAGGTTGTTGGATTTGGGTTTGAATCCGGAAATTCTCGCCGGGAATTTGATCGGTGTGGTGGCTCAGCGGCTGGTGCGGCGGTTGTGCCCCGGCTGCAAGAAACCCTATCAACCGAACGGCGCGCAACGCCGCTTGTTAGGACTCGAATCCGGCCACACCCATCCTCTTTACGAAGCGGGCGGTTGCGAGGAATGCGAGCAGCAGGGATATCTCGGGCGAATCGCATTGATGGAAGTCGTGCGCTTCGACGCCGATCTGGACGAACTGGTCGCGCGGCGCGGCACATTGCGGGAAATGCGCAACCTTGCGGCGCAAAAAGGTGCCAGATCCCTTGCGCAGGACGCCGTGCGCCGCGTGATCGACGGCACAACCACCTTGAATGAAATCGCGCGCAGCATCGATTTGACCTCTCTCGAGGCGCAGTAGCTTTGTATGCCGATCTATCGCTACAGAGCAGTGACCGAAACGGGGCAAGTGCGTGCGGGTCAAACCGACGCGCTCAACTTGACCGAACTCGAGGCGAGATTGACGCAGCTTCGGCTGGAACTGATCGAGGCACAACCCAGAAGCTCCGCGCCGCTCCTCGCCTCATGGCGGGGCGCTGTCAAGCCGAAGGATCTGATCACGTTTTGTCTGCATCTCGCGCAGGTAACACGCGCCGGAATCTCGCTTCTCGATGGCCTGAAAGACTTGGTGGACGAAGTCGAACATCAGCGCTTCCGCGGCATCATTGCTGCCGTGCTCGAGGCCATCCAATCGGGCACGCAATTTGCCGATGCGTTGGCCGCCTACCCGAAAACCTTCGATCACACCTTCGTCGCATTGGTTCGCGCGGGCGAACAATCCGGCAACATTCCTGAAACCTTCCAGAAGCTGGCCGATTCGCTCAAGTGGCAGGACGAGCTGCGTTCGAGTTTCAAGAAGCTACTCATTTATCCTGCCTTCGGCATGACCATCATCACCCTCGTGTTTCTATTTCTCATGATCTATCTCGTACCCCAGCTATCGGGCTTCATCCGCTCGATGTCGGGCGGGCAACTTCCCCTGCAAACACAGATTCTCCTGGGAATCTCCAGCTTCCTAGTCAATCATTGGTGGGTGGTGCTGGCCGTGCCGGCGGCAATCGGCATCACCATTTGGTCGGTGCTCAATTTCGCGTCCGAGGCACTGCGTACCAAGATCGACGGTATGAAGCTACGTATGCCTCTCATCGGCGTGACACTGCAAAAGATCGCGCTTGCGCGGTTTTCTTCGACCCTCGGCATGCTGTATGCGTCCAGCGTGCCGGTACTCGCTGCCCTGGACCTGTCGGCGGGTGCCGCCGGCAACCGCGTTCTTACCAAGGCAGTTTTCGAATGCAAGGCGAGGATCGCGGAGGGGCTCACCATTGCCGAGTCATTCGAGCAAGCCAAGCTGTTTCCGAAACTCGTGATCAGAATGTTGCGTATCGGCGAGCAGACCGGAGAACTGGATAAATCTCTAGCCAATGTCAGCTATTTCTACGATCGAGAGATCTCTGAATCGATCGAGAGTCTCAAGGCAGTGGTCGAGCCGGTCCTGACGGTTTTCATGGGTGCGATACTCGGCTGGCTCATTCTCTCCATGCTCGGCCCTCTCTACGACACGATCTCGAAGCTCAAGATATGAGCGCCTGCAATCAATACATTTGCATCACGGCCGCATCGCTCGAGTGCTACCGTGAACTGGGCACCGGCCTCGCCCTTACGGCGGCCATTTCCATACCCCGCAGTGCGTCGGCTGATCGAAGCAGCCATGAGGAGAGCCTGCGTCAATTTGGGGCGCATCTGGACCGTTTTCTCCACGACCGTTACTTCGTGATTACCGACACTCAGGCAGAGGCCTATCAGGCGGAGACTGTGCCCACCTTGTCGCGCAAGGACCTTAAGTTGCTTCTGACTCGCAAATTGGAGCAGCGCTATCGAACCACCAGCTATCGCGCTCTGGTGCCGCACCGGTCGCGTCCTTATGCGTTCCTTCGAAATTTGACGCGACGCCGCTCTCGAACCACGACGCGGATCTTATACGCTCTCATCAATCCGGAAGCCCTGGCGCCATGGCTCGACGCACTCGAGGGGCGTGCACTGAACGTTCGCGGTCTGTTCAGTTTGGGAGCGCTGATGCCTGCGCTCATGAAGCACCTCAAACTGCCGGCGGCGTCGGATGCGCTCGTTGTGCTTCGCACCGCCGCGGGATATCGACATGCGTTTGTGTCGCCGTCGGGCTTACGATTCTCTCGGCTGTGTGCCTATTCGAATGCCGGCGACACGCAGGTGGGGCAGGAAATCGACAAGACGCTGCAATACCTGACCATGACCCGGCTATGGGGAGTGCAAAGCCGCTACCGCACGCTGCAGATTGTAGTGATCGACGCGCAGCCCTCCGCCGTTCCTATCACGATCCCCGGCAACAACCTGCGAACTGTGCAACTCGTGCAAGTTCAACCCCGAGAACTCGTTAAGAGAGCGCCCGCGCCGCTGCTGGAGAGCGCGAATTCGTCTTGGCTGCTATTTAATCACGCGGCGCTGCGTGAGCATGGTTTTGGTTGCGCCGCGGGTACCGCATTGCTGGACGCCAGCCGGCGCGCCGACTACCGACGTGCCGCGCTCTGCGGCACGGTGGCCGCGGCTGCCGTCGGCATGGGCTATCTATCGTTTACCGAGATCGCCACGAGGGCGAACAATGAACTGGCGAGCACCGCCGAGTTGATTGCCGATCACGTGAATGTTACGGCTGAAAACACCGAGAGTACGGCCCCGAAAACCGACCTGGAGCCGCAGCAGCTGCGCGCCGTCGTGCAAACACGCGACCGGCTGCTGGCGCGCAGTGTCAACGCCGTCGGGCTCATGCAGCGCACCGCCGCGGCGCTTGCCCCGTTTCCTAATCTTGACGTCGATCTACTGGAGTGGTCCTACGCCGTACCTACTGCCGTCGGCGCGGGTGAGGCAGCGGCGTCGCCGCCCGATGGTTCGGCCGTAGTTTCATCGGACACCATTGTCTTGCGCGTTGCAGGACACAGCCGCGTGGACATATTGAAATCGGATGCGAACGCGGCGGTAAATGCGCTGGCGGCGGCCCTGGCTCATGAACTCATGGGTAAGCAGAACATCGAAAAGTTGCCGTTTGATATTGCCCCTGGTGGAACCCTTGCCGCGAGCCCGAAGGATGTTGCGAACGCTAAAACGGATTTCAGCGTGATTGTGACCATACCTTTCGTCCCGAAGCATACGTCATGAGCGCGATATGAAGTCCTCGCGTTACTCCAAGACCGCACTCAAGACGACGTTGCAATTGTGCGCCGCCTCAATCGTCGTTTGTGTATTGGCCGTCGCATTCGAGAACACCCGTCAAACGGCCGCGCAACATCGCAGCGAGCTCGCGGCGCAACGCGTCCGAAGCGCGCGGGCGCGCCTCGAGCAGGCAAACGAACATCGGTTGCTCATTGACACCTACGGGGCCCGATACCAACAGCTGGTGCGCGAGGGGCTCACCGTCCGTTTCGATCGTGCGGTCGCGGGCGATTGGTTCGAGGCGGCGATCCGCGCGAAGCACGCAGCACTGATAGATGACTACGTGATCGGCAAGGATGAACCCTTCGCAGGACCCGAGACCGCCGAACTCACCTCCTTTCGAGTGGTTTCGCATCGCCTCGACTTCAGCGCTACTGCAGGGGACGAGGATGAATTCGCCGACCTCATGAACTCCATCGAAAAACACGTGCCCGGCACCACCGCGCAGGAGGCGTGCTCGGTCGTTCGCACCCGTCAGTTGCGCGACGATGCTCGAGGGCTCGGCGTGCACTGTGCGCTGATCTGGTATGAATTTGCGCCCACCACAGAACTGACCGCAAGCCAACCAGGACCCGAAGGATGAAGATCCTGCCGCGATCCCCGCGCTCTCGATTGTGGCTCGCGGCGCTCGCCGGAACCGTAGGCGTGGCAATCGCGTCGCTCGGTAACGCCGCCGAACCCCCGAGTGTTGCCAGCGATTCGATTAGCCGCGACACCACGCCAATCGATGGCGCAGGGCAAGCCCCTGCCTTCTCTGCCAAGCCGCGAATCGGCAGGATTTTCTTTTCACCAACCGAACGGCGCCGCCGCCGGAGTGTTGAACTCGAGGCCACACCTGCAGAATCCGCTGTACTCGCAACGATCGGCGGCGGAAACGTGTCGAGCGAGCGACTGGTCGTCAACGGTGCCTTGAGTACCGGGGCGAACGGGCGTGCCGTTTGGGTCAACGGCAAGGTCGTGGAAAATTCCGTCCGCAACAAATCTGCATGGACCGACCGAAATGGGAACGTATGGGTCATCAATCAAGACCGCACGACGCGCCTGATATTGCCCGGCCAGTCGATTGACCGCTTTGGAGTAGTCCAAGACTTAGTGCCGCCTGGGGCCGTCACCCGGCACTGAATGCGAAATCATGTCTAGATCTCCCGCAGCAATCGGAGCGATGTTTCACCGTCAACGCGGTGCTGCCGCACTATTGATGATCATCACGCTGATTGTGATTCTGACTATCGTCTTGGCGCCAAGATTGACGCTATGGCAGGTGCACAACGCGGCCACAGATCGTGGTTACCAGACACTCATCGATGCCAAGGCCGCCATCCTGGCCCATGCCTGGAACCCCGGAGCCGATCCGATCGCGCCGCCGCCGGCGCCGCCGAGGC
>JAXDQK010000132.1:0-3097 GCA_034667905.1 Gammaproteobacteria bacterium | reverse complement strand
TCCGCCGGTTCGAATAACGTCAAGATCCGCGTGTGGTAAACCTAAGATTGCGGGTAGATCGGAGAGTCGCGGATCCATGCAAGTTACAACCGCGAGTTTTGGCGCGGGACGCATCGCTCGGGACGGGTCGTAGCTTTTGGCATACTTGCGATTCGATTCCAGAGCCCTGTCGATAATAGTCATGGTCGGCCTCCAAATTGATAGATCAGGTGTGATGGCGGCATGCGCTCACCGGAACGCTGACGCTATTGAAGACAGTCATAGCTCGAAAGACTCAAGTGAGTGATCCTCGCCCCTGCGTACTAAAGCCCTGACGATCACCTCGCGCCTGGACTTTCCAGAAACGCAATGATGTCGGCACGGTCCTGCGCGTCCGGCACCGAGTAACCCATTTTCTGTCCCGGGATGAAAAGTTCTGGGTCGGTGAGCCAACGTTCGAGCGCCCTTGCGTTCCACACGACATGTGAGCGCCGCAGCGCCAGCGAATACTCGAAGCCGACAACTTGGCCAGCGTGGCGGCCGAACACGCCCCGGTGTGCCGGACCTATTCGCGAGTGGTCCAGGGAATGGCAGGCAGTGCACCGGGAGTCGTAGAGCGCTTTGCCTCTCTGGGCATCCCCCTCACGCTCAGCACCAAGCGCCGTGGTGAGTGCCACGGCGGTGATGCAGAAACCGCCAACTCCCAACCGAGCTCTCCTCATACCCCGAAGCTCATCGCCGGCGGTAGCGGGCGCCCCAGCGCCTGATTGAGAATCGCAAAATGCACCGTCTCATCCGACGCGAGTTGCCCGGCCAGTTTCGCCAGAGCGTGATCGGCAAAGGAAGGAATAATGCCCAGGTACGCGTTGACCGCGCCGCGCTCCAAGCCCGCCGCGAAATTGAGGACGTCGGCTTGCGTCTTGAGCTTGCTGACTTCAAGTTCCTCGGCGTATTCCGCCAGAGATTTCTCCTTGACAGGGGCAGCCCCAAGCGTCTGCAACACGGCCAGGAGACGATCACGGTGTACTTTATGATCATCCTGAAACTTCACGGCGATCGCCAAAACCGGCTTCTCGAGCAGATTCGATTGCGCGCCGAGGGTGTACGCATTGATCCCTTCGTATTCCAGGGCAAGCGCGGTGTTGATGACCGAGGCATCCTTCTGCGCCGACTGACCGGCCGCATGCTTTGCAGCGAGCGCCGGACGCCCGGCCAGCAGGGCGACCGCCGCGCCGGAGAGCGTCACGCCGCCGACGAATAGAACATCTCTGCGTGAGATCGCAATGGACCGTGAAGATTTGATCATGGGTAATTTTCCTCGGCGACAATGATTTAGGTGTTTCGCCCGCCATCGTCGCCAACTGCGGCTCGTAGCGGCACCGCGTACATTACGTGGGCATGTGCCAGGGGTATCCACTCGAACGGGTGAATGTCGCGGGACATGTCTGTCATCGCAAGCTAACCGTCGGCAAAAACACCCGATCGGGTGGAGTCTCAGACAGACCGTGATGCGAAGCTCATGAGCAACTCAACGGTCCTGGAGCAATGACATGGGTATAGCTGGCAACGCAGATAACTCCGCAGCAGCATTGATACAAGTCCGCTACCGCCGCAAGGCGGTTGACGGCATCGGAATTTTCTATCGAGAGGCCGGCGACCCCAGTAATCCCACCGTCGTTCTTTTGCATGGCTTCCCGTCCTCGTCGCATATGTTTCGAGACCTCATCCCTAAACTCGCCGGGCGCTATCACGTGATCGCCCCCGATTACCCAGGCTTTGGCTACAGCGATCAGCCCATGACGACTCGATTCGAGTACACCTTTGATTCCATCGCGGACCTCATGGACAAATTTCTCCAGGCCGTCGGCGTCGAAAGATATTCGATCTACATTCAGGATTACGGTGCCCCGATCGGCATGCGTTTGTTCTTCAATCATCCCGAGCGCATCCAGGCCATCATCACGCAGAATGGCAACGCCTACACAGAAGGGCTAGGCGGGTTTTGGGCGGACACCATGGAACCCTATTGGAAGGATCGCAATCCAATCACCGAAAAGAAGGTGCGAGGCTTGCTCACGCTCGAGTCGACCAAGTATCAGTACTCCGTCGGCGTCAAAGACCCGGAAGCCTTGAACCCGGATAGTTATACCTTCGACCAGATGACCTTAGATCGTCCGGGCAACGCCGAGATACAACTCGCTCTCGTCTACGACTACCAGAACAATGTTGCGCTCTATCCAAAGTGGCACGAGACCTTGCGTAAGGTCAAGCCGCCGCTGCTGGCGGTGTGGGGCAAGAACGACCCTTTCTTTATTCCCGCCGGGGCGGAAGCATTCAAACGCGACGTGCCGGACGCGGAAATCCACTTTGTCGACACGGGACACTTCGCCCTGGAAGAACATGCCCAACCGATCGCAGAACATATCGTGCGCTTTCTGTCGGCGCGCATCCGGTAGGCATCCGACAGCTCGACAGTCAGCTCATCCGCCGCTACGAGACATCCGCGTAGCTCATTCGGTGAGCGCGAAGTATCCGACGGTCAAAACTACTTGTGTTGGAGTGCGTCCATGTCTGTCGCTGAGATCTGGGTTGGCGCGAGGCCCGCCATCATTGGCTGCACAGATGTGGGCCATCTCGGCGATGTGGAAGGATTGTCCGGCCGCGTCTGCGAATAGCAAGTGGGGTTCTGGCAGTAGCCAGCAGACGCGGCGAACAGTCGGCGCTGCGTGTGCGGATCAGGTGATGCGGCGCCTCTAGAACACGCCATCTTGGTGCCTCCATGGTCGACCGCAACATCACGGGCCCTTGTGCCTTGGTACTCGATTTGAGGTGCTCGCCTAAGATCGTTCACAGCACTTCCCTGTGCAGCCTTGGTCGCCGTTCGTAAACCGAATATACCGCGGCGACCGAACGGCTGCTTTCTGGCAGGCGTTCTTATGCTGATGAAGTTCCGCTTTTGTTAAGGGTTGCCCGATGTCTGCCTGTCATCGCTGAGCATGCCATACCCGCAGAGGTGTGAGGGCAGACGTCGGGCAAGCCCCAAGGGAGGAAACAGCGGAGTCGAACTGAGGACGTCAGCGGGAGCGATGAGCTATGGGGATTTGAACGGAGGCAAGGG